>CAMCUY010000057.1 GCA_945879075.1 Akkermansia muciniphila | reverse complement strand
TTCCCGCTGTGGGCCGAGCGCGTGGACAGCTGGAAGGACGTGCAAAACCTCAATCCGGTGCGGGTCCGCGTCGTCGGCTGGCAGTTCGGCTGGACCTATCACTACGCCGGCGCCGACAACAAGTTCGGCCGGGTGGATCCGAACCTCATCTCGGGCTCCAACGATCTCGGCATCGACTACACCGATCCCAACGCCTTGGACGACTTCACCAGCCCGATCCTCAAGCTCCCCGTCAACCAGCCTGCCGTGCTCAACATCGGCACCAAGGACGTGATTCACAACTATTCCATCATTCCGATGCGCATCCAGCAGGACGCCATTCCGGGGCGGGAAATCCCGATGTGGTTTACGCCGATCAAGCCTCTAGAAACCTTCGTCGTCTGCGGCCAGCTCTGCGGAGAGGGTCATGGCAACATGGTCGGCTCGATGGAAGTGCTGCCCAAGGATCAATACGACACCTGGTATAAGAGCCAGACCGAAGCCGCGTTGAAGGCGAACAGCCCGAAGCCGGTTGCTCCGGCTACCGCGCAGAACTAATCATCCCTTGTGGCTGATATCACCGAGATCGACCGCGAGGATTTCCGCAACCTCCTCATCGAGATCGGCAAGACACGGATTCCTTTCGGCAAATTCGGAATCAAGGCCTATCCGCCCGCGGGAGTTCCTATCATGGACCTCCCCATGGAATACCTCTGCTGGTTCCTGGAGCGAGGCTTCCCCAAAGGCCGCCTCGGCGAGTTGATGGCGCAGGTTTGCGAGATCAAATCCGTCGGCATGGATTCCGTTTTCGATCCCATCCGCCAGATGAACGGCGGCCGTTTCAAGCTACTGCCCGCGCGGCGCAAATCGTTTGATTTCGAGTGAGTGGAAGCCCCCGCCGGCAGGGAGAATGAAATTCACGCGGTGATATCGACGGTCAGGTCGTTGCCGAGGCTTTCGATGGCCGCGGTGAGCGCGGCGGGTTCCGCGTTTTCAGGAATGGAAATGACGCCGTGGGCGCGGAACATCGGCTGCCCGCTCATCGGCGCGCTTTCGAGGCCGGTGGTGAGTTCCTCGATGTTGCCGCCGGAGCTGGCGACCGCGGCGGATAGCTCGCGAACGATGCCCGGGCGGTCGTTGCCGACGACTTCCACGGCGAGAGTCCGGCGGGGCAGGGGTTCCTGGGCTTGCTGGCGGACCGCGAGGATGGTGAGGCCGGAGTTGCCGGGCGTTTGGAGTTCGTTGATCAGCGCGTCGGCGGTTTCCGACGGGCATTCGATGCGGACGATGCCGGCGAATTGTCCGGCGAGCCGAGCCATCCGGCTTTCGAGCCAGTTACCGCCATGGCTGGCCACGGTGTCGGCGAGCGAGTTGACGAGTCCGGGGCGGTCATTGCCGAGCACCGTCATGACGAGGTAGGATTTCATGGAATGGAGGCAAGCAGAGCGGTCTTGAGATGCCAATGGTTTTCCGTGGATCCGTGGCTTTTTGCGCGGCGGGATTTTATTCCCTCTGGTCCAGTGGATTGGGGAAATTCCCCGCAGGCCCCATATCACTCGAATCAATACCCTCACGGCCAGCGAGCGTTCGTTCCAACTTCTTTTCGAAACTCTTGGCCGCGTTCCCGCCGCAGTCAGCTCTGAGCCATTGGTCTATCTGAATCCGGTGGGCTCGCCGTTTCAACCCGAGCCAGGCACTCCCGAGCCTGTCATTTTTCATTCGCCGGTGGACGCTCCGTTCCAAACGCCTCGTCCGGCGTTTGTCCCGCCGCCCGCCGATCGGTTGATGATTTGCTCCGTCAATTCCGCGAGCGCTACGGTCGCGGAAGCTTGTGAAAATTTTCACAAACCCCTTGCGAATCGGGTCGTTTTGGGCGCTTATTTCCCCGGCAAATCCGGCATGAGCAACACTACCCAAGAAATCGAGGCACCCGACAGCATCGCCCGCGCCGCCCGCGCCGCAGACCACTATCATGCGGAAACGGATGATCTCGTCGGCGAGCGCATGGTGCTAAACATGGGCCCGTCCCACCCGGCGACTCACGGCGTGTTGCGCCTCATCCTCGAACTGAACGGCGAAATCATTGACTCCGCCGATCCCGACGTCGGTTTCCTTCACCGCGGCGACGAGAAGATCGCGGAAAACATGCACTACAACCAGTTCGTGCCCTACACGGACCGTCTGGACTACCTCGCACCGCTGGCGAACAACGTCGCCTACGCCTGCGCCGTCGAAAAACTGATGGGCTGGACGCTGCCGCCGCGCGGCCAGGCCTTGCGCGTGCTTTGCTGCGAGCTCGCGCGAATATCCTCCCACATGCTCGGCGTCGGCGTCTGCGCCATGGACGTCGGTGCGATGACGGTTTTCCTCTACACCTTCACCGAGCGGGAGAAAGTCTATAATCTTTGCGAACAACTCACCGGCGCCCGCTTCACCACCTCTTACACCCGCGTCGGCGGACAACTCCGCGACATGCCTCCGGGCTTCGAAGCGTCCGTCCGCCAGTTCCTCGACGAGTGCCTCGTCACCATCGGCGAGATCTCCAAGCTGCTCGACAAAAACAAGATCTTCGTCGACCGCATGGTCGATGTCGGCGTGATCAGCCGCGAGTCCGCCATCGCCTTTGGTATGACCGGCCCTAACCTCCGCGCCTCCGGTGTCCCCCGCGACCTCCGCAAGGACAGTCCTTACCTCGGCTACGAGAAATATGAATTCGACGTGCCGATCGCCGAGGAAGGCGACTGTTACGCCCGCTATCAGATCCGGATGGAGGAAATGCGTCAGTCCATCCGCATTTGCCGCCAGGTCCTCGACACCATGCCCGACGGCCCGGTGAATCTAGCCGACTCCAAGAGCATGTTGCCCGACAAGGAGCGCGTGATGATGTCGATGGAGGAGCTCATCCATCATTTCATCGTCTCCACCCAAGGCATCGACGCCCCCGCCGGCGAAGTTTATTTCGCCGCAGAAAACCCCAAAGGCGAACTCGGATTCTTCATTCACTCGAAGGGCGGCGGGGTCCCGTATCGCCTGAAAATCCGCAGCCCCTCGTTCTGCAATCTCTCCATCACCTCCAAGCTCCTGCCCGGCCACATGGTTTCCGACATCCCGGCCATCCTCGGCTCGCTGGATTTCGTGATGGGCGAGTGCGACCGGTGAAGAGTTTTTAGCCGCAAGAAGGCGAAAAAATGGCGCAAAAAGATTTCATATTCCAGATTTGTGACGAGGTGAGGGAATGTTCCTTCGAGCTTCACAAGTTTCTGCGTCATGGCCACAAGGAGAAGATTTATGAGAACGGTCTGGCCAATCGCCTTCGCCATCGAGGCATCGAGGTTGTGCAACAGCCATCGCTGTCAGTCTTTGATGACGATGGGACTTTGCTCGGTGATCTGGACCTCGACATGCTCGTTGTCGGCAAATTGGTCATCGAACTGAAAGCCGTAAAAACCATTCTCAACGAGCATATCTCACAATTGCTCGGCTATCTCCGCGCTTCCCGCAAAGAACACGGCCTCCTCATCAATTTCGGCTCCCCGATCCTCCAGATCAAAAAATACGCACTCTCCCAAGACCTCGACTCCGAATCTTAATTTTTTGCGCTCCTCTTGCGCTTCTTTGCGGCTAAAATAATTTCACCAAATCTCCCGATGCCCCACTCCACTCTCGAAGAAAACGTCGCCTCCCACGAGACGCCCGGCAGCAAGTTCTATCCGCCGTTCGTCGTCACTCCCGGGCTTGAAGCCGAGGCGGACGAGCGCATCTCGCACTACCCGGAGAGCAAGCGCGCCGCGACCTTGCCGCTGCTGCACATCGTCCAGCATCACTTCGGTTACATTTCGGCGCCCTCCATCGAGTGGGTCGCCGCCAAGCTCTCGATCGAGCCGATCAAGGTGCTCGAAGTCGTCACTTTTTATCCGGGCTTCCGTCAGTCCGCTCCCGGCAAGTTCCACATCCGCGTCTGCCGCACGCTTTCCTGCGCGATGGGCGGCAGCTACGAGTTGATGGAGCGCCTGTGCGAACTGACCGGTATCGACCGCTCGGCCAGCGATTCCCATCACCACCCGGTCACGGTTTCTCCGTGCGGGAAATTCTCCGTCGAGTTCGCCGAGTGTCTCGCGTCCTGCGGCAGCGCGCCGGTGTGCATGGTGAACGACGATTTCCACGAGGGAATCGCTCCCGGCAAGGCCGAGGTGCTCCTCGCGAAATACGCGCCTAACGCGTAAGCCGCTATCAGGCGGGTCCGCGGTCCACGTCCATCCGGAACGGGCGGCCGCGGAGGCGGGCGTTGCGGGTGCGGTCGATGACCTGGCCGACGAATTGCTCCGGGACATCGACCAGCGAGTGTTTCGGGAACAGGGTGATGCGGCCGAGGCAACCGTCCGGCAATCCGGCTTCGCGGTAGAGCATGCCGACGATTTCCTTGGCCATCACGCCGTGGGTTTTGCCGAGCGAGAGGAACAGGCGGGTCATACCGCTTTCCTGAGGAATGATGTCGCGCGGGCCATCGTGGCGGGGGCCACGATCATCGCGTTGCGGGCGGTCGTCGCGCTGCGGACGATCGTCACGTTGCGGGCGGTCATCGCGGCGGGGAGCCTCGCGGCGTTCGCGGCGTTCCGGTTCGCGGTCTTCCTCGATGGCGGAACCTTCGCGGCCGCTGGCTTCGCGGATCATCGTGACGAGCGCGCCGGCGATGTCGGTGGGAGTGTGGCCTTGTTCGAGCAGGCGGTCGATGTTGTCCTGATAGGAATCGAATTTGCCGGATTCCAGACGCTCCTTGAGGTCGTCGAAAATGAGGTCCGCGCGGCGGCCTTCGACTTGCTCGACGGACGGAATCCGCTCGCGCTTGATGACCGAGCGGGTGTAGCGCTCGATCGACTGGAGACGATAGATTTCACGGCCGTAAACAAAGCTCACCGCACGGCCCGAGCGGCCGGCGCGGCCGGTGCGGCCGATGCGGTGGACGTAGTCTTCCGGGTCGGTCGGCAGGTCGTAGTTGAAGACGATGTCGATTTCCTCGATGTCGAGTCCGCGGGCTGCGACGTCGGTGGCGACGAGGATTTCCACGGCACCGTCGCGGAAGCGCTTGAGAACGCGTTCGCGCATTTGCTGGGTGATGTCGCCGTGAAGGCGGTCGGCGGCGTAGCCCCGGTTGACGAGGTCTTCAGTGCATTCATCGACCGAGCGCTTGGTGTTGCAGAAAATAATCCCGAGACGGGGCGGGTTCATGTCGAGAATGCGGGAAAGCACCTCGACTTTGGAGCGCTGGCGCACTTCGAAATAGGATTGCTCGACCGTGGAAACGGTGCGGGCTTTTTGCTCGATCTGGATGACTTCCGGGCTGTTGCCGAATTTCTGGATCAGGCGGGACACGCCCGGATTCATCGTCGCGGAGAAGAACAGCGTCTGGCGGTCGGCGGGAAGCGCGGCGAGCAGCTCGTCCATTTCGTCCTTGAAGCCCATGTCGAGCATTCGGTCGGCCTCGTCGAGGATGGCCATCTTAATGCGGGAGGCGTCGAAACTGCCGCGGCGGAGGTGGTCGAGCAAGCGGCCGGGAGTGCCGACGACGAGCTGCGCGCCGGAGCGCAGCGCGCGGAGCTGGCGGTCGATCGGGGCACCGCCGTAAACCGGAGTGGCGTGAAGACCGTTCATTTTTGCGCCGAGGCGGTGGACTTCCTCGCAGACCTGGACCGCGAGCTCGCGGGTGGGGCAGAGGATCAGCACCTGCGGGTAGCCTTGTTTGACGTCGAGTTTCGCAAGGGCGGGAAGCGTGAAAGCGGCGGTTTTCCCGGAGCCGGTGGCGGAAAGGCCGACCAGGTCCTTGCCCAGCAGGGCAGGGGGGATGCTCATGGCCTGAATCGGCGAGGGACGCTCGTAACCGAGGGTTTCAATGGCGGCGAGCAGAGTATCGGGCAACCCGAGTTCGGAAAAAGGAGGCGTATCCATGAGCAAATGTGAGTCAATATTCCGGACTCGCAGATCATCTGACTTGCCGGGCGGCGAGGCTATGGCTGGTTTTTGAACGAAAACAAGCTCGGATGTGAAAGATTAGAGGATTCGTCGGGATTGCCATGCCCCGGGCGGCGTGCAAACTGCCTGGGTGGCGAGTTACGACGATCAAAAACGGATGATGAACTTCTCGCTCGCGGCGGCCGTGGTGCTGCTCGGGGCGAAGGTGACCGCCGCAGTGGTGACCGGATCTTCCGCCATTTACTCGGACGCCGCGGAGTCGGTGGTGCATTTCCTCGCGGTGGGTTTCGCGGTCTGGGCGCTGCGGCTCGCCCACAAGCCGGCGGACGAGACCCACCATTTCGGGCATGACAAGGTGTCGTTTCTCTCGGCGGGCTTCGAGGGCGCGATGATTTCCGCGGCGGCGCTGCTGATTTTCTACGAGGCGGTGCGGCAGATGATTTTCGGCGTGCGGATCGAGAACCTCGGCTTCGGGCTGGCGGTCACCGCGGGGGCCGCGGGCATCAATCTGGTGCTCGGGCTTTCGCTCGTCGCTCTGGGCAAACGCAGTGGTTCGCCGCTGCTCCGCGCCAATGGCATGCACGTGCTCACCGATGTCTGGTCGAGCGTGGCGGTGCTGGTCGCCCTCGGGCTTTACAAATCCACCGGCTGGGTCTGGTGGGATCCGATCGCGGCCATGCTGGCGGCGCTCAATATCCTGCGCGTCGGCTACAAGTTGATCCGCGAGAGCCTCGGCGGCCTGCTCGACGAGAGCGACCCCGTTATGGAGAAGCGCATTCGCGATCTGCTCGACGCCGAGGTGGCCAAGCGCGGGCTTTCCTACCACAACCTGCGCCACCGCCACTCGGGAAGAACCCATTGGATTGAGTTCCACCTGGTTTTCGACGACGATCTCACGGTGGGCGAGGCGCACGAAGCCGCCACGGCGATCGAGGCCAGCGTCGCCGAGTTGCTGCGTCCCGACGGGCGGGTCATTTCGCATCTCGAACCCAAGTCCGCCGAGCACCACGAGGAAAGCTGGGAGGAGCGGTGAAATAACGTGTTTTCCCGCTTGGCCCGCGGCGGTTCTCACGGTGGAATAGTGTCCGCTATGGCTTACCTCGACGAAAACTTCCTGCTCTACTCTCCCACCGCCCGTCGGCTTTTCCATGAAGTGGCGAAGGACCAGCCTATCATTGACTATCACTGCCATCTCTCGCCCCGCGAAATCGCGACCAACCACCGGTGGGACAACATTTCCGACATCTGGCTCGGCGGCGACCATTACAAGTGGCGCTTGATGCGTGCCAACGGGATCGACGAAGAACTGATCACCGGCGACTCCTCGCCGCGCGAGAGGTTCCAAGCCTGGGCGGAAACCGTGCCTTACACCCTGCGCAACCCGATCCACCACTGGACCCACATCGAACTGCAGCGCTATTTCGGCATCGACCTCCTGCTCACGCCCGACACCGCGGATGAAATCTGGGAGCGGACCAACGCCAAACTCGCCGAGCCGGATTTTTCCGTCCACGGGCTGTTGAAAAAATTCGACGTACGCGTCGTCGGCACGACCGATGATCCGGCCGATTCGCTCGACGACCATCACCGGATCGCGGCCTCGGACCTGTCCACGAAAGTCCTGCCGACCTTCCGCCCGGACAAGGCGCTGCTGGTGGATCGTCCGGACTTGCTCGCCCCATGGTTGGAAAAGCTCGAAGCCGCCACAGACATAGCCATCATCCATTTCTCTGACCTGCTGGCCGCCTTGCAAAGGCGCCATGACGATTTCCACGCGGCGGGCGGACGCTTGTCGGACCACGGGCTGGATCGTCTTCCCGCGCTGCGCTGCACGGACGAGGAGGCGGCGATGATCTTCGAACGGGCCCGCGCCGGCAAAGCCGCCACCCCGGAGGAGAAGGAAAAATTCTCGTTCTATCTGATGGTCTTCTTCGGCCATCTCGACGCGGCGAAGGGCTGGACCAAGCAGCTCCACCTCGGCGCGTTCCGCAACGTCAACTCGCAGATGGCCGGTAAACTCGGCCCGGACACCGGCTACGACACCATCGGCGACACGACCCAGGGCGCGGCACTCGTCATGTATCTCGACGCGCTGACAAGTGCCGGTGTGATGCCGAAGATGGTGCTCTATAATCTCAACCCGCGGGACAACTATCTGTTCGCCTGCCTCACCGGCGCGTTCCAGGACGGCACGGTGGCCGGCAAGATCCAGTTCGGTTCGGGCTGGTGGTTCCTCGACCAGAAGAACGGCATGGAGCTCCAGTTGGATGCTCTATCAGCCACCGGGCTCTTGTCGCGCTTCGTCGGCATGCTCACCGATTCGCGCTCGTTCCTGTCGTTCCCGCGCCACGAATATTTCCGCCGCATCCTCTGCAATCTCATCGGCAGCGAGGCCGACCGCGGCGAGCTGCCGGATGATTTCGAGGTGCTCTCCGGGCTCATCCGCGCGGTGTGTTTCGGCAATGCGAAGCGGCATTTCGGCTTCGACGTTTGAGATGGCGGCGTGGCGCGGTGTCGGCAAGATGCAGCTCATCGAAAAGCCCTGCTTCGCTGAACTCCTGAAGGATCTCGCTTCGGTTAAGGGAAGTGAAATCGGCACGGGTGACTCATCTCCGGATATGGAAAAGAAAGCCGGAGTCACCGAAAGAAACCTTCGGCTCGCGGTGGCCGTGCCCGAGGGTTTCGATCCCGCCAAGCCCGGCCATGTCTTCATTTTCAGCACTGGCAAGGTGGACAAGATCGCCACTCCTTCCATGGCGGAGGGCGTCATGAAAAGCCATAAGTCCGAGGGGCTTGCGGACATTCGCCGCCCTTCGCATCCGGGTCTTTTTCTTTCTTGGTAAACTCGACCTGTCCATCGCTTGAGAGAAAAATCACCGGATTCCACGGACAAACGGAGATTTAAAGCCAGCGAGCGGGATTTTGAAGGGCTCCAAAGCCTTGATATTTCGGGTTTTCACACCCGTTCAAGGCCATCCCGACAAGGGGATGTCACCTCAAAAACGACCTGAAATCGTCATGCGTTGGCGACGAAAAGTCTGGTTTTCTCAATCACGCTGCTCTCAGCACCTCCTTCACCGTCGTTTCCGGCAGCTGGGCTTTGCACGCGTTCTGAAATCCTCCGGTATTACTGCCGGCAGGCCCATTCGGCGATGCGGATCAAGGTACCAGTCCCTTGACGATGGTCTCCACATTGTGGCGGACCATCGCCACATAGCCCGAACCACCCGTCCCGTCGGCGATCAATGGATCGCCGAGACGGATTCCCGTGTCCTTCGTCAGCGTCTGGAGAATCTTCGGATTCGACTCCTTCTCCGGGAAGATGGCGGTCACTTCGTTCTTCTTCAAATTGGCCACCAGCGCCGCCAGTTCCTTTGGACCGGGCATTTGCTCGCGGTTGATTCCCTGCACCGGATGCGCTGTGAAACCGAACTCCTTGCAGAAATAATTGAATGCCGCGTGGGCGGTGGCGAGGTGGCGCTTGTCCCGCGGGATTTTGGAAATCTCGCGTTTTGCCCAACGCTCAAGTTCGTCGAGCTGGCTTCGATAGATTTCCGCATTCTTGCGGAACGCGGCGGCGTTCTCAGGCGAGGCCGCGGCGAAAACTTCCGCGACGACCCCGGTCGCACGGCGGAAATGATCGATGGAGTGCCACCAATGCGGATCGACTTCATGTTTGCGCTCGTGATCATGGCCCTCGTGATCACAGGCTCCTTCAAGCGCCGGTAAAGTCGCCCCGACTTCGACTAGGGTCGCCTTGTTGGCGATGATTGCCTTCAACTTCGGCAGGTAGCTCTCCAGCCCCATTCCCGCGACCAGATAGATCGTAGCGGCCTCGGAGTTTTTGAGATCCTCGGGGGTGGGTTCGAAATGATGCGGGTCGCCGTTCGGACCGATCAAATCGACGACTTCAACCTGCCCGCCGCCGACTTGCCGGGCCAGATCAGCGAGAAGGGGGTGCAGCACGGCGATTTTCAATTCGCTCGCGCGGAGCGGAACAAATCCCATGAGAAGGATGGTAATCAAGGCGCGGAACATGTTGGCAACTTGCCCTGATTTATTGTTCACGCAAGTATTTTGCGTTTGGATCAAAGCGATGGTGCAAACAACTGCGATGCTTGGCGACGGGTCAGCGGTCGGAAACGGGCCTGTAATTTGCGGGCTTTCCAATCGCCTGCGACCCGGTCAACTTCCCGCCATGGAGAGTCATGATGTCTTGAAGCGGGCGCTGCGAAAAACCACCCCGAAGGCGGTTGCCGCAGACTTGGGAGTATCGCTTTCATTGGTTTACAAATGGGCGGAGAAGCCCTCGGACGACGGTTCGGGCAGCCGCAATCCGCTGGACCGCCTGCTTCAAATCATCGACCTGAGCGGCGACAACGGGATTGTCGAATGGCTGTGCCTCCGCCAGGGCGGGCATTTCGTGAAAGACCCGGACGTGAGCGGCCATCAGATCGACCACGTCCTGCCAGCCACCCAAGAAATCATCGGACAGTTTTCAAATTTGTTGAACCATATTTCCGCCGCGGCCAACGACCACTCGGTGAGCAAGGAGGAGGCCAGTGAAATCCGCCAGTGCTGGGACAAGCTGAAAAGCTACTCGGAAGGCTTCGTCCGCTGCTGCGAAAACGGCGACTTCAAGACGATGTCGCAGGTCCCTCCGACAAATCGTTAGTTTCAGCGCTGAAGCAAGCCGAGGATGGGCGGCAGGGTTTCCTTCCAGGCGTGGGCGACGGCGCAGCGGATCACGGCGTCCTCGTCGTCGCGCAGCGGGAAGCTTTTCGCCTCGCGAAGTTTCTTGGCGGCCAGGGTGATGGCGTTGAGCTCGGAGCCGAGCGACAACAAACCGAGCGCGGTGGCGAGCGCGGTAGCCGCTAGCAGAACGGAGATGCCGCCGATGATCGGGATTTTCGCCACCAGCACCGCGAAGACCGCGATGATGCCGCTGAGCGGAGGCACGGCCATGCCGAAGCGCCGGGTGTTTTCCCGCGAGTTGGCGGATTTCGGATCGCGCTCGCGCCACTCGACTAGCGCCTTGAGCCGGAGTTGGCGGCCAAACTCGGCGGCCGACTCATCGGCGCGGTGAATCACGGCGGTGTCGTCCGGCGCGGGCATCCAGGCTCCAAGGTCGCAGCGGCACGGGCGCTTGCCCGTTTCCGCCAGCACCCGCAGCCCCAAGATCCAACGGGCGATGAGCGCGGCGGCGATGGGAAGAGCGGAGAACAGGAATAAGATGCGCCACATGGGATTGAGGGAAAGTGTTGGGAATTATTTTCTGGGAGAGCCGGCCGCGACCCACGCCCGAGGATCGTCCGGCCATGGATGTCTGGGATAGCGTCCGGCGACTTCCTTTTTCATCTGCGCGTAGCCGGTCTGCCAGAAGCCTTTCAGATCCTTGGTCATTTGCCAGGGTTTCTGGCCGGGCGTGAGGATGTGGACGAGCAGGGGAACACGGCCGTTGGCGATGATCGGCGTCTCCCAGATTCCAAACAGGTGCGAGACCCGCACGGAAATGAACGGGTCTATGCCGAACGCGTAAGTGATCTTGGCGGACTGGCCGTTCGGCAAATTCACCCGCTCCGGGCAATACGAATCCAGCGCCGCGCGCTGGGCGGCGCTGAGCCACTCGCGCAGCACGCGCCAGACGTTGGCTTCCTTGATTTCCTTGTAGCTGACCGCACCGTGGCAGATCTGCGCGATCGCGTCGGTCCGGTCCTCGTCGGTCCAGCCGGGCATTTCCAACTCCGGCATCCAGTTGCCAAGCGAGGCGAGCCGCGCGGTCCATTGCTCGACGGAATGATCCCAGTTTTTCAAATCGAGCTCACCGGATAGCACGCGCGCCGCGAGGATTTCGGCCGCGGCGTCGAGGTTCACGCCGTGGTCGCTTTCCTTGGCTTCGAGCACGAGGTCCCGGAAGCGGGTTTCCTTTCTGGCGACCACCCGCCGGCGCGTCTCATCCCAGGTCGCGCCGTCGGTGATGGCTAGATCCTCGGGAAAAAGCTCGGTCAGCCACGCCGGATCGACCGCGGTGGCGCGGCGCAGGTGGACGATGATTTCCCGCGCCTCGACCTCGGTGATTTCCGCCGCGACGAAGGCCGGCGCGTTTCTCACGCAGGAATCCTCGTCGAGCTTGCCCTTGCGGTTTCCCACCAGCTTGCAAGCCAGCGTGCCCTGGCTGATGCGGATCGCTAACTGATCGCTGAACGCCGCCAGCATCGCCTTGCCCACGGACTCGCGGCGGGCCTTGAAATCCACCGGCTGCCATTCCCAACCGAAGCGTTTCGCGAGCGAGCACAGTCTATCGAATCCCTGCGCCGTCTCCCGCGCGCCGCGCGCCATCACGCCGACGGGGTCGCAGCGGCGCGGATCGAAACCCATCGCTTCGGCCGATTCGAAGGCGCGCCATTCCCCGGCGAAATCCGAATCGTCGTCCGGGAAAATGAAATCCTTGCGCCCCGGTCCACCGCGCTTGTTGGTGAAGATTCCGTCGCCCTGCACCGTCGCCGCGATGAACGCGGTTTCCGCCACGCAGCCGTGTTCGTAGCCCGCTAACATCAGCCGGGAGAACCGCGGCTCCAGCGGCAAAGACGCCATTTTGCGGCCCTCGTCGGTGAGTTTTCCCGTGCTATCGAGCGCCCCGAGATCGTGCAGCAGGCGTTCGGCACGGGACAGCGATTCTTCTGTCGGCGGGTTGAACCAGCGGAACTCCCGGATCTCGGAAACACCCGCCGCCTTGAGCAGGAGCGCGGCTTCCGCGAGATCCACGCGATGGACTTCCGGTGCTTCGAACTCGGCGCGCCGCGCGTGATCGGCCTCGCTCCAAAGACGGAACGCCCGACCCGGTGCTGTCCGCCCGGCGCGGCCGGTGCGTTGCTCGGTGGCTGCGCGGGAGATTTTTTTGATGAGCAGCGTGTTGATCCCGCGGCGCGGTTCGAAGGATGCGATGCGCGCCAGGCCACTATCAATCACCGTGCGGACGCCGTCGATAGTCAGAGAGGTTTCCGCCACGTTGGTGGCGACGATGATTTTCGGGCGCGGTCCGGGGGAAATCGCCGCTTCCTGCGCGGCGGGCTGCAGCGCGGAATACAACGGATAGACATCCCAGCCCTTCGCGATGGTGTTTTCCAACAGCTCGATGGTCCGCCGGATCTCGTGCGTGCCGGGGAGGAACATCAGGATGTTTCCCGGGTCCGGCATCGCCATCGCCTCGCGGCAGACGTTTGCCATTTTCTCCCAGATCGGCGTCTCGCGTGGCGGTCCGCCGCGGCGGTCGTTCACCGGCGGCCGGTCCGCCCGATAGAGCACCTGCACCGGATGCGTCCGCCCGCCCGCTTCCAGCGAGACGGCGGGCGCGAGGTAATCCGCCAGCCCCGCCGTTTCCAGCGTCGCGGACATCACCACCACCCGCAGATCCGGCCGCGGGCCTTCCTGCAAATCGAGGCACCGCGCCAAGGCAATGTCCACGGCGAGACGCCGCTCGTGGAACTCGTCGAACACCACCGCGCCCACGCCTTCCAGAGTCGGGTCGTCTTGAATCCAGCGCTGGAAAACCCCGTCGGTCAGATAGATGATCCGCGTGTCGGCGCGGTATTTCGTGTCGAATCGCACCGCGTAACCCACCTCGTTGCCGAGCGTCGCCTTGCGTTGTTTCGCCACCCAGCCCGCGAGCAGGCGCGCCGCCATCCGCCGCGGCTCGATGACGAGGATGCGCCCTGAAATCCCAGCATCCACCAGTATTCCCGGCACGGACGTGGATTTCCCCGAGCCGGTCGGCGCCTTGAGCAGCACGCGCGAGCGGTCCCCAGCAGCCACGGCGGCGCGGAGATCTTCGGCGATTTCAAAGACAGGCAAGCTCACGCGGGAGGATTTGCCGGAAAACCCAAGATGTGGCGATCTCCGAATCGTCTTATTTCGCGCTGCTGGAAAGACTGCGGACTTAGCGCTTGGCCTTGGGCGTCTTGAGAAATCTCTCCACCTCGGTCACCGGGCGGGTGTTGAAAACGTCCTGTTTGCGCAGCCAGCCTTTGCGGGCAAGGCGGACGCCGAGGCCGATGTGGTGGATGCCGGCGGTGGAGTGGGCGTCGGGGTTGATCGAGCAGAGCACGCCTTTGTCGCGGGCGCGTTTCCACCAGCGCCAGTCCATGTCCAGGCGCTGCGGGCTGCAGTTGAGCTCGATGATGGTGCGGGTCTCGGCGGCGCAGTCGATGACCATGGCGTGGTTCACGGCGTAGCCGTCGCGCTTAAGCAGCAACCGGCCGGTGAGATGGCCGAGCATGGTGACGTGCTCGTTCTCCATGGCGCGGCAGATCCGGCGGGTCATTTCCTCTTCGGATAGAGTGAATGACGCGTGGACCGAGGCGACGCAATAGTCGAGCCGGGCTAATATTTCGTCATCAAAATCGAGCGAGCCGTCCTTGTGGATATCCACCTCGGAACCGGCGAAGAGACGGAAGTGTTCATAGCCGGCGTTGAGCTTGGCGATGGCTTCGATTTGCTCCAACAGGCGCTCCTCGTCGAGGCCGTTGGCTTGGAACGAGGCCTTCGAGTGGTCGGCGATGCCGAGGTATTGGAGGCCGAGGTCGATGGCTTCGTCGGCCATTTCGGCGAGGGTGGCGCGGCCATCGGAGGCGGCGGTGTGGTTGTGAAAGGTGCCGCGGAGTTGGCCGAGCTCGACGAGGCGCGGCAAGGTGTGGTGGGCGGCGGCTTCGATTTCGCCGGTGTTTTCGCGCAGCTCGGGTGGGATGAAGTCGAGGCCGAGCGCACGATAGATGTCGGCTTCCTCGTGGATTTCGAAATTTTTCGCGGTGTCGCCGGTGAAGCCGTATTCGTTGAGCGAAAGCCCTTGTTTCAGCGCGAGCGAGCGGAGGGCGACGTTGTGCTCCTTGGAGCCGCTGAAGTACTGGAGGGCAAAGGGGAACTGGGCGTTCGAGACGGCGCGGAGATCGCACTGGAGGCCGTTTTTCAGGCGGACGGCGGACTTGGTTTCGCCACAGACGATGATGGAGGCGACTTGGGGGAGAGTGGTGAAATCCTCGCAGACGAGGGCGGGCTCTTTGGTGGCGACGAGGAAATCGAGGTCGTGCACAGTTTCCTTGGCGCGGCGGAATGAGCCGCAGATGGCGACACGCGTGATTTCCGGGTGGGTGCGCAGGGTTTCGAGGATTTCGTTGGCCAGGGGGGTAATGGTGCCGAGCAGGAATGTATCGGCGAAGGCCGCGCGGTGGGCGATGGCTTCGAGGATTTTGGCCTGGGTTTTGGCACCGAAGCCGGGCAGCCCGGCGACTTTTCCCGAGTCACAGGCCGCCTGCAGATCGGCCACGGAGGACACGCCGAGGGTGTCGTAGAGTGCTTTGATCTTTTTCGGGCCGAGGCCCTGGACGTCGAACAGCTCGAAAAGGCCGGCAGGAAACTCGGCGCGGAGCTTATCGTGGAAGACGAGTTTGCCGGTGCTGGCGAGTTCGTGGAGTTTTTCGCGCAGCGCCTCGCCGATACCTTCGATGCCTACGAGCTGGTTGTCGCGGGCGAGCCCGACGATGTCGCCGTCGTAATTTCGCACCGACTGCGCGCCATGGCGGTAGGCGCGAATTTTGAAGGGGTTCTCGCCCTTCAGCTCGAGCAGCAGGGCGATCTCTTCGAGGACTTCGGCTAGATTCTCGCGGGTCATCGAGTAAACATGAAAGGCACGACGGGGAATGAAAAGGTAATTTCAAGAGGGCGGGGGGCAACTTTGAATTATCAATGAATCAATCTTCCCCTCGATCTTGCGTACTCCTCGAGACTACTCTTGATCTGACCTTCGTTTGTTATCAGCTGGCTCTCTTTATATCACAATCCCGAAATTCGGCTTGTCATGAAGTCTTCAGGTCGTTATTATTTCTAGGTCGTACTTAATTCTACTTAGTTAAATTAATCCTTGACTCTTCTCTGATTTAATAGCCTCATCCCAAGCGACATAGGAATCATAACACCACCAAACCAAGGCAGGCTTCGAAACCCTGCCAAATAAAAAATGACATCACCCAGCTGTGCGGAATA
>CAMCUY010000056.1 GCA_945879075.1 Akkermansia muciniphila | reverse complement strand
GAGCGAGGTGGTGTTGGAGAAAAGCCGCGAGCCCATCGCGTTGCATTGGCCGGTGATGGAGTTCGCGCCGGTGCCGGGTTTGCCGATGTTGCCAGTGATCAGGGCGAGGTTGATCATCGCCTGCGCCGTGCGCACGCCTTCGTAGGATTGGTTGATGCCCATGGTCCACCACCATGAGACGCGCTTGCCGGGTTCGGAAACCGTGCGGGCGAGCGCTTCGATGGCTTCTACCGATTGACCCGTCCGCTCCGCCACCGCGAGCGGCGAATAGTCATCGACGAACTTCGCGAACTCCTCGTAGCCCTCGGTGTTGGCGATGGATTGCGAGTCAATCCGACCATCGCGGATGATGCAGTGCGCCAGCGAATAGAGCAGCGCGAGATCGCCCTTGGGCTTGAGGGCGACGTGTTGGGTGGCGGCCTGCGCGGTCTCGGTGGCGCGCGGGTCGAAGACGATGATTTTGGGGTTGCGCTTGTTCCGCATGCCCCGCTGCCAGAGGATGGGATGGGCGATGCAGAGGTTCGCGCCGACGAGCATGACTACGTCGCTTTCCTCGAAGTCCGCATAAGTCGCGGGCGGCGCGTCGAATCCGAACGATTGCTTGTAGGCGGTGACCGCCGTGGCCATGCATTGGCGCGTGTTCGCATCGCTGTGGAGGAAGCCCATGCCGAATTTAAACAAGCAGCCGAGCAAGGCCATTTCCTCGAAGGGAATCTGGCCGGTGGATAGAAATGCGACGCCCTCGCGCCCGTGGGATTCCTGAATGGATTTGAAGCGTGAGACAAACGTGTCGAGCGCGGTTTGCCATGCGACGGACTTCCGCTCGCCCGAGGCATCGCGCAAGAGCGGCGTGGTCGCGCGGTCGGGCGAGTCGAGGGGATCGAGCGCCTGCCACCCTTTCGGGCAGGCCATGCCGAGATTTACCGGGTAGCCGGGCTGGGGCGTGAGATTGATCGCCTCGCCGTTTTCATCGAGGTGGATCTTCATCTGACAACCTGTCGCGCAGTATCCGCAGATCGAGGTGACGGTGGAAGCGGGCTTCAGGCGTTTCGGCACTTTCCCGAGGCCGAAACTTCCGGGCTCCAACACCAGATCACGGGTGAGGGGACCGGTGTGTTGTTTGAGGAAGGACTTGAACATGAGGTTAGTGTCTGGTGCCAGGTCGGCCGAAATTTCCAGGCATCTTGGGGGCGTGCACGGACTGGAAGAAGAGTTGGCGCTCGAGAATATCTGCTAGAATAAGGATTGGCAGGGCGGACCAAGGGTGGATGAACGCGGTAACAATGGCGATGAGTGCGAGGGCGACGCGGGAGCGCAGAATGACGCCGAGCGGGCCGAGTTGGAGGCGGGCGCTGTGTGTGTCGGGAGACCATGGTGTGTCTTCGTCCTCCCCGAGTCGGAGGATGCGGATTTCAGGGACAAGCTTGAGCATGACGGCCACCGCGAACATCAGCATGGCGATGCCTGAGCCAGGATGGGCGATGAGGTTGCCGAGGCCGGCGAAAGAGGCCACGGTACCGAAAAATCGCGCGGCACCGAGCGGGAAGCGCCAGAGCGAGCGGTGAGTGTCATGATAGATCATCACGCTGATGAAGACGGCGATGGGGCCGAGAGGAAGTGCCGAATAGGCAGCGATGCGCTCGCCGAGGGAGAGCCAGGTGGAGATAAAATCGGGAATGGTCAGGTTTGGAACGTGTGGCAGGAGCGCGAGGACGCAGAGAAAGATAGGGATGAGCGCGAAGAGGGAGAATGCGAGGATTTCCCGGGAGAGCCATGAAGTGCGCAGGCCGAGAAAGAAGCGCCATGCCTTGAGCGGTTGGCCGAGGTGGAAAATGGAGGCTGCCATGCCGGTGAAAAAAATCGCGGTGCCTGTCAGAAGGACCGGAAAAGACGCGGGCAGGAAACCCGCACTCCCGATCAATCCCACGCCCGCTTGGGTGAGCATGAGCATGAGAACGAGCGGCCAATGGGCGTGTTGCGGGACCAGCGCGTCACGATCCGCGGCGAAGGCTGATGCAGGAACCCCGCGACCGACGTAGCGGGTGGTGGGAAGGGTGATGGAGGAGGAGGGGAGCGCGGATTGCGGAACGAGGAGTGCGGAATGGAACAGGGTCGTCGGCGTGGCGGTTCGCCGCTCCTTACCGGTTTCGACAGTCACGATGCGGATGGCCTCGGTGGGACATGCTTGGACGCAGGCGGGGGCTTCGCCCTCGGCGAGGCGCTGGTGGCACATGTCGCACTTCCTAACAATACCGCGTTTTTTGGAATACTTCGGAACGTCGTAAGGGCACTTGAGGATGCAGTAGGAGCAGCCGATGCATTGGTCATCCAGATGGCGGACAATTCCGGTGTCCGCGTCCTTTTCGTAGGCACCGACGGGGCAGCCGTTCATGCAGCCGGGATCCTCGCAGTGATGGCAGGCGGTGGTGATGGTTTGTTGCCATCCCGGAGCCCCGCCGCCACCTAACAAAACACCTGTATCTCGCCAGGCTTCCTCGTCATCGAGACCGTTGAGCGAGTGGCAGGCGGAGACGCAGGCTTTGCAACCGGTGCAGCGGTCGAGCGAGACCTCGAAGGCGTATTGTTCTCCCGAGCCGGGTTTGGCGATTCGGGCGACTCGCTGGCGGTCTGCGCTCCGACCCAGCCGGCGGGAAGTCCCGAGGCGAGAAGGCCGAGTGCGGTGGTCTTGGTGGAGACGGAAAGGAAGTTCCGGCGTGATAGTGATTGTTTTGATTCCATGGTGGCTTTGACGGGGTCGCTTGCTGGTATAGCGGCATGGATGCCAACTTGGATTTTAAGAGAATTCCATCGGGGATGCGGGTTCATTGCGGGGATGAAGAGCGCTCATGCTCCATGGGAACACTGCGTGGCGGTGTTAAACAGATCCTCCCGATAGATTCGGGACAGCGAGCCGCAAGTGACATCCGGCAGGATGCCGATGTTGCGAAGCCCGGCGAGCACCCAGGAGGCTTTCTCGACCGTGGGCCGGTTCACCGATTCCCCGTGGAAGATGTGGAAAGATGAGGCGCTCGTCGATCCGTCTCCGGTATTGAAGTGGTTGCCGAGACTGTTCCGCAAGACCTCTTCCGAGGCTCCGGTGTAATCCTTGAGCGCGAGAATCGAAATCATGTCATTTCTAAAAGCCGGGTCCTGACAAAGCTTGCATGCGTCCAGCAACGCTGCAACCAGCGCGATCGACTTATCCTTGCGCTCATGCAGCAACTTCCCGGAAACCAGCAACACTTTCTCGGGGTGCCCGTGGGAGAGGTCCAATGAAGTAACCGGACACCAGCCAGTTCCCGCCAGAACGGACTCGGAATTCCACGGCTCGCCGACACAGTAGCCGTCGATGTGCCCGGCCTTGAGGTGGCGCGGCATGAGCGGAGGAGGAAGGAAGATGATTTCCACGTCCTCCGGTGCTGATAGTCCATGGCGTTTCAGCCACTGGTGAAGGAGGATGTGATGGGAGGAAAAGCGATGGGTGGCGGCCAGGGTGAAAGGCCGGTCCTTCTTCCAATGGTGGGTGAGGAAGGATGGCAGGCCCTCGCCCTTGCCGATTTCCGATGGCGCGAAATCTTTTGATAGAGTGATGGCGTTGCCGTGCAGGTTGAGAATCAAGGGCACGGCAACTTCGCAGCGCAACTCGCTGAAGCCCATGCCGAGGGCGAAGGCGATTCCGGCGATCGACTGGGCGGCGTCCAGATCCCCATAGAACATCTTGTCGCGGACACTCGTCCAGCCGAGCTCGCGGGACAGCACCACATTCAACCCGTAACGCTCGAAAATCCCGGTTTCCATGGCGACGGCGATCGGGGCACAGTCACTCAGGGGAACGTATCCCAGACGAAGTGGGACACCCGGCTTCTGCGGTTGGTGATGATGCTTCACGCCGCTCCCTAAGCGCGTGGAATGCCAAAGATAAGAATTTGGCACAAGCGCTGCTAATTTCCCTCTGACTTTCAATGAAAGACATTCATCTATGGACTGGGTTCCGGACTTAAGACAACTGAGGGCCTTTGTGGCCGTGGTGGAGGAGGGCAGTTTCACGCTCGCCGCGCGCCGGATTTTCGTGACGCAGTCGGCCGTCAGTCATTCGCTGCGGACGCTCGAAGAGCAATTGTCCTGCCGATTGCTGGACCGCACGGGAAAGCGGGTGGCCGTCACGGCCGAGGGCGAGTTGCTGCTCAGTCGCTGCAAGCGGGTGATTTTCGAATTGGAGCAAGCCAGCCGGGATCTTGACGGCCTTCGCCGTTGGGGCCAGACGCGAATCCGAATCGGCGCGCCACACAGCCTCTGTCACTTTCTGATTCCATCGGTCCTGCGCGAGTTCCGCGAGTGTTTCCCGAGGTGCGAGCCGGTCATCGAGGCCGGTGATACGACACTTTTGCTAGATCGAATGGCCGGCGCGGATCTCGACCTAGTCGTCGGTCTGAAGCCTCGTGGAAAAGGGGAGGATGGCTATCGTCAGATGTTCAAGGACCGACTGGCCTTGGTGGTCTCGCCCTTTCATCCGTGGGCGCTCGACAGCTCTTTTGTCACTTCCACGATTAACGACCACCAGTTCATCATTTACGCCAAAGCGACCGAGACCCATCGCCTGATCGAGGAATGGCTGGAGCAAAAAGGCGGGCGCGGCAAGAAGCCGCTGGTGCTGGGAGATATGCAGGCCATCAAGGAAATGGCGAAGCTCGGCATCGGCGTGGGAATCGTCGCACCCTGGGTGGCGGCGCGCGAGATCGCGGACGGAAGTTTGAAAGTCGTCAACATCGACGAGCCCGGGATCGAACGCGAGTGGGGCGTGTTTCACTCGCCCAAGCGGGAGCCGAGCCTAGTCGAAGAGGCGTTCATCGGTCTTTGCGAAATGGCCTTCGCCGCAATGCCGGCGAACCTCACGGAATAGGAAAAGGGCGTTCCGTTTTACCGAAACGCCCCCTTCCGTGCAGCAATCGACTACCAACAATCAGAAGGTGTAATTCAACTCAACCGAGAAACGAGCCGTGGTCGGAAGACTGTCGTTCCTGGCGTTAGCCGTGTAGTCGTCCCCCTCGGATTCGAAGAACGCGACCTTGGCGATGGCAGTGAAGTTGTCGTCGAACTTCTTGGTCAGCACGGAGTCATACTCCCAGCCGTAGCAGGCCGAAATCTCGTTGTCTCCGAGAGCGTGCAGCACGTTGAGCCACTTGATGCCGCAGAAAATAGGCATCGTGTGCGAGAGATAGAGGTTCGTCAGTCCGTTGTGCGCACCAGAGATCCGGGCGGCGTCGGTGACGTCGGCGAAGCCATTGAAGGCGTGGACCGTGGCGAGCGGGGTCTTGAACCCGGCGTCGAGATGCTCGAGGCCGAGAGTCAAAGCCTGAGGGCCGAAGGCCTTCGTCGCGGTAGCATGGGCGTAGAGCGCGTCATCCTCGCCGGAAACTGCGGCTTTGTCCTGCCAAGCGAGCTCGCCGTAGAGGGCGATGTCGCTGAGCTTGCCCTTGGCGCTGATTCCGAAGGTGTTGTTGTCCAATGCGCCGACGTCTTCGAAGTTCATCATGTAGGAGTAAGCGCCGAGAGTGATGCCTTCGATGCCAGTGTATGACGCGTTGAAGAGATGGCTGCTGGTCCCGATGTCCTCGACGTTCGTGAACCCCGGAGCCAGCGGCGCGTCCGCTTCGGAGCCGAAGATCCGGTTCACTTGATTCAGATAGGCGTAGTTGAGGATCAGTCCGTCGATGGACTTGTTGGAGAACGAAACCGCATCGTAGGTTTGCTCGTTTTGCCTCCATCCGACGTTGCCGATGAACGCCGCGTTGTCGTAAATGATGCGCTGCCGGCCGACTTTGGCGACGGTGTCGAAGCCTTCGTATTGAAGAATCGCCTGATTGAGTTCGTTGGTTTGTGGATCGGCGATGAGAGTTTTGGCAGGATCGAACGGGTCCGCGCCGGGAGCACCGCCATTGTAGTCATCCACCGCGGCTTGCGAGAACTCTCCTTCGACAAAGGCGCTGAAGCCGTTCCAAGCCTTGGTTTTCAGCCCGAGGCGCTCGCGGAATGTGAACGCGTTGGATTGATCAAGGCCATCCGTATCACCGAACTCATAGCGGGCGCGGATGTCGATGGTGGGAGTGATCCATTGCGCGGCAGGCGCGGGCGGAGGAGTCACTTCGGGAGTTCCCGCGCAGAGCACGGGTGATGAGGCCAGCAGGAGTATAGCAGCGTTTTTTTTCATGGATCGTAGTTGGTTGGGGCGACTTAGTGTCCGTGTGGACTTAGCTCGATTCCGGCCATGATGCCGGAATCGGCGAATTTTCGGATGAAGCGTGTTTGCGCAGCGGATGAACAGGGGTCATCCGCGCAACTCATGACAGGAAATCGTACTGGATGCGGACGATACGAAAAGTGCCGTGCGGCGTGGGCATGAGTGTGTACCACCAGACCATGCCGTCGTTGCGATGGCGGAGATGAAGCACGCGAACGTCGCCTGCGCGCTCGCTTTTGTGGGGATCTGGATCGAAAAAGGCATGGGCTTGATCATTCCGGGTTTCGTGCCATCGACATTGCACGAGTGGGTCGAATACATCCCAAGCGCCGCCGAGTGGAAAATCATGGCCGGAATCTGGGCCTCGGGTTTGATCGTTTACACCCTGCTGCTGAAGGTTGCCATTCCGGTTTTCACGGGCAATGTATCCGGGCGGGGAGCGAAATGATTCTCCGTCGAACGATCCATGTGGTCTGATATTCTAATTTCCGCCTCACCGGTGGCTCTCGGCCTCGCGTTCTTTTTCGCGGCGGCCCTGTATGCGTCAGTCGGCCACGGCGGCGCGTCGGCCTATCTCGCGGTGATGGGGCTCATCGGCATGGCGCCTGTGGAAATGAAACCCATCGCACTGGTGCTCAACATCGCCGTATCGCTGCTGGCGTTCATCGCGTTCGCCCGCGCGGATCATTTCCGGGCCCGTTTGTTCTGGCTGTTCGCCGCTGCCTCGGTGCCCGCCGCGTTCGTCGGCGGATGGCTGCAATCTCCGGAGCCGGTTTTTAAATTCATTCTCGCCGCCGCTCTCCTCTTCGGCGCGTGGCGACTCGCATTCCACCGGAATGCGGAAGAGCCGGATCTCCGCGAGCCACCGCTCTCCGCCATCCTGGTTCTCGGATTCGCGATCGGGTTTCTATCCGGCCTCATCGGCATCGGCGGCGGGATATTCCTAACGCCGCTGCTCGTCATCTTCCGCTGGACTCCGGCGAAACCCGCCGCAGCGATCTCCGCGGCCTTTATTTTGGTGAATTCACTCGCTGGCCTCGCCGGCTTTGTGACGAAGGGCAACGTGGTTCCGCAGCTTGCGTGGTTTCTTCTCCCCGTGGTTCTCGCCGGCGCTTGGTTTGGTTCCTCGTGGGGGAGCAGGCACGCGCGTACTCCCGCTCTCCAGCGCGTGTTGGCCGCCGTGCTGGTGGTGGCCGCGGCCAAATTCGCGACCTACTGACTCACACCAAGCGGATGCAGCACGGATAACGATGCCACTCGCCCTTCTGGGCTGCGACGGCGGCGATGATCTCCGCGACGAGCGCGAGGATCGGCACGATGAAAAGCACCGGAACCAACAAGATTCCGACGACAACGAACATCAACACGACGGTGACCGAACCCAGGCCGAGCATGACTAACATCAAGGTGATCTGAAAATTGAGCGCCTCGCGGCCGTGGTGGCCGACAAAGGCGCTGCTGTCCTTTTTCACCAGCCACAAGATCAACGGGCCGATGAAGCCCGTGAAGATTCCCAGCAAATGGCACAGCATCGCGAGGGATTTATCCTCATCCGAAATGGTCTGAGAGGCCGGTATCGGCGGCGGGGCGGGGGAGTTTCCGGAGAAGGGGGGCTGCATTGATTTCAGGGTTTTCCGGCTTCGATGAAATTGACGATGTCAGCGCGGCATTTGATCAAATCCGGCGGATTCAGATAGAACATGTGGCCGCCGTCGTAGAGGGTGGTGGTGATGTTTTTCCGGACGTTCACCGGCAGGTTGAGCATGTGCCTGACCGAGTGGGCGGCTCCCGCGGGAGGAGTCGCGAGGTCGGTGTGGCCGCCCATCAGGAGCACCCTGAGGTGCGGGTTATCCCTCATGGCGGTGGCGAGACGATCGCTGACATTGACCACCTCGTTGCTGGTATTCCAACGCCACGGTTGGACTTTTCCGGTGAGGATTTCGTAGGGCTGGTCCTCTTTATAGCCCAGTTCGCGCCCAAGATAGTCGAGCAGTGCGGAGGAAAACGCGCCATAGGCCAGGGAATAGGAAGGGTCGTAGTCGGGGCGCGCGGCGGCCTTGTCGGTGGCATCCCACGCGACGCGGGCATCGAAGCGACCGATGACCTTGCCTTCCTTGCGCAGCAGTTCCGCGCGGAACGCGGTGGAGTCGAGCCGCAAGTCATTGACCAGCCATACTGCGGCATCGACGCCTGTCAGCCGGGCCAGTTTCTCAGCCACGGCGGTCCGGGTTGTTGGATCGAGGTCAGTTCCCCTGAGTAAAGCCGCTGCGTATTCACCGAAGGCGAATTCCGTGCTTTCCTTGACCAAGGCATCGCGATCTCCCTGGATTTTTCCGTGGAAATGAGAGGTGCCCGTCAACGAGGGTAGGAAAACCTGGTAGGCGAGATCGTTGCCCTGGGCCGGCTGGAGCGTGGAAAAATCGAGCAGCGAGGACAGCAAAACAACGCCATTCATGCTCATTCCATAGCGCGTCTGCAAATGGTTGGAGAGGCCAGCCGCCCGGATGCCGCCGTAGGATTCGCCCAGCAGATACTTCGGCGACGACCAGCGGTCGTGCTCGCTGACCCAGCGGCGGATGAAATCTCCGACCGAGGAGATATCCTCATCAAGTCCGTGGAAATCGCCGGGTTTCACGTCTTTTTCCGCGCGGCTGTATCCCGTCGAAACCGGATCGATGAACACCAGATCACACACATCGAGAACACTCAGAGGATTGTCAGCGACCCGGGCCGGAGGAAACGGCGCGAGCGTGCCGTCGCCGGGAAGTTTGATGATTTTCGGCCCGAGCACGCCGATATGCAGCCAAACAGCGGAAGATCCAGGGCCACCATTGAAGGCGAACATCACCGGCCGCGCGGACGCATCCTTGGTGTCGGTGCGCTCGTAACTGACGTGAAAAATTGACGCACGAGCCTTGCCGTCCTCCTCCTTGAGCTGCAATTTACCGGTCGTGACCTTGTAAGCAATCTTCTTACCGTCAATGGTAACGGTGGATTCTTTTACGACTGGCGCGATCACTTTGGCAGCCGGAGCGTCCTTCGGCGGAGCTTCGGATGCAGACGGACCTGTTTTGTCGGCGGCTTGCTCCGCGGACTGAGCGCCCGCGGCGATCAGATGCAAGCTGATGAAGATAGGGACGAGAAATCGGTGCATGGGTCAAATCGGGGGTTGGAAAGGGGACTTGTTGAGGAATCCTTGGCGGGGATCGCACGCCAAGAAAACGGCACTGTGAAGTTGAATCGTCTGAAATGTCGCGAAATCTCAACCACGCATCGCTTCGATTTCCGCCCGCACGATTTTGACTAATTCCGGCGGCCCGAGTACTTTCGCCTGGCTGCCGAAGCTGAGAACCCAGCGTAATACCTCTTCAAGGCGTCCGACTTCGAAGCGGACTTCCACCCGCGTTGACTTCGCGTTGAGCGGGAAAATCTCCTGAGTCGGATGCCAGCGACGTTCTTGAGCCAGTCGGGCCGCATAATTCTTCAGCTCGACCCGCACGATTTGACGGGAGTTATCGCCTGCAACGCTCCAAATTCCGAACGATTGTTTCAAGTGGTCATTTCCAGCGAACTCTTGAGGCCGATCGAAGCGCTTCTGGGTGATCTTGAGGCGAGTCATTCGAGGCAGCGCAAACGTGCGCATCGCCCCCCGTTCCAAGTCCTGCGCGATCAAATACCAACCGCCATCCACCTCGCCGAGATGCAAGGGGTTGACACGCCGAAGCTCGGATGTCTCCGCGCCTAGCTTTCTATAATAAAAGGTTGTAACAAGTTGATTTAAAACGGCATCGGCAATTTGACCAAACAGTTTCACATCCCGCGGACTGGACTCGATCGATTTGCGGGAAAACGCCTCGTCCAGATCGCTCCAGGCGAACTGAATCTTACCCAACATCCCGCGGGTGAGCTTGGCGAAGACCTTTTGCATGACCTCAGCCAAGGGCGTGCCACGGACGGATTCCAAGGCGGTTCGGGCGAGAAACAGGCCAGCGAGCTCCTCGGAGGTGGTTTGGAAAACCGGGAAATCTGTGACGTCCGCATCGTAGTAATAGCCGTGCAGGGATTCCTCATAAACGAGCGGCAGCTTGAGTTCGTCGCGCATAAAGGTGATGTCACGCTGGATGGTTTTTCGCTGGACGCTGAGATGCTTGGCGAGCTGGTTGCAATTCGGATACGAGCCGCCGCGGATCGCCGCATGGATTTCGTAAATGCGAAAAAGCGGGCGGCGGGTTTTGCCGATACGGTCGTTGGTATCCGCCATGAGGTCGGAGAAGTTATCTTCAATTTGGTTCATCCGCCGTCATGCAAACCGGTTTGAACGTCTTAAACCAGCATTGAAGAACCGTAATTCCAATTATTTAACTTGTTACAATATATGTAATACGGAATTAATTGGCAGTGGCTTTGTAGCCTGTCCCCGTGTTACCAACGCAGTACCAAGACGATTTCGGCCTGCTGCTCGGGACGTGTTCCGTCTATCTCAGTCGGGTTCCCCCCACGACCTCGCACCCGGCTAAGACATCCGGGACACATTCGCCTGCCGGATCACGCTCTCCGGGTTTCGCTTCCGGGGGCGGCTTTGGTCTGATACGCCCCTCGCATGCCCGCGGCCGATCTGACTGGAAACCCACGGCGCTTCGTGGTCTTCACGGTGTTTTACAACGCCCGCGCCTACTATCCGGTGCTGGCGATCTTGTTTCTCGACCTCGGGCTGACGCTGGATCAATTCGTCCTGCTCAACCTCATCTGGGCGACGACGATCCTGCTGTTCGAAGTCCCCTCGGGCGCACTTGCGGACACGCTCGGACGACGGAAACTGCTCGTCACCGCGGCAGCGCTGATGGTGTTGGAAATGCTTTGCCTGCTGCTCGCGCCTCGCGGCGGCGGGACGGTGCTGGTCGCCTTGTGCGTCTTGAACCGGGTGCTTTCCGGTCTTTCGGAAGCCTGTGCCAGCGGCGCGGACGAGGCGCTGGCCTACGATTCCCTGCCCGAAAACAAGCGGGCGGCCGCGTGGGACAAACTGCTCGCCACCACCATGCGCTGGCGCTCGGTCGGCTTCGTCGTCGCGATGGTTCTCGGCGGCTTGATCTATGACCCGGAGCCGCTGAACCGACTGCTGCCCGATGGTTTCCAGCTCTCGCACGAGGTCGCCCACCGTCTGCCCGTCGCAGTCGTGCTTTGCCAGGCGCTCGTCTGTTTGGGGATCACCCTGCGGATGGTCGAGCCGCCGTGCGATGCGGGACGAACAGGCAGCAATGCTTGTGTCACCGGAGTTGGTAGTTCCTTCCAGAGCGCCGGGCGGCTGACGTTGGAAACCGCGCGCTGGGTGTTCACCAACCCGCAGACTTTGGTCGTGGTGGTCATCGGCCTCGCGATCGATTCGATCGTCCGAAATTTCGCGACCCTCACCAGCAGTTACTACCGGCTCATCGAGCTGCCGGAGTGGAGCTTCGGCTTTATCGGCGCGGCGATCGGCGTACTCGGCTGGTTCGTGCCCGGCATCGCGAAAAACCTCAACAACCGCTTCAGCACGCTGACCAATCTCGGCATCGCCGCCGGGATTGCGTTGGTCGGACTAACCGCGCTTGTTCCCTGCTGGTCGCTGTTCGGTCTGTTGCCCGCGATGTTTCTGATGACGACGCTCGGTTACCTTGGTTTCACGGTCAGCCGGGCGCTCCACGGCTTGGCGGATTCCACCAGACGCGCCACCGTGCTCTCGGTCAAAGGCCTCGCGTTCAACCTCGGCTACGGGCTCTTCAGCCTAAGCTTCTCACGGCTGCTCGCGCATTTCCCGGACCACCCGCCCGGAGATGCATTGCGCGCGGCGTTTTTCTGGCAGGTCCCCGCCTTCGCGCTCGTCGCGCTGCTGCTGTTCGCCGGAGCGAGCCGCTTGCTCAAGCGCGGCGCCTGAGGGCCCGGGTCACGCGTTCGCCGGCTCCATTTGCAGCTGCGGCTTCCGGTGGCGGTGGATCCAGACGCTCTGCACCAGTCCTAGCAGGAACATGCAAATCACCACGAAGGTGCCCGAGTAACTCACCAGCGGCAGCGGAATGCCGGTGATGGGCATGATCAGCACGCACATCCCAATGCTCTCGAAAACGTGCGCGAAAAACAACGCCACCACCAGACACACCAGCAAACGCCCGGACACATCCCGGCTGTAAAACGCGATGAAGAGCCCCTGCACCAGCAGCAGCGCGAACGCCGTGAGCAGCAGCAAACTGCCGCGAAAACCCAGTTCCTCGCCGATCACGCCGAACACATAGTCGTTGTGCGCGGTCTCCCGCGGGATGAAGCCTTTGGCGTGCAACGAGCCCTGCTCCACGCTCGCATTGTGGCCGGCGCCTTTCCAGCCCGCCTTGCCGATCGCCATTGAAACGTTGTGAGGCGCGTAGGCGTCGCCGTTGATGTCCACCTCGCGGCCCTGCATCATGCGCAGCCAGACGTCGATCCGCTCCGGACCGCGTTTGGAAACCAAGGGCAGCGCCACGAAATAGAGCAGCGGAATAATCCCGGCACCGAAGAACGTCATGCACTTTAGATAACGGAATGGAATGCCGCCGATGAGCAGCGCGACGATCGACACCGGAATCCAGACCAGCGCCGAACCCATGTCCCCCATTTTCACCACCAACAGAAATGGCACCACTGCGACCAGTCCGATGATCCCGATGCGGATGAACGGCGCACCAAACCAACGGTGCAGCTTCGGCAGATCCTGCACCAGCCAGGCGATCAGCAAAATCCCCGACGTGATCCCGAGCTGCGCGGGCTGGAACGAAAGCCCGCCCAGCCTCAACTGGTGCACCGAGTCGTCCTGCTGCATCGCCACGATCATCAGCGCCATGCTCACTAGATAGAACGGGATTCCCAGCCAGCGAATCCACCGGTAGTCGATGAAGGCCGCGACGAAATAAGCAATGCTCCCGATCAGGATGAACGTCTTCTGCTTCGAGGCGAAATAAGCCCCCGCGCTGCCGAAGTGCGCGAGATTTTCCTCGGTGATCGATACGTGCCGCGCGGCGCTCTCGATCATGAACACGCCGAAAATCAGGAGCCCGTACATCACCAGTACGAGCACCCAGTTCACCCCCAGAATTTTTCTCAAAAACGGCGTCATGACAGACTCGCCGGCGAACATACCCCTCCCGCCCCCCATGGCAAGGCAGGCGTGAAATTTCACCCGCGCGTCGGAGGCCCCCAATTCCTTGACACCCCGCCGCCAGGAAAACAGCTTACCGATATGGCAAACGATCCCTCTTATTTCGCCGGCCTCGACATCGGCGGCACCACGGTTAAGGCAGTTCTGGTCAATCATCACGCCGAGCAAGTCGGGCCTCTGGTCGAGGTCCGCAGCCTGGTGAAAAATGGCTACGAAGCGACTTTCGGCCAGCTCGACAACGCGCTCGACCAACTCGCCGCCGGAGCTGGCATCGACCGCAGCGCCATCGCCGGCATCGGTTTGGACGTGCCCGCGCCTAGCAGCGAGGGCGTCATCTGGGGCCGCGCCAATCTCGGTGAAGACTGGGTCGGCACCGACATTCAGGGGAAATTTTCCGCCCGCAGCGGCGTGCCGGTCCACATGACCAACGATTGCAACGCCGCCGCGATCGGCGAATACGCGCTCCGCCGCAAGCACCTCGGCAGTCTGTTATTGGTCGCTCCGGGCACCGGTCTGGGCGGCGGCTTTGTGCTCCCCGGCGGCCGCTGCTACGAGGGTGCCAACGGCCTCGCGCTGGAAGTCGGGCACATCAGCGTGCCCTTCCGCGAGGACGATGGCGAACTGCCGGTTTGCTCCTGTGGCCTCAAGGGCTGCGCCGAAGCATGGGTCTCGCTCGTCGCGCTCCGCCGCCGCCTGCGGCTCGAACTGGCCAAGCCGGAATGGGCGGACCACGCGCTCAACGCGGACCCCGCGCCAGTCGAGGAAAAGGCCTTCAAGCTCCGCGATTTCGCCGAAAAGGGCGATCCGCTCGCCGTGCAAATTTTCAAACAACAGGGATTCATTCTCGGCTACGCCATCGCCGACATAGTCCGCACGCTCGATCCCGGCTTGGTCGTCATCGGTGGCGGCTTGGCGGAAGCCTCGTTCCGCGACCAATACCTGGCATGGATCGAGGAAGGTTTCGCCGAACGCGCCTGGCCGGTTTACCGCCACAGCCCGCTCGACCCGAACGTCACCACCACCCAGTTCGAATGGGCGGTCGGCGGCGACGCCGCAGCGGCGATCGGCATGGCCTACACCGCGCAGGAAATGTTTCAATGAGGCATCAGGAGGGTGGACCTTCGGTCAACCCGGGTCGACGGAACGTCGACCCTCCTCATTCTTCGATCCCCGCCAGGCGTGGGTCAAAAACAGCGCGGCGAAGAGGAACATGAAAAACGAGAAGAACTGCCCCTTGGTTAGATAACCGACCATCGCGGCGTCCGGCTCGCGGAATTGCTCGCCGAAAATCCGGAATACCGCGTAAAGCGCGAAAAACAAGCCGGTGATCAAGCCCGCCGGTGCCTTGGGAAAACGCACCCGCACGACCCACAATATTACGAAAAGCAGCGCGCCTTCCAGCAAGGCCTCGTAAATCTGCGACGGATGCCGCGGCTGGAGATATTGCCCGAGGATGTTCGAAATCTGCGGGTTCTCGCGGGCCGCGGCGATCAGTGGATCGAGCGTTTTCGCATCCGCCAGCGACGGCTCCATGCGGATGCAAGCCTGCCAGGCGATCGCCTGGGTTTCATCGGATTCCTCGACCAGCGACATCGGAAATTTCACCGCCCACGGCACGCCGTTCGCCACCCGGCCATAAAGCTCGCCATTGATGAAATTCGCCACCCGTCCGAAGAACAGCCCGACCGGCCCGACCACACACAAGCCGTCGGCCAGACCAGCCCACGAGACCTGGTGCTTTTTCGCGTAAACCCAGGTGAAGACCGCCAGTCCGAGAATCCCGCCATGGCTGGCCATCCCGCCTTCCCACACGCGCAAAACCAGCAGCGGATCATGCGCCAGCCCATCCCACCCGGCTTTCGGGATTTGATAGAAAAAGATATAGCCCAGCCGCCCGCCCAGAAACACGCCGAACAAGGCGCAAGCCGCAATGAAGTCGCCGACTTTTTCCGGCTTCATCACCCACAAGCCGCGCTGCGCCAGATTCCGCAGCAGCAGGAAACCCGCGACGAAACCCGCCAGATAGGCCAGTCCATACCACCTCAGCGCCAGCCCGCCGTAAATCGGCAGCGCCACCGGATTCAAATCATGCACGTAAGTCGCAAACACGGCCGCAGCACACACGATCCCCGCCCGGCTAGCAAGCCGTGACACGGGATTCCTGCCTGTTCTTCGCCCACCAAGGCCCAAAGAACAGCGAGGAATCCCCTATCACCGCTTCCAATTTCAAAATCCCCTCCTAGAGTCCGCCCATGCCGAGCAAGCAGGAACTCCTCGACCTCCAATTCATCGATGCGCGTCACATGCTCATCAACCTCGCCGCGTTTCTCGACCGGATCGACCGCCATCCCGGCGAGGACGACCACCGTCTCGCGGCCTTAAAAAACGCGCTGCCTATCCTCTCCGACAACCGTCCCGACCGCGCGAAAGCCGTCTTGGAATCCCTCTCGGACCACACCACCGATCTTCCCCAAACCGCGCCCTTCCAAGGCGCCACCGGAGCGCCGCCATCTCTGTGAAATACATCGAGCCCCACGCCCACATGGTCAGCCGGACCACCGACGACTACGAGAAACTCGCGCTCGCAGGCTGCGAGGCGATTTGCGAACCCGCCTTCTGGGCCGGCTTCGACCGTTCGTCCGCAGACGGATTTCACGACTAT
>CAMCUY010000055.1 GCA_945879075.1 Akkermansia muciniphila | reverse complement strand
CCCGCCGCCACCCGCGCCCGGCTCACCCGCAACAACGCCTTCGCGCTGCTGGCCGATCTGCCGTTCGCGGAAGTGCTCGCCATCGCGGAAGCCGCTTGAACCGGTGAAATCACGCGCTATTCTGCCCGCTTGAACATCCTTCTCACAGGCGCCAACGGCTACATCGGACTCCGGCTGCTTCCAGCCCTCTTGGAAGCGGACCACCGCGTCATCGCGCTGGTCCGCGACCGGGGCCGCTTCCCCTGCGCGCAGTTCCAGCCGTTTCTCGACGACGGCCGGCTCTCTCTGATCGAGGGCGACATGCTCGATCCCGCCCGCCTGCCCGCCCCGCCGCGGGAAATCGATGCCGCGTATTACCTGCTCCATTCGATGGGCGCGGGCCGGGGATTCGAGGAGCGCGAGGCCGCATGCGCACGCAATTTCACCGACTGGCTCGAATCCGACACCTGCCGCCGCGTCATCTATCTGGGCGGACTGGTGCCAGAAGGGCCGCTGTCGCACCACCTCCAGTCGCGCGAGAACGTCAACAGGATCCTCCGCTCTGGCAAAATACCGGTGACCACCTTGTGCGCTTCGATCATCGTCGGCTCGGGCTCGGCGTCGTTTGAAATCATCCGCGATCTGGCAGAAAAACTGCCGTTCATGATCACTCCGCGCTGGACCGCCACGCGCTGCCAGCCGATCGCGATCCGCAACGTGATCCGCTACCTCACCGGCTGCCTCGACACCCCTGAAACCATCGGCCAAGAGCTCGACATCGGCGGCCCGGAGATCCTCACCTACCGCGACCTGCTCCGCCAATACGCCGAAACCCGCGGGCTGCGGCGCTGGTTGATCTCCCTACCGCTGCTGTCGCCACGCCTGTCAGCACGCTGGCTACGCTTCGTCACCGCCGCCACCCTGCCGCTGGCCAAGTCGCTGATCGAGTCGCTGCGCAACGAGACGGTTTGCCGCGACCACCGGATTGAAAAACTCATCCCGCAGGAACTGATTTCCTATCAAGAAGCGATCGGGCTGGCCTTTGCCACCATCGCTCAGAACCGCGTGCCATCGTCATGGATCGACTCGCTCGCATCCGGCCGGCTCGATCCGGATTTCCTGCGGTCAATCCGCGTCCCCGAGCACGGCGTGCTGCGCGACCAGCAATGCGTTCCGCTCGGAGCGGAGCGGGAAAAGGTGATCGACCGCGTCTGGTCGTTAGGCGGCGCCTTCGGCTGGCCGTCGATGAACTGGGCGTGGCGCGCCCGCGGGTGGGTGGACCGTCTCGCCGGCGGCACCGGGCTGCGCCGCGGCCGGCGACATCCCCGCGAGCTGCGCGCCGGAGACGCGCTGGACTTCTGGCGCGTGATCATGGCCGACCGCACCAGCGACCCGGACTCCGCCCGGCTCATCCTATACGCCGAAATGAAACTTCCCGGCGAGGCTTGGCTGGATTTTGAAATCACCCGCGGCGAACTCCGCCAGACGGCGACTTTCCGCCCGCGCGGGCTGTTGGGACGGCTTTACTGGTATTCCATCCTGCCACTTCACTTGCTGTTATTTCCGCGAATGGCGCTGTGCCTGGCGAAATAACCTCAGGCGAGCTCTTTCAGCTCCCGTGCGCGACGGACGCGGACCTGCAAGTCGGCGAGCACGTTCATGAAATAGACATACGCGTCGTGGAGGCTCGGATAGGGCGTGAAATACTTGTGCACGCTGCCATCGGCGCCGCCCTTGGTGGACATCCAGTAGAAGTGGTCAGAGGTCTGCATTTTCGCCCAGGTGTCGGTGAGTTCCGGGTCGTTGACGGAGAGGATTTCCTGCTCAAGCCGGTTCACCTGGGTGATGGCTTCCTGCTGCATGTCGTTGCCCATCCAGGCGGAAAGGTCGCGCTCGGTATCGGACCAGGAACTGAGGCAGCCGCTGCTGTATTCCCGCGCGGCTCGATAGAGTTCGACCGCGTCGGAGGGCGTGACCCATTGCAAGCCGGCCTCGTTGATCGCTTCGGGCATAGCCTCCCAGAAATCGAAAACCCCGGTCTCTTCCAACTGGTGCTCGCCGATCGTCTCGTAGGCCATGAAAAGGTTCACGACATCGCCCTCGCACTCGGCCAGCCAGCTCGCGAATTTCTCCGGCGTCAGCGGATAGCCGCTCCAGGACGGGTCGGAAAAGCGGAACCGGAGGTCGTCGGACAGCGGCGCGTTCCTGAGCAGCGTCTTGATTCGCGCGGTGGTCGGCGCGCGATAGAGGTAATTGGACGAATGCCCGTTGAGGTTTTTCTCAATGCTCTCGGCGATGATACCCTCGAAGCCCATGGTCTCGGCTTTGGCGGCGATGGCGTCGTTGTAAATCAGCTCGGTGTTGCGGAACACGCGCGGCCGGATGTGGAAAATTTCTTCAAGCTTCTGCAAATGGAGTTCCACCTGGCGGTCAAATTCCTTGTTCGAGTGGACGAAGGCCAGCGAGTGATAGTAGGTCTCGGCCAGCAGCTCGACGCCGCCGGTGGCCACGAGTTCCCGGAACGACTCCAGCACGTCCGGGCGATGCCGCTCCATCTGCTCGATGACGGTTCCGCTGATAGACATCGCCATCCGGAAGCGGCCTTCGTTTTCGGCGATCATCCGCTTGAACATGCGGTTCGCGGGCAGGTAGCAATTTTCGGCGACCTTGTTGAGGATCTCGGCGTTCATGGCATCGTCCTCATAGACCGTGTTTTCCCCGGTCCGGAAAAGATCGCGGGACAGCAGCCGGTTCGGTTGATGCACTTGAAAATAGAGGCAGGCGTCTGGCATGGGTTCGTGATTTTAATGGGTTTGCAACTTGGTGGCGTATCTTCCAAGCAAATCCCGGGCCAATATGGATGGCCGGCAAGCGGGAGGATGGCCACAATGCCGAGATTGAAGGCTCGCATGAAATTTTGCGTGCCGCAAGAAAGTTCCCGTTCCATATCCTGCGGCAGGCCAAACCCGCCGCAGTTGGCGCTTGGATACCGCCGGCGCAGCGGGCAAGTTCACCGCGCGTGAAGTCTCCCCGGACGGATTTTAGACGAGCCCGGGCCATTACGCCGCTTGGTATGCGTGGCTTCCGGGTCAAACGTTTCCGCACTTCCAGACTCCTTGAAATTTTCAGAATCAACGATATCGAACCATGACATTTGACACGGCGAACTCACCCGTCACCCCTATCAACCAAGCCGACGCGGAAGCTCTCGTCCGCGAAGCCTCACACTGGATCCAGCCGCTGCGCGCGGAAATCGGCCGCTATTTGATCGGCCAGAGCGATCTGGTGGACCGCCTGCTGATTTCCCTGATGGTGAAAGGACACATCCTGCTCGAAGGTGTGCCCGGACTCGCGAAAACACTGGCGCTCAAGACCCTCGCCTCGCTGGTGAACGCGAAGTTCAACCGCATCCAGTTCACCCCGGACATGCTGCCCGCCGACATCGTGGGCACGGAAATCTACGACCCGCGGGAAGCGCGCTTCCGCGTGAAACACGGGCCGGTGTTCGCGAACTTCATCCTCGCCGACGAAATCAACCGCGCGCCTGCCAAGGTGCAGAGCGCCCTGCTCGAAGCGATGCAGGAAAAGCAGGTCACCATCGGCGAGCAAACCTTCGCGCTGCCGTCGCCGTTTTTCGTGCTCGCGACGCAGAATCCGCTGGAGCAGGAAGGCACCTATCCGCTGCCCGAGGCGCAGCTCGACCGCTTCATGATGAAGGTGGTCATGGACTATCCGACCGAGGAAGAGGAGCTCCTCGTGCTCGATCTCGCAGGCACCACCGAGGAAATGCCGGTGCCCCAGCCTATCGTCAGCCTCGACGCCATCCAGCAGGCGCGCACGGTGGTGAATGGCCTCTATCTGGATGAAAAGGTGAAGCGCTACATCGTCCGTCTGGTCCACGCGACCCGCCGTCCGGATGAATACGGCGTCCATATCGCGCCGCTCATCCGCGTGGGCGCCTCGCCGCGCGCCACCATCAATCTCGCGCTCGCCAGCCGCGCCCACGCCTTCCTCAACGGCCGCGCCTACGTCACGCCGCACGACGTGAAAAACGTCGCGATGGACGTGCTGCGCCACCGCGTGACGGTCACCTACGAGGCGGAAGCGGAAGGACTCAACAGCGAGCAAATCGTCACCCGCATCCTCGACGAGCTGCCGGTGCCCTAAGGGGAAGGGACGTCTCGTCCCTTCGCATGGACGAGACGTCCATGCCCCCTATCAAGTTGAACTGACACCATGATCAAGCCGAAAGCCAGCACGCCCATCAGCCTCAAGGACGAAGCCCGCGCCGCGGAAATCCTCGGCCGCGTCCGGCGGATGGAAGTCCGCACCAACCGGCTCGTCGATGACTCTTTGGCCGGCCGCTACGCCAGCGTTTTCAAGGGCCGCGGCATGGACTTCGACCGGGTGCGGAACTACGTCCCGGGCGACGACGTGCGGACCATCGACTGGAATGTGACGGCGCGCACCGGCGATCCGCACGTGAAGCTTTTCACCGAGGAGCGCGAACTGACGATTTTGCTGATGATCGATGTCAGCGCGTCCTCCGACTTCGGCTCGGTGGTCGATTCCAAGCGCGAGCTCGCCGCCGAAGCCGCCGGGGTGCTGGCCGCCTCGGCAATTAGAAACCGCGACAAGGTCGGGCTGATTCTTTTCAGCGACGAGGTAGAGCTCTACATCCCACCGGGAAAAGGCCGAATGCACATCATGCGGCTGATCCGCGAGACCTTGTTTTTCCAACCCGAGCAGCGCGGCACGGACATCGCGAAAGCATTGGATTTCGCCAACCAAGTCATCCACCGGAAATCCGTCATTTTCCTCGTCTCGGATTTCTGCCTCGGCGCGCCGTTTGAAGAGCGGCTCAACCTGCTGCGCAACAAGCTGCAAGTCACTAACCGCCGCCACGACGTGATCGCCGTTTCCGTCACCGACCCGCGCGAGGAATCGCTGCCGGACGTCGGCCGGATCTGCATCGAGGACGCGGAAAGCGGCCAGGTCGTCGAGATCGACACCGGCAGCGCGAAAGTCCGCGAGGCGTTTGCAAATCAATCCCGCCAGCGCCGCGAGCTCACCGCCGCGCGCATCCGTTCGCTCGGCGTGGACCTGCTGCAATTCCGCAACGGCGAGAACTGGATGCCCGCGCTGATGGGCTTCTTCCAAAGCCGCCGCCAACGTTCCGGCTGATCATGTCCGATTTCATTTCCAGGCTTCATCGTGCTTTCCTCGGCCTCTTGGTCGCGGCGCTCACCTGCGATCTATCCGCCCAGGACCCTGCTGCGGCAGAGGACATCCGCGGGCCGAAGGCGCTGGTGGAAATCCCCGTGCCGGAAAAACTGCCGATTCTGCTGTGGTCCTGCATCGGCGGCGGCGTGCTACTGCTCGCTCTTGCCGCGTATTTTTGGAAGAGACGCGCCCGCCAACAACGGCTCAAGAGTCCGCGGGAAATCGCGCTCGCCTCACTCGCAGGACTCCAGACAAGCCGCGAAGCCATCGCCGCGGAAGCCTTCGCCAACCGCGCGGCGCAGACGGTCCGCCAATACATCGCCGAACACTTCGGCCTCGCCGCGCCACGCCGCACGACCGAGGAATTCCTCCGCGATCTCGCCAAGCAGGAAAGCTCCCCGCTCGTCGGCGAGAGCGATGACTTGCGGGCGTTTTTGAAATCCTGCGACCTCGCGAAATTCGCCGGCTCCCGCCTCACCTCCGCCCAGCGTGATGAACTGCTGGAGGCCGCGCGCGGCTTCATTTATTCAACGTCCAAAGTCGTCACTCCATGACCGAGAGTTTCCAATTCGTTCATCCGGAGTTCCTGTTACTCCTGCTGCTTTTACCGGTGCTCGCCATCTGGAAAGGCCGCTGGGGCCGACCCGTCGCGGTGCGGATGCCATCCACCGACGACGCCGTCAGCGTCGGTGCCAAGCCACGCACGAAGGCCGGCGGCTTCCTCGCGTTCCTGGGCCTTCTATCATTCGCGCTGCTGATCATCGCCTTCGCCCGGCCGCGCCATGGCAAGGGCTCCACCGACATCGAGGCCAGCGGAATTGACATCGTGCTCACGCTCGACGTCTCCGGCTCGATGGAAGCGCTGGATTTCCAGCTCGAAGGCAAGCCGGTAAACCGCCTCGAAGTGGTGAAGAACGTCGTCGCCAAATTCGTCGGCCAGCGGCCTAACGACAAGCTCGGCATGGTCGCCTTCGCCGGGCGCCCCTATCTGGTCAGCCCGCTCACGCTTGATCACGATTTCCTGTCCAAGCGCCTCGCGGATGTGAAGATGGGCCAGGTCGAGGACGGCACCGCGATCGGATCCGCCATCGCCTCCTCGGTCGATCATTTGCGCGGCTCCACCGCGAAATCCCGGATCATCATCATGCTCACCGACGGCGTGAACAACGCCGGATCGGTGAATCCACCCACCGCCGCCGAGGCCGCGAAAGCGCTGGGAATCAAGATTTACACCATCGGCGCGGGCATCCGCGGGGAGGCTCCGGTGCCGGTGCAGGACGCCTTCGGCCGCACCCATTTGCAGACGATGAAGGTCGAGATCGACGAGGAAATGCTGCGCGAAGTCGCCACCGCCACCGGCGGGCAATCCTACCGCGCGACCGACACCGACTCACTGGAGAAAATCTACGACTCGATCAACCAGCTCGAAAAGACCACCCGCAAGCTCAAGAAATACCAGCAGTATGACGAGCTCTATCTCTATTTCCTCGCACCCGGACTCGCCTTCCTTCTGTTGGAACTGGTCCTGAGCCAGACCCGTTTCCGACGCCTGCCATGATCATGGACGACACCTCGCTACATTTTGCCCAGCCATTCTGGATCATCGCCGGCCTCGTCGCTTGCGCGGGCGTGGTCGGTTTGTTCATCCGCTTCGACCGCCGCCGGGAAGCGGATCTAACCAAGCTGATTCACCCGCGCTTCCGCCAGCGGCTGACCGAAGGCTTTTCACCCGGCATGCGGAACCTCAAGCGCGGCCTGTGGCTGATCGCGGTGCTGCTGGTCTTCACCGCCGTCGCCCGCCCGCAGACGGGCTACGAGTGGCGCGAGGTGAAACGCAAGGGCATCGACATCCTTTTCGCCGTGGACACCTCGCGCAGCATGCTGGCGGACGACCTGACTCCGAACCGGCTCGAACGCGCGCGGCTCGGGATCATCGACTTCGTTTCCCGCTTGGAGGGCGACCGCGTCGGCCTGATCCCGTTCGCCGGAAGCGCGTTCGCGCTGTGCCCGCTCACGCTCGATTACGAGGCGTTCCGCGAATCCCTGAACGCGCTCGATACCGATCTCATCCCGCGCCAAGGCACCGACCTTGCCAGCGCGATCAAGGAAGCCGAGCGGCTCTTCAAGGAAAACGGCAACAACCACCGCGTGCTCGTGCTGCTCACCGACGGCGAGGACCTCCAGGGCGACGTGATCGACGCCGCGAAGGCCGCCGCCAAAAACGGGATGGCGATTTATACCATCGGCGTCGGCAGCCCCGGAGGTTCCACCATCCCGCTGGTGATGCGCAACGGCCGCAAGGATTTCGTGCGTGACGAAACCGGCAGCGTGGTGCGGACGACGCTCGATGAAACGACCTTGAAAAAAATCGCCACGGAGACCAACGCGCTTTACGTCCCGCTCGGCCGTGGAGCGGAGGGACTCAACACGATCTATCAGGAAAAACTCCGGCTGGTGCCGAAGAGCGAGCGGGACCAGAGGATGGAACGGATTCCGCTGGAGCGCTTCGAATGGCCGCTGGGCGCCGCGATCTTCCTGCTCTTGCTGGAATTCTTCATCACCGACCGCCGCCGCGCGAAGAAGGCCCGCCCCCTGCCCTCGGCGGCGCGGCGGCACAAGATCGTCCCGCAAGCGACGGCGCTCATCGGGCTCGCATTCATTCTATCAGGCGCTTTGAAGACGGTGTCCGCCGCACAAGATCCACGCCGGATCTACAACGAAGGGACGCAGGCCTACACCAATGGCGACTTCGCGAAAGCCTCCGAATCCCTGCGCTCTTCCCTGCGGACCCAGGATCTGGCGCTCCAGCAGCGCTCGTATTACAACCTCGGAAACACCCTCTATCGAACCGGTCAGGGAACATTGGAGAAAGATCCCGAGGCGACGATCAAGACCTGGGAGGAATCGCTCAAGGCTTACCAGGACGCTCTTTCCCTCAATGCCGCGGACAAGGACGCCGACTACAACAAGGTGCTCGTTGAGAAGAAGCTCGAAGAGCTGAAAAATCAGCAGAAACAGGACGACAAAAAAGACGATCAAGACAAGAAGGACGACAGCGAGAAAGAAGACGGAAAGGATCAAAAAGACAGCAAGGATTCCAAAGACGGAAAGGACCCGAAAGACGGTGAGAAACCAAAGGATGGCAATGATTCAAAAGAGGGCGAGAAGCCCGGAGACAAGCAGGACTCCAAGGATGGAAAAGATCCCAAGGACGGTGAGAAGCCCGAGGATGCGAAGGATTCCAAAGACGGGAAGAAGCCCGGTGAAGAAAAGTCCCCGCAGGATGGAAAGGACGCCAAGGAAGGCGACGAGAAGTCCGGCGAGAAGCAACAAGGCGAGATGAGCAACGCGCGCGCCGAAAAGCAGGAAATGACCGCCGAGGAGGCCAAGCAATTGCTGGAAGCCCTGCGCCAGGACGAGCGCATGGTGATTCCCATTCCGCAGCAGCCGCGCGGCCGCATGGCCACTCCTGACAACTCGACCAAAGGCAAGACATGGTAAGAAGCATTCTGTTAAACCTCGCGGCTTTCCTGCTGATCGCCACCTCCGCCATCGCCGCGGAAGTGGAGGCGACGCTCGACCGCGATTCCGTCCCGGCGGGAAATGGAGCGGTCCTGACGCTCCGTATTTCCGGCGGCAATGCGGGCAAGCCGGAGATTCCTGCGGTCGAGAATCTCATCGTGGAGTCGCGCGGCCGGAGCCAGCAAATCCAGATCGTGAACGGACAAACCACCGCGTCCGTGACCTATACCTTTGTCGTCGGTTCGCAAACTCCGGGTGACTATCAGGTGCCGGCCATCGACGTCATGGTGGGCGGGCAAAAATTTTCCACCCAGCCGCTCAAGCTCAAGGTCCTGGATTCCGCCGCCGCGCAACCACCGGCGGGAATTCCCCAAGGCCAGCCCGGGGACGAGGCGACGGACGCCGGCGAAAAGCGATTCGGTTTCCTGATGGTCGAGCTGGTCGCCAATGAGCGGAAACACGCGTATGTCGGCGAGATCGCACCGGTCCGCATCCGGGCGTGGTTGCCCGCGGATTCGCGGGCGAATCTCCGCAGCGGCATCCAACCGGAAGGCAAGGCGTTCACGCTTCACAACGTCAGCGGCCAACCGCAGCAGACGCAGGAGATGAGGGACGGGAAACGCTATCTCGTCGTCACCTGGTTCGGCGGGATTTCCGCGACCAAGGCGGGGAAATTCCCCGCCTCGCTCTCGGTGAACGCCACCGTGGCCGTGCGCGACACCGCCGCGCTCAAGCAGCCACGCAGGCGGACAGGCGGTCCTCTTGACGATCTTTTCGAACAGATGAACACGCCGATGATCCAGAAGGACGTGACGCTCAAGTCGGACGACCAGGAAATCGAAGTGCGCCCGCTGCCGACGGAAGGTCGGCCCGGCGATTTCACGGGAGCCGTCGGCGACTTCAAGTTCGACAGCGCGGAAATTCCTAACGACTGGAAGACCGGCGAGCCGCAGCAAGTCACCGCGCGCCTGAGCGGCATCGGAAACTTCGCGCTGCTGAATGCCCCCGCACTGACGCCGGTGGATGATTGGAAAACGTATTCCGGCAAGGACGAGTTCCGTGCGGGCGATCAAGCTTCGTTCTCCGGCAGCAAGGCTTTTCAATTCAGTGCCGTGCCGCGCAAGGGCGGAGCGCGGGAGGCGGCGCTGACGTTCAGTTATTTCGATCCCGCGGCCGGCACTTACAAGACGCTGACCAGTCCGGTGAAGAAAATCCAGGTCACCGGCGAGGACATCGTCGAGGAGGAGAAGGTCGAGGCCCCCGCAGCGAAGGAGCCGGAGAAGAAGACGCAAACCCTCGTGGCCCAGCACACGCGGATGTCCGCGCAAGGTTCGCTGGTGCCGTTGGTTTCGCGGCCGCTCTTCAGCCGCTTACTCGTTCTATCCGCCGGGCTTTGCTTGCTGGGTTTCATCCTCGGCTGGCTCCGAGTCCGCCGGGACGATCCGAAGCGCCGGGCCGCCGCGGCGACGGAGAAGGCAACCCGCGAGGCGCTGACCGCCGCCGGGAAATGCGCCGCCGCGGGAGACATCCCCGGGTTTTTCGCCGCCGCGAGGCTTGCCATCCAGCAGCGCCTCGGGGCGCTGTGGAACCAACCGCCGCAGGCGATCACGCTCGCCGAAGTCACCGCCCGCATCCCCGGCGACTCGCCGGTCATCCGCTTCTTTCTGGAAGCGGACCGCCACGAATACAACCGCCACGCCACAGGCGGGATAGCGCCGCAATGGCGCTCGCTGCTCGATGAAGCGCTGGCCTCACTCACCCCTTCCGCCCGCTGACATGAACCAGAATTTCCTCCTCGGCCTGCTCTGCCTCTTCCTCGGAACGACGGCGGTTTTCGCTAACGATTTCGAGCGGGCGAACGAACAATTCAAAGCCGGCGACTTCGCCGGAGCCGCCGCCAGCTACGAAAAAATCCTCGCCGCCGAAGGTCCGCGCGCGGCGGTTTTCTACAACCTCGGAAACAGCTATCAGCAGCTCAAGCGATACGGCCCGGCCATCCTCGCCTATGAGCGCGCGCGCCTGCTCACGCCGCGCGATCCGGATCTGCTGGCCAATCTCGCGCTCGCCCGCAAGGCCGCCGCCGTCGCCGGGGAGCCCGGCATCCACCCGCGGCTCGACTCGGCGCTCAATTTCCTCAGCCGCCACGAATGGTCCTGGCTCGTCGCCGGTGGCGCGTTGTTTCTCGGCGTTCTCGCGGTGGCCTGCGGCGCGGTGAAACTACCGCGACAATGGGTGGCGGGCCCTGCCTGCCTCGCGGGATTTTGCATCATCGCCGGCGCCACCGCCCTCTATCTGAGGCGAGGGGAAAGCGGCCGGGGCGTGATTCTAACTGGTGACGCCGAGGTCCGCTTGTCTCCGTTTGAAAGCGCCGAATCGCTCGGCTCTCCCGGTGCCGGCCGGATCGTTCGGCTCGGAGTGAAAAGCGGGGATTTCCAACACATCGAAGTCTCGGGCGCGAGTCTCAGTGGCTGGATGGCGGTAAAGGATGTTGCGTCCATCGCCGGGGAAACTCAGCGGTTATAAAAAAAAGCCGCCCCGGTTTCCCGGAGCGGCTTTGGATTGATAGAGCGACGGTCACAGACCGCCGCTACAGATTACTTCTTCTTGGCGGCACGCTTTTCCTCGATGGCTGCCTGGGCAGCTGCGAGGCGGGCGACCGGCACGCGGTAAGGCGAGCAAGAGACGTAGGCGAGGCCGAGCTTGTGGCAATAGACCACGGAATCCGGGTCGCCGCCGTGCTCGCCGCAGATGCCGAGCTTGATGTCCGGACGGGTCTTGCGGCCCTTGGCGACGGCGATTTCCATCAACTGGCCGACACCGGTGGTGTCGAGCGTGGCGAACGGGTTCTTCGCGAAGACGTCGTTCTCGACGTAGGGCAGCAGGAACGCGCCCATGTCGTCACGGCTGATGCCGAGCGCGGTCTGGGTGAGGTCGTTGGTGCCGAAGCTGAAGAACTCGGCGCCTTCCGCGATCTGGTCGGCGGTGAGGGCACCGCGCGGGACTTCGATCATGGTGCCGACCTGATATTCGAACTTGATCTTCTTCTCGGCCATCACCTGCTTGGCGACGCGGTGAACGATTTCCGCCTGGAGATCGAACTCACGCTTGAAGCCGACGAGCGGGATCATGACCTCGGGCTTCACCTTGATCTTCTTCTTCGCCACGTCAGCGGCGGCTTCGAAGATGGCGCGGGCCTGCATCTCGGTGATTTCCGGATAGGCGACGCCGAGACGGCAACCGCGGTGGCCGAGCATCGGATTGAACTCATGGAGCTCGGCGACGCGCTGGATGATGGTTTCCACCTTCACGCCGAGCTTTTTAGCAAGGTCGAGCTGTTGCTCCTTCGTGTGAGGGAGGAACTCGTGGAGCGGCGGGTCGAGCAGACGGATAGTGGCTGGGAAGCCCTTGAGCGTCTTGAAGATGCCGGTGAAATCGGCTCGCTGATAGGGCAGGAGCTTGGCAAGCGCTGCTTGGCGCGCCTCAAGCGTGGTGGCGAGAATCATCTCGCGCATCGCGTCGATGCGGTCGCCTTCGAAGAACATGTGCTCGGTGCGGGTCAGGCCGATGCCGGTGGCGCCGAAGGCCATCGCGATGCGGGTTTGCTCCGGCGTGTCGGCGTTGGTGCGGACGGACATGCGGGTGGATTGCTCACACCACTTCATGAGCTGGAGGAAGCTCTTGTACTTTTCGGTTTTGATGGCGGCCTTGTCGCCGCTAACAATACCGGAGATGATTTCCGATGGAGCCGTCTTGAGCTCGCCGCCATAGACGGTGCCGCTGGTGCCATCGATGCTCATGTAGTCGCCTTCCTTGAAGGTCTTGCCGGACGCGGTGACGGTCAGTTTTTCATAATTGATGTCAACGCCGGCAGCACCGCAGACGCAAACCTTGCCCATCTGGCGGGCAACGAGCGCGGCGTGCGAGGAGACGCCACCTTTGGAAGTCAGGATGCCTTCGGCGGCGATCATGCCGCGGAGGTCTTCCGGGCTGGTCTCGGTGCGGACGAGGAGAACGCGCTCACCGCGGGCCTCGGCGAGCACGGCGCGCTCGGCATTGAGATAGACCTTGCCGGAGGCCGCGCCCGGACCGGCGGGCAGGCCGGTGGCGATGACCTTGGCCTTGGCGGCTTCGGCGATGTCGAAGATCGGCGCGAGGAGTTGGTCGAGCTGGTCGGCGGGGTTGCGCAGCACGGCGGTTTCCCAGTCGATGAGTTTTTCCTTCACCATGTCCATCGAGAACTTGAGGGCGGCGGCGGCGGTGCGCTTGCCGTTGCGGGTTTGCAGCATGAACAGCTTGCCTTCCTGCACGGTGAACTCGACGTCCTGCACGTCCTTGAAATGTTTCTCAAGGATGGAGCGGACTTTCATGAGCTCGGCAAACGGCTTGGGCATCGCGGCCTTGAGCTTGCTAACCGGCTCGGGGGTGCGGACGCCGGCGACGACGTCTTCGCCCTGGGCGTTCATGAGGAACTCGCCGTAGAATTCGTTGACTCCGTTAGCCGGGTTGCGGGTGAAGGCCACGCCGGAACCGGAGGTTTCGCCGGTGTTGCCATAGACCATCGCCTGCACGTTGACGGCGGTGCCCCATGCGGCGGGGATGTTGTATTTGCGGCGATAGACGATGGCGCGGTCGTTCATCCACGAGCCGAAGACGGCGCCTGCGGCACCGCGGAGCTGGTCCCACGGATTGCTCGGGAAGGTCTTGCCAGTGCGCTTTTTGACAAGGGCCTTGAAGCGTTTGACGAGCTCCTTCTGGTCGTCGGCGGTGAGGTCGGAGTCGATGATGTCCTTGCCGTATTTGGCGTGTTTGAAAGCTTCGATTTCGACTTCGAAGGGCTCGTGGTCTTCCCCTTCGGCCTTCTGCACGCCGAGCACGACGTCGCCGTACATCTGGACGAAGCGGCGATAGCAATCCCAGGCGAAGCGCTCGTTCTTGGTGACGGCGGCGAGGGATTTCACGGTCTCGTCGTTGAGGCCGAGGTTGAGGACGGTGTCCATCATGCCGGGCATCGAGTCACGCGCGCCGGAGCGGACTGCGACGAGCAGCGGCATGCCGGAGGTGCCGCCGAACTTGCAGCCCATGATTTTCTCCATGTTCTTCACGCCGGCTTCCATTTCCGCCTGGAGGGAAATCGGATAGGTGCGCTTGTTGTCGTAGAAGTAGGTGCAGACCTCGGTGGAGATCGTGAAGCCCGGAGGCACTGGCAGGCCGATGCGGGTCATTTCGGCGAGGTTGGCGCCTTTGCCGCCGAGAAGGGGCTTCATGGTGCCGTTGCCGTCAGCCTTGCCGGCTCCCCAGTTGTAAACGTATTTGACATTCTTGGTGGAGACTGCCTTCTTCGCCGCGGTTTTTTTGACTGCGGACTTGGCGGCTTTCGGAGCGCTTTTCTTGGCTGCTGGTTGAGCGGCCTTCTTTTTGGTTGCCATCGTTGTGGTGATATCGAGTTAGGAGCGTTGACGACTGGAAGCTTGGGAAATGATTCCCCCGGCCCAGCGCAAGGCGCGGGAGGCTATGCAGCTGGCCTAGCGGTGTCAACGGAGCAGTTACAGGAAAAAACGTCCTAAAATAGAGGGGGAACGCCCGCCTGAAAGACCGTTTTCCGACAGGTAAAGCCATCAAGAATTCAGCCGCAAAAAAGGACGCAAAAAATAGAAGCGGGGCGGCCGGAGCATCGCGTTGAGTGGAGAAATCAGCGAATCCCTGCATCCAGCTACTTCCAACTCTTCCTTTTTGCGCACCTCTTGTGCCTCCTTGCGGCTGAAAATCTTCAACTCGGATGATTCAGCGCAAGCCCCGGAGCAGCAGTTCGGCGTTGGTCTTGGTGGCCTTCAAATTCGAAAGCAAGGTCTCGATGGCGTCACCGATGGGAAGCCCGGCGAGCTGCTTGCGGATGTCAACGACTTTGAGGAACTCGTCGGGATGATAGAGCCGGTCGTCGTTGCGGGTGCCGGACTGGGGGATGTGAATCGCGGGATAAACGCGGCGCTCGGCCAGCTCGCGGTCCAAGCGGACCTCCATGTTGCCGGTGCCTTTGAATTCCTCGAACACCACGTCATCCAGACGGCTTTCCGTTTCCACGAGGGCGGTCGCGAGGATGGTCAGCGAGCCGCCTTCCTCGACATTTCGCGCCGTGCCGAAAAACTTGCGCGACTTCTGCAACGCCACCGGGCTGACGCCGCCCGAGCCGATCGGGCCGCCCTGCATCGCCGAATTGTGGCCGCGGGCGAGGCGGGTGAGGCTGTCCAACAGGAGGATCACGTCCTTGCCTTGCTCGACGAGCCGCTTGGCCCGCTCGATGACGAGATCCGCGACCTGCGCGTGGCGGCGGGACGACTCGTCAAAGGTCGAGGCGAACACCTGCGAGCCAACGGTTTCCTCGAAATCGGTGACCTCTTCCGGCCGTTCGTCGAGCAGCAGGATGATGAGCTCGGCGTCCGGGTGGTTCATGCGGATCGAGCGGGCGATTTGCTTGAGTAAAATGGTTTTTCCACCGCGCGGCGGGGCAACGATGATCCCGCGCTGGCCCTTGCCGAGCGGAGCGATGAGATCGATGGCGCGCACGCCGAGAAAATCAATCCCCTCCCCTTCCAAGTGAATCCTTTGATCCGGGAACAGCGGCGTGAGGCGGTCGAATTCCTTCGGCGGCTGATAGTCGGCGACGGGCGTGCCTTCGACTTCGATGAGTTCGTAACCGGAGAGGTATTTGCCGCGCTCGCGGGGCGCCCGCACCCGGACTTTGACCTGCTGCCCCATGCGCAAGCCGTGGTCCCGGACTAGGTTCGTGCTGAGATGAATGTCATCCGGACCGGGACGGAAGCTGCGTTGCGGGTCCCTCAACATCGCGAAGTTGTCCTTCCCGAGCTCAAGGATGCCCTCGCAGACCAAGCCGGTGCCTTCGTAGCCGTAAAAACACAACAGCTCGTAAACCAGCTGGCTTTTCGGGATGCCGCCTTGGATTCTGGCCGGCACCGCCTCCGCCATCGCTTGCAGCTCGGCGAGCGACTTGAGGCGGAATGGATTGATATCGATGGAAACCGGCACCGATGGAAGGGTGGCGGCGGCGGTCGCGGATGGGGATTCCGAAGCTGGGGAGTCGGTGGGATGAGTCATGAGAAAGGCTTGGGCGAAACGGCGGACTTGAGAGCGGAGCACGGCGGGCGGACCTTCGTTCCAAAAAACCACATCCGCGCGGGACATTTTTTCCTGAACCGGAAGTTGGGCGGCGAGGATCGACTCGATCAAAAGATCATCGAACCCACTGCGCGCCTTGAGCCGCTGAACCTGAGTGGAACGGGAAGAAGCGACAACGAGCACCTGGGTCTGGCCGAAATCGAATCCCTTCTCAAAGAAGAGCGGAACGTCTGCGACGAATAATTCCGCCCCCCGTTTACCAGCCTGTTCGAGGGAATCAAGACATTCCTGCC
>CAMCUY010000054.1 GCA_945879075.1 Akkermansia muciniphila | reverse complement strand
CGGCTTGCCGAGGCGGAGGCCGAGGTCAAGCGGCTCCGCGAGATTGCGAAAATGAATCAGTCCGCGATCTCGGAATCATCTCGCGACGCCTCCCGTATCCGCGACATCACCCGCCAGCGCGATGCTGTCCAAGCCCAGCTCAACGCGGCGGAAACCAACGTTCAGTCGCTCCGGGCCCAACTCGCGACGCGGCCGGTTGAAAACGAAATGAGGTCGCTCAACCAGCGCATCGCCGGACTTGAGCAGGAACGCGAAGCCATGGGAATGGCGCTCAGCCAAAGCCGCAGCGCCCACACCGAGGCCCTCGCTCGCAACGCGATTCTCGAGGCGGATCTCAAGGTGGTGCGCCAAAAACACGCCGATCTCGACCGCGACCTCAAAGCCGAGCGAGACGTCGCCAACTCCGTCGTCACCGGCCAACGCTCGCAGCTCCGGGCGCTCGAAAATGAACTCGCCCAAAAAAGCACCGAACTCGGCAAGGCCAACGAGCGCATCAGCGGCCTGATCAGCGAGCTGCAGGAAAGCCGCGACGCGTTTGCCCAACTCCGGACGGAACGTGATTCCCTCCTTCAGGAACGTGACCAAATGAGCGCGCTACTCAAGCTCAACGAAGACGGCCGTATCCAGGACCTCGTCCAACAGAACATGGGCCTCGCCAAAAATCTCCGCGAGGCTAACGAAAAAGTCGAGCGCCTCAGCCTCGACAACAACAGCGCCAAGGATGACATCACCGACGCCCTCCGCGACCTCGCCATCGCGAAGTCCCAGATCAACAAACTCCATCAGGAAAAGCGCGGTCAGGACAGCCGCCTCGCGGACTTGGAAAGCCGCCTGAAAGGCGAGGAAGCCGCGCTTTCAAAGGGCGAAGTCGCCGCCGATCCCGAGGAAGTTGCCGTCCTGCGGGACATCATTCAACGCCAGCTCAGAATTCAGGAACGCCGCCGCCAAGCGCGCGATCTGCTTATCGAGGTGGTCAAGGAAATGGGCGCGAAAGACGAACGCATCGCCCAGGCTGTCAAACTTTTCGACGGCCAGGAAATCGAGCTTTCCCCCGACGAGCAACGCCTCATCGCCGACAAACAGGTGGACGGCGAGTTCATTTCACCCTTCGCCCAGGACCGCGCCACGGTCGGCCGCAACACCGCCGAGTTGAACCGCGACATCTCGGTGTTCGAGCGCACCGCCGAGAAATCCTTCGCCGCCGGCCGCTACCTGCCCACCCGTGAACTCTTCCAGATGATCGTCGAGCAACACCCCGGCCACATCCCGGCGCTTTGCAAACTGGGAGTGGTCAACCTGCGGCTGAAAGACCCTGCCGCCGCCGTCGATACCTTCCGTCGCGCCGTGGAACTCGATGCGAACAACCCCTACGCGCACCGGATGCTCGGCTTCTCGTTCATGTCGCTCGGCAATCTCGCCGCCGCCGAGCAAAACGTCAGACAAGCCGTGGAACTCGCGCCGGCCGACGCCAAAAGCCAGTTGCTCCTCGGCATCATCCACAACCGCCTGGGCCGCAAGAGCGAGGCGGAGTCACACTACAAAGCCGCCATTTCCGCCGACCCAATCCTCAGCGAACCCTACTACAATCTCGCGCTCCTGTGCTCCCGGGGCAAACGTCTCGACGAAGCGAGAAATTACTATCAACAAGCCCTCGAACGCGGAGCCGTCCCCGACCCGGTGCTCGAACAACGCCTCGCCCAACCGTGAAATCCCTGCTCCTGCCACTGCTTCTGCTGGCGTCCTGCGCTTCGGATTCCGGCCCGGATAAATCCAGCGCGCCCGCCCGCAAGGGGCTCAGCGAACGGATGAATGAAAGCAACGGCTACAAGCAGGACTCCGAAGGCAATTGGACGCCCCAAAGCGACCGCCGCAGCCCTTACGAGAGCCAGGGCGAAACTCACGACGCCAAAAAGGATTTCAAAAAACAGGCCTACAAAACCGGCGACTACACCAAGAAATCCTGGTGGGGAAACAAGGACTACGGCCGCCAAACCTACGAGGGAAACACCGACGGCAGCCGCTTCCAGAAATCCTCCGCACTCCAAGGAAAAGGTGCCCGCGAGGGCGGTACCAACGCCAACATTCCGGACAACTATCAAACCAACGCCTATGCCACCGGCGCGGCCCGCGAGGCTGGCGGCAAGCAAATCAAGAAGGGCTCCAACGCGGAAATCGAAAACCGCCGCCGCGGCTACGAACAACCCGAAATCATCGACTGGCGTGAGCAACGCACGCTCAGCATGGACCAGTCGAAGGGGATTCTGGGGCGCTGACAACGATCTCGTTCCCGACCAGAACGAGCGAATCCAACAGAAGTTTTTTCAAGGTCTCCCAGCGCGACGGTCGTCCTTCCAGGAAAAACGTCTGCGATACCGAGAGCCGGACCTGCGCGTAACGCTCCGCCGGAAAAGTCCCGGCCAGCGCCGTCGCCAGCGGACTCGTCTCCACCCCGCTCACGTGCCGGACATCGACATCCGCCGCCGCCAGTCGCGAACGCCACGCCGCCGCGAACCGGTCCGCCAGCTTCGCGCCGATCGGCGTCTCTAACATAACCATCCCGTCCGTCGCCGGATCCGTGTGGATCATCACATGCAACAAGGCCGGATGGCGCCGTAAATCCTCGGCGATCCGCTGGATCAGCATCTTCCGATAGGGACGTTCGTGGCGGTCCGCCACCTTCAACCGCGTGGCCTCCGGCAGCTGCTGGGAAAACCGGCTCCAGCGCGCGTCGCCGTCCTTTCCGAAATCCATCAGCAGCCGCGTCACGTCGCCGTGAACCAGCGGCGTGCGGAATTTCATCGCGAAGCCCTGCGCCAAATTCAGCGCTCCCGGCTCCCAGCCCTCGGCAGAAGTCAGAACATCCTCCGACCCGCGGAAAATCTCCCGATAAGCCTCAGGCACCGCGCAGGTCGCATGGTCACAACTGAAAAGAAAGGCCGTCATTCACTTGAAATTCCACAAAGCGGCAGAGAATTGCCGGAAAACCCCGGCAACGCAACCCCTTGATCGAACAATCCCGTCCAGCCTGACGATTCGGCAGGACGCGGCTCCGACTCCATCAGCTTCCATAACCTTCAACATAAAAGGAAACTGACAAAGGTGTTGCCGGCCAATTTTTACCACTGATTACCCTGATTTTGACTGATTTCCCTCACGAGTGTCGGCCCGCCAGAAGCTGCGGGGAAACTAACGCAAGCCAGCGGCGATGCTCTCGGCAAGGCGGGCGAGCAGGCGGGATTGGGCGGCGACCATCGCGGCGTAGCCGTCGGCCGCGAGCGGCTCGCGGTCCACAAAGGTGCGGGAGGCTTTCAGCTTCCGGTCCGGCAGGGAATAAGCGCGCCAACCCGCCTCGATGACCGCGTGGCCGTCCGCTTCGCTGTGGAGTTGGCGGATGTCGAGGGTGACCTGATAGGAGATCTCCTCGTCGCGCTGCCACGGATAGGTACGGACGTTTCCGGTTTTCATTTCGCGGCCGAGGTTGGCGGCGGTGACGCGGGCGATGGAGGCGGACAGGTCGCCGGCCCAGCGGTGGTCCTCGGAGACGGCGAGCTGGTTGGGTCCTTGCTGGACCACCAGGTTCGGGCGGTCGATGTATTCCGCGAGGGTGATCGGGCCGACGCCGATGCTGATGCCGCCACCCGAGGGCGCGGGGCCGTTGGCGGTCAAAACGTAGAAACTTTTGTTGGACTGGGCGCAGCCGGCGAGCAGTAACACGGCGAGGAGAATGAAAAATCGATTCATGGTGGAATAAGGATTTAGCGGCCGGCTTTCGGGGCTTTGGGGATGGGATTGTCCGACTTGTCCTTGCCAAAGATCAGCGAGTTTGGCTTTTCTTCGAGGGTAGTGGTCACGCCCTTGATGGATCTCAGGGCGGCGCGGAGTTCATCGAGAGTGCGAAGTAAATCACCTTGGATCGCGCCGTCCGGGCCGACGCTGGAAACGGACTTTTCAAGCGCGCCCAGCGTGTTTTTCAAGTCTGCGGGAAGGTTGGCGAACTCCTCGGAATCCAGCGTCTTGCGGGCGGCGGCGATGGTGACGGTCGCTTCCTCGGCCAGCGTGTCGATTTTTTTCATGGTTTCCGCAAGTGGCAGGGCCTGAACCTTGTCGAGGATGGCGGTGAGCTTGGCTTCCAACTGGGCGAGACCCGAGGAAATCGTGGGGATGGACGGAAAATCGCCCACTTGCGTCAGCTCGGCGGGCAGCGGGTCCTTGTGGTAATCGAGATCCACGAACAACGCGCCGGTGAGCAGGCTGCCGGTCTTCAAAGCGGCGCGCAGACCGCGGGCGACGGCTTCCTTGAGGAACTCGCCATCGGGCTTGCTGATTTTCTCGGCCGCCTCGCGCCGCAACAGGGAGGGGTCGATTTCCACCAGCACCGGAATCCGCGAGTCGTGGGCGGCCTTCAGATAGTCGAAGGAAATATCCGCCACTCGACCGATGGGAATGCCGCGGAATTCCACGGGAGCCGCCTTGACCAGCCCGCGGACTGACTGGTCGAAGAGCAGGACGATTCTCATGGTGGGATTGAAATTGGATTTCTTTGCCGCGTCTTCGTCGGAAAACAAGGTGAACGTCGCGCCATCCGTCGAGGGTGGCCCCGAAGCCACGCCCTCGGGCACGCCGAAGGTCGCGCCGCCGGAGACCATCGCCTGGAACGACGGGGTCCGGACTTTGAACCCATCCGCCCCGGCGCTGATGTCGATGCCGCTGGTGTTCCAGAAGCGGGTGTTTTCTTTCACCAGCGAGCTGTATTCCACGCTGACAAAGGCATCGTAGGTGACTCGTTGGCCATCGGGATCGAGTTTGCGGTTTTCGATCCGCCCGACTTCAAAACCGCGGTAATAAATCGGCGAGCCGGCCGTGAGCGAGCCCGCCTCCTCGGCGGTGAGGACGAGACGACGGCCGGGGATGTCGCGATTGGTGGGCAGCGGCGTTTCCAAGCCCTCGAAGTGATTGATCTCTTCACCATCTGCCGGGCCGGGATCGAGCTCGATGTAGGCGCCGGTAATCAGGGTCCCAAGGCCGGAAATATCCGTGGTGGAGACCCGCGGCCGCACGACCCAGAAATTCGTGCCTTTTCTCAATAGCCGCACGGAATCCGGATTGAGCTCAAATCGCACGACGACCGATTTCAAATCCTCCGCCAAGGCGACTTCCTTGACGAATCCCACCCGGACCGAACGGCAGCGGACTTCGGTTTTCTCCGCGCCGATTCCGTCCGCTGTGGAGAAGCGGACATACGCGACCGGCCCCTGCGCGCTGACGCTGCGGTAAATCATCCAGCCGCCGATCACGAGCGCCAGAATGGGAACCACCCAGACGATGTTCCAGCGTTGCGCGGCCCGCAATTCCGGTATGGCGGCGTGAGGTGATGTCGTATCCGGTTCGCTCAAGGGTCTGTTTTTTTAAGTGTTGAAGAATCGGGGTCGAGCATTTCAAGCCGGTCCCACAAAAGTCGGGGATCGAAGCTCATCGCTGCGAACATCGTAAGCACAACCACCCCGCCGAATGCAAGCGCGCCGGGGCCGGGCGTGACCGTCATGTAATTGCCCAGCTGCACCAGCGCCACCAAAATCCCCACCACGAAGATGTCCACCATCGACCAACGGCCCATCAGCTCGGTGAACCAATACATTTTCCCAAGCATCGCGGGCGACGGGTGCAGCTTCCCCGTGGCCGCCAAGCAGAGCCAGCTGATGGCGATGATTTTTAGCAGCGGGATGATGATGGAAGCCGTCAAAATAACGAGGGCGATCGGGTAAGCCCCGCCTTTCCAAAAATAAATGATGCCCCCGATGATCGTATTGCTGGTCACCACGCCGAGCTCGACCATCGTCATCATCGGCAGGAAATTCGCCGGAATATAAAGCGCTGCAGCGGCCAGCATGAAGGCCATCGTCCGCCGGATACTATCAGGTTTTCGCAGGTGCAAACGTGACCCGCAGCGGGGACAGCGACCGAGGCCGACCGGAGCAACTTTCCCACACGTGTGGCACCCCGCCAACCCCAGCGCCGCCGCTCGTGGCAACGAACCGCTCATTGCTTGGCCACCTCCAACCGATCCCAAAGTTCATCCCGGTCGATGCCGGCGACCGCCGCCGCCATGCACAGCATCACCGCGCCAAAGGCCCAGAAGCCCGGGCCGAAATGGACGTCCGCCAGCTTGTTAAGCTTCAGCAGGCTGACCAGCACCCCCAACAGGAACACTTCAATCATGTTCCATGGCTCGGTCTTATTCAGCCACTTGGCGACATGAACCGCCCCCGGCGCGATCCTTCCGAACAGGAGCGGCGCGCAAACATAGATCAACCCTCCCGCCAGCGCCAAAGGCGTGACGATGGTGAAAAGTGCCAGCGCCATGCCCAGCAAGGGGCTGCCCTCCGCGATCAACGCCTTTGCCCCGGAGGCCAGGTTCAAAGTCGTCCGGATGCCCGCCGCATCCATCGTGAGAAACGGAAACCAGTTCACCACGAACATCAAAACCAGTGCGGCGATGGAAAACGAAGTCACCCGCGCCAGCGAGGCCGGGCGGTTTTGATAGAGAACCGCGCCACAACCGCGGCAACGGGCGGCCACCCCTTCTGCCAGCGGCGCGGCCTCGTGCAGCGTGTCGCAAAGATGACACGCCGAATAATGCGGCCCGCCCGGCGGCTGCGGCCAGGGATGCATGGCCCGCTTGGTTCTGGAAAACGATTTTTTCATCTTATCGGAGAGCCACCACTCGCTGGGCGAGTTCGCCCAAGCCCTCCACACCACATTCCACAAAATCCCCCGCTTGCAAGTATTTCGGCGGGCTCATCCCCATCGCCACCCCGCTCGGAGTCCCCGTCGCGACCACGTCGCCGGGCAGCAAGGTCATGAAACGGCTGACGTAACTGATCAACTGCCGGACGGAAAACGACATGTCACCGGTCCAACTGTTCTGCCGCAGTTCCCCGTTCACCTTGCACCACAAGCGCAATTTCTGAGGATCGCCAATCTCATCGGCCGTCACCAGCCACGGCCCCATCGGCGCGAAGCTGTCCGCACTCTTGCCCTTGGTCCACTGCCCGCCCATTTCCTTCTGAAAGGCCCGCTCCGAAAAATCGCAGAACGTCGAGTAACCCGCGATGTAATTCATCGCTTCCCGCTCATCGACATACGACGCGGTCCGCCCGATCACCACCGCGAGCTCCACCTCGTAATCCAGCTTCGTCGAGCCGCGCGGGATGATCACATCGTCGGTCGGCCCGCTCCACGCGCTCGTCGCCTTCATGAAAATCGTCGGCTCCGTCGGAATCCCTTCGCCAAGCTCCTTGGCATGCTCAAGGTAGTTCTGCCCGATGCAGACCAATTTCGAAGGGCGCTCCACCGCCGGGCCCAGCCTCACCAAAGGATCCACCTCGGCTCCGCCCGGACAAGCGTCGGCCACCCACTCCGCGAGCGACTCGATCCCGCCCATCGCGAAAAACCCCTCGTCGTAATCGTTGAATTCGCCGCTCGCGTCAATCAAACGCCCGTCCGGCAACAGGATTCCCGGCTCCTCACGCCCCTCGTCACCGAACCGGATCAATTTCATGGCGCGCGATGTAGCAAATAGGCCTGGATTGAGGAAACCGAATCTTCGGGAAGTCCTCAGAGGCTGAAAACAGGCAAAAAAGAAGCGGCCCGACTGATCATCACTCCTAGGAAAAACCCATTAACCCGGGAGGCATCTCAGTCGGACCGCCTTGTCTTGCGACAGGGGGAAACTTGCATCTTCCCGCCCGACTGGCAAGAAATAAGTTCAAAAAAATTAAAAAATACGATGCGTGCATCGCCCAATCCGGCAAATTCACTTGAACTGCCACTCATCGCGGTTACTTATTTACCAGCCCTCAATACCAATGAAGACCACCATCCTGACTCTTGCCAGCGCCATCACGGCGATCGCCCTTTCCAACTGCGCCGCACCCGCCGGCCCTAATACCCAGCGCGGCGCGGCCACCGGAGCCTTGGGTGGCGCGCTTCTCGGCGGAATCATCGGCCACCAGTCCGGCAACGCGCTCGAAGGAGCCGCGATCGGAGCCGCGGGTGGGGCGGTCGTCGGCGGCACCTATGGCAATGCCCGCGACCAGGAACAATACGGTCGCTACTGAAATCCGCTTCTTTCTCGAAACGGGACGTTCAATTTCTGAACGTCCCGTTTTTTGTGGGATGAAAACCCCTCCCCGCGCCTCTTAGCCTCACTCGCCCATGCAACGCCTCACCCCTTTCCTCCTCACCCTCATCTTCAGCGTATCCGCCGCAACGGGCCGTGCGAAAACCCTCTCTTCAGTCGCCGACCTGTTCTCCGAGGAGAAGACCATCGCCCCCGGCAAGCCCTTCACTCTCGCCCTCCAGCTCGAACATCCGGGGAAGTGGCACAGCTACTATCAGAACAGCGGCGGCATTGAGCAATCCCCCGCCATTCAGTGGACGCTCCCGCCAGGCTTCACCGCCGGCCCGATCCAGTGGCCGGTCCCCGAGGTCAAGGGCGGCTACTTCGGGAAAAGCTTCGTCTATTCGGGCAGCCCGGTGTTCCTCGTCGAGATCACCGCTCCGGCCACCCTTGAAACCGGCAAAACCATCACCCTCACCGCCGACGCGTCCTGGCAGATCTGCGAGGAAAGCTGCCTCAACGAGGAAAAATCCTTCACGCTCAACCTCCCGGTGGCGGCCGCTTCGGAAAAAGATCCGGCGACCGCCGGACTGTTCGAAAAGGCCCGCGCCAGCCAACCCGCGAAATTAACCAACGCGAAGATCTCCGCCCGTCCGGACGGAAGCGACATTCTGCTCCGCATGGAACCCGGCGAAACCCTGGAAGGCAACCCCACCGATTTCATCCCGGACCAACCCTTCGTCAAATCCGCCAGCTCCGGCGGTTCGATCCAGCGCGATGGCAAGGCGTGGCTGATCCGCCTGCCCCGCGCGACCAAGGACCCGCTCGAAAACGACATCCCGCAGGGGAATTCCCTCTCCGGTATTCTAATCGGCACCCGCCCGGTCTTGATTCCTGAGACAACGATCGGAACTCCCTCCCCCACCGCCATCAGCACGGCTCCGGAGCCGTTGCCGTTTTCCAAGTTTCTCAAAATCTTCGGCGGCATGTTTCTGGGCGGACTGATCCTGAATCTCATGCCCTGCGTCTTTCCCGTCATCGGCCTCAAGATCATGGGCTTCGTCCAACAGGCCGGGCATGACCGGAAAAAAATCGTGGTCCACGGCCTGGTCTTTGCCGCGGGCGTGCTGCTCTCTTTCTGGGTGCTTTCCCTCGTGCTCTTTCTGGGAGGAATCACCAGCTGGGGCAACCAGCTCCAAGACCCGCGTGTCACCCTGGGAACGATCCTCATCATGCTGCTTTTGGGCATGAACCTGTTCGGCGTCTTTGAAATCGGCACCTCCGTCACGGGAGTCGGCGGAAACCTCGTTCAAAAACAAGGCGTCGCGGGCACCTTCTTCTCGGGCGTGCTGGCCACGCTCATCGCCACTCCCTGCTCCGGCCCGTTTCTAGCAGTCGCCATCGGGGTCGCCGTGACGCTGCCCGCGCTGCCGTTTTTCACCGCGTTCACCTTCATGGCCATCGGCCTGGCGCTGCCGTATCTCGTGCTCTCGATGTTTCCCGCACTGGTCGAAAAACTGCCGCGTCCGGGACCGTGGATGGAGTCCTTCAAACAGGGAATGTCGTTTCTCCTGTTCGCAACGGCGGCCATCTTCCTCTGGGTTTACAGCGCCCAGGTATTCGACCTCAACGAGGGGCAAAAGGGCCTCTGGGTCATGCTCGGACTCAGCGCCGTGGCCACCGCCGCATGGATCTACGGCCGCTGGAACCAGCCTGTTAGAAGCTCTTCCATCCGCCTGACCGCGAAGGTCCTCGCCGCGCTTCTCTGCACCGGAGGAATCCTCCTCGCGTGGCCGTGGCCTGCCGCACAGCCGGAAGCCGGCACCGTAGAAAAAAGGGCCCTCGAATGGGGAACCTGGTCCCAGGCGGAAGAAGACCGCCTGCTTGACGAAGGCCGCCCGGTTTTTGTCGATTACACCGCCAAGTGGTGCCTGACCTGCCAGCTCAACAAAAGCCGCGCATACACCCAGCCGGTGATTGATTTGATCGAGAAAAAAGGCATCGTCCTCCTCAAGGCCGACAAGACCAACCCGAGCCCCGCCATCGATGCCAAGCTCAAGCAATTGGGCCGCAGCGCGATCCCCGTCAACGTCCTGCTCGTCCCCGGCAAGGAGCCGCATATCACACCCGCCCTGCTGACCGCAGACTACCTGACAGAACTCTTCACCAGGGAACTCGCGGCGAGCGGGCAGACACTTTAGTCGCGGGGGCGGGATATCAGCCCAACGAAATGATCAGCCGGTCTCCCGCGCCGGTCAGTCGTCGCACAAGGTCATCCATATCAACCCGGGCAGCCCCGGGGCGGTAGGGATTGGCTTCGCGGCTGAAATCGATGGACCTGCCGTTGATGTCGATGGCAACTGTGCCGCGCCCGGTCTTTCCGGTGCGGTAAACCACTTCGAGCGGGTGACCCGCTAGATCCAGGCGCGCCGTCAGCCCGTCCAGTTCCGGAGCGATGACCGGATCCACGACCAGCGCGGATTTCTCCAGGCGCAGCCCGAGGAAACACTGCATGATTAGGCGCACACCGATGCCCGCGCCGCTGGAATAGACGCGCCAGCCGCCTTCCAGCGCGATCTCGCCGCGGTTCACTTTTTCGTAGTCGCTGAAGGCCTCGTAGCGGTCGGCGAAGGCGGCGTCGGAGCTCGAATAATAACAGTTCGCCTGGCGCGGCGCGGCCGAGGGAACCAGTTCGCGGATGGCGATCGGGTTGAGCTGGCAGAGGGCGCGGAAGAAACCCTCCGCATCGCCGAAGCGGGCGAGCGCCTCGCAATAGCGGAGATGGGCGTGCATATACATGATGCCGATTTCCCGCCCGAAGTAGCTGGCGCTTTCCGCCCGCTGGAAATAAGTCTGCAAGCCGCCCTGATAGGCCATCGGGCGGTCGAACAGGCGCGCGCCGTCCGGCCCTAGCAGGTGCTCCTGGATGATGCCGAGGTGGGCCGCCGCCTGCTCCGGGCTGAACATGTCATTGATGATGGCGTGGATCATCGGCAGCAGGCTGTAGGACAAGCCGGTCGTGCCGTCGCGGGGATGGAGCAGGTGGTCGGTTTTTCCGCCCTCATGGAAATAAGCCAGGCCGGCGAGGACCCCGTCCACGATGAGCACGCGCTGGAATTCTTCGAGAACCTTGGCGGACATTGCCTCGAACTCCCCGGCGCGGCCCGCGTTTCCAAGATGCCGGAACGCGGCGGCCAGGGCGACGTATGTCTGATAGTTGAGCGTCACCGTCCAGGAGCTGCAAAGCCGCTCGCGCATGTCCGGCTTGGCGGGTTGGAGCGAGTCGTTCCAATCGCCGTGGCCGTAGGCGGCGAGGCTGGTGCCTTCGATCACCCGCCGCCCGACCAGTTCCAGCGCGCGTTCGACGTGCTGCCAAACGGTGGCTGTTTCCGCAGCAGCGTCCCCGTCCGGATGGAAATACGGAAGAGGCTCGTCCAGCAGGGAGGAATCCCCGGTGGCGGATAGATATTGGGCGAGGGCGAGCAGCGGCCAATAGACGATGTCACCGTGCGAGTCTCCCGGCCGGATGTTGCGCTCGCGGTCGAAGAACATGAACCACTGCGGCCAATCGCCGTCGGCGTTCTGCTGGCGGAAAACCCGGCATAACAGATCCCGCATCGGCTCGTAACGGCCGAGCGCGAGCAACAACTCGACCGGTCCCTGGCAGACATCGCGGGTGCCCCAGCCGCCGCCGGAGTATTGTTCGAGGCCGCGCGGGGAAAGGTAATGAACGAGCGCGTTGTGGATGAACCATGGGAAAATCTCACCGGTGCGCTCCGCCGCCGCCGCCAACGGACTTGCCTCGGGCGCGGTGATCTTCAAGCCGGAGGCGATCAACTCCCAGAAGCGTCCGGTTTGTCCGGCCGCCTCATCGACGAGACGGCCGCGCATGACCAGTCCGGCGCGGGTGCTTGGCGCGGTGATGAAGCAAAGGAACGGCTGGTTTCGCGAAACCCCGTCCGCGAAGAGCAATTCGTCGCGGCCAACGCTCTCGACCTGCGTGCCTGCGGCCGGTCCGACGAGGAATCCGCCGTCCGGGAAACGCCGGCCCACGTCGCTGTCCGGGATGGCGCGGACGAACGCAGTGTCGTCATTCAACTCATAGCTGACAGGCACCGAGGAACTGCCGTCGTCGCCATTGATGGCGACGTGATGGGAGATTAGAAATCTAGCAGGCGCGCCCGTCAAGACCTTCAACGACAAGGAAAGCTCGTGCCTGTCATCAGGAGCGGAGGAAACCACTTCGATCAGCCCGCCCTTGTGTTTGTAAATCCAGCGGCAGGAATCCGGACTCATTTCGAACGCGGACGGCACTCCTAACAAAGTCCACGCGCCATCGACTTCCACGAACACCCGCTGGCCGTGGCTGCGGAACAATCCGAGATAGCTGTGACAAGTGGACAGGAAGCGGTTGATGCTCACGTGTCCCTGGGTGACCATCGAGTGGTACACGCCGTTCATCCACGCGGTGGAGGTCAGGGCGGCTTCGTCGGGGGTCAGCGATCCGCCGGAACGCAGCAGATGGCCGTGGGGTCGGAGCACCTTGAGTTCCTTCCGACGGAGCACCACATGGCTCTGGCGGCCGCTGAAAAACGACTCGAGCCGGGCATCCTCGCATTCCGCGTGGCGTTGATCGCCACCGAAGAAATGGCGGATTTCCGCCTCATCGAGATCGGCGGATTCCAACAACCCGGCGCCGGTGAAAAGGCTTGGAACGGGGCGGTTCCCAGCGATTTCCTCCGGCCACGGCGGGCAGGCCGCTTCCGGCAAGGACAGCGCGGCATCGATCCAACAGACATCCTCCGCGGAGGTGGCTGCCGGTTTGTCCGCCTCGAACCAGCTGAAAAATCCGCGTTGCGATTTCGCGCCCGGTTCGAGCACAACCGGCTCGTCCTGAATGGCGACCAGCGAGTGCTCGTGCTGCAGCCGTTTTCCCGGAAGGCCGCACGTTAGAGCAACTGGCTTGCCGCCAGCACGGGTGGAGAGACCATGGAACTGAAGAGCGTCCGTGGCATAGCCGACGGCTTTTCCGAGCGATCCGATCACCGTCCACGGGCAGCGCCCGCCCATCGACTGGTTCTGCCGCGAGGCGACGGCCACGCCCTGCGCCGCATGCTCGATCGGCGCATGGTCCACGTATTGGCTCACATAGAATTCATTGAGCCGCACCGCGCCGTAGTGGGCGATGCCGATGTCCTGGGTGTGGATCAGATCGCAGGTGACCGGTTCGGTCCCGGTGTTTTCGAGTTCCACGTGCCAGAACCACGCCTTGGCCGACTCCGCCAGCACCAGCCGCAGGCGGAAAGCCAGACCGCCCCAAGCACCGCAGGCCACCATGCCGCTGCCGCAGGCCTGATAGGAAGCCGGGCTTCCCGGCCCTAGCAGCGGAATCGACTCCACCGTGTTTCCGAGACGGCGCAGGTGGATGTTCGCCGGGCCGCCCTCGGCTTCATTGCCGAGAAATACATTCAGCATGATGTCTCCGCAGTCCATCCGCCGGATCGAGCCGTTGGCGTTCAGTTCGACGCTCATCCCGGACGGGCTGGCGGCGCGAAAGGGGAAAACAACAGGCGGCGTGTCACGGGGTTTCATGGTCGGATGATGGTATGTTTCGGGAACGTTTGCGCACCCCCAAGCCGAGAGCATTGGAAGCCCCGCATCAAGGATTTTCCATCAGAAAGGCGGAGACAACGGATCGACTCCGCGGATCAGGCCACTTGCACCTGCTTGTCCACGTCCTCTCGCAGGTTCTCAATGATGAAATCCTGCCGGTCGGGCGTGTTCTTGCCCATGTAGAAGGCGAGCAGTTCCGTGACGCCCTTGCCCTCTTCATACTCGACATGGTCGAGGCACATGTCCGGGCCGATCATGAAGCTGAACTCGTCGGGCGAGATTTCTCCCAGTCCCTTGAAGCGCGTGATCTCGGCGGCCTTGCCGAGTTTCGCCAGCGCTTTCTGGCGCTCGTTGTCGTCGTAACAGTAGATGGTTTCCTTCTTGTTGCGGACGCGGAAGAGTGGGGTTTGGAGAATGTAGAGAAGCCCGTCGCGGATCATTTTCGGGAAGAACTGGAGGAAGAAGGTGAGCAATACCAAACGGCCTACGTCTCGAAAATTGCCGGTAGTCTGCCAAAGGACTGCATCCTCATCGCCAACCTATCCGGACGCAGCGACAAGGGCGTGGAGCAAGCGTCGAAATATCTGCTCTAACCCGCACCACTCGTTCACTGATCACGCTCCGGACTGCTGGTCCAATCGAAACATCAGTCGGATTTGCCGGTCTTCTTCGGCTTCTTTGCTGCGGTCTTTTTGAGATCCGCCTTGAGTGCCTGCAATTTCTCCTTCGCCTGGCTCGCAGTTTTACGGGCCGCTTTAACCGCCTCCTTGGCTTGCTTGAAATCGGCTCTCGCCGCCTGCAACTGGGTTTGCTTTTCGTCAGCGGGTTGTTTTTCTGATAGGTCGTTCATAAGTATGCTGGGACAGGGTCCGCTTGATCCGAAATTGGCAGGATCAAGTAAAATCTTGCGACAGGATTGTCACTCACGGATGAGATCCCAGACAATCTCTCAATTGTGACGATTCTCCATGCGAGGATGATCGATCCGAAAAGGGGGATTTCCACGAAGTGGGGACAGATGAGCCATGCCAACTCTCCGTGTGACAAGTCAGTCACACGTGTGAATTTTTTGTAACAGGATTTCCGTTGGGCAAAAACACCCGGTTCATAGCTTGCCGATGCCTCTCAAACATCGGCAACCATGAAACCAAGAACACTTCAATTCCAGATCGCGGCCCTCTGCTTGGGCGGACTCGCGGCATCCACCCCGCTCGCACAGGCGGACATCATCATCACCGAAGTCAACTCCAACTCCGCTGGAGGCGACTTTTTCGAACTCCATAACACCGGAGCCTCCGCCGTGGATCTCACCGGTTGGAAATGGGACGATGACTCCCTAACTCCCGCATCCGGCGCAACCTTCGCCAGCGTCTCGATCCCCGCGGGCGGCGTGCTCGTGGTGAGCAACGGAACCGCCGGAACCGAAGCCGCCTTCAAAACGGCATGGAACCTTGGCGGCGACGTCACCGTGGTGGCCACCGGTGGCCCCGGCCTCGGCGGCAACGACGCCGTCATCGTCTTCGATGCGTCCAACAACATCATTGCGTCTTTCAACTACAAGTCCGCCGCAGTCACCGCGAACTCGATCACCTTGCAAACCTTCGCCCGCCCCGGCGCGGCAGCCCCGCTCGGCGGCCATACGGGCCCTTCCGCAGGATCGACCTTCGGCGATGCGGTTTCCGCGGTCTGGGACGGAGTTTCCACCGCCAGCCCGGTGTATGTTCCGGCAACCGTTGGAAGTCTCAACGTCCGCTCACAATCCGGCTCCATCACAAGCATCGGCTCTCCCGGCACTAACGGACTTTTCCCGGTCGCCTACGTTCCTCCGACTCCCGCCGTCATCACTCCGGATGCCACGGTGGTTCCGGCGGGTGAACTCCGCATGCGGAAAATCTCATCGCTGAGCCTCTTCGGTTCGGAGATCTCTTCCTACGATGCGGCCAGCAAACGGATGTTCGTCACGTCCAACTTCGGTCTTCAGATCGTGGACGCTAGCAATCCCGCCTCGCCGCAGTTGCTCAGCATCGTGGATTTCAAAACTCCAGCGATCGGCCTCAACAGCAACGACGTCACCAGCGTGGATGTCTTCAACGGCAAGGTCGCCGTCGCCATCCCTAACACCACCAAGGACCTCCCTGGCCACGTCGTCTTCCTCAACGCCGCCGATGGTTCATTCATCAGCAAGGTGCAGGTCGGCGTGCTTCCCGACAGCCTCACCTTCACACCGGACGGCACCAAGGTGCTGACCGCCGACGAAGGCGAAATGCTCCCCCTCGGACTCGACCCGGCCCCCGGCTCGGTGAGCATCATTGATGTGTCCAACATCAACACTCCCGTCGCCACTGTCGTCGGTTTCACTTCATTCGATGCCAGCGCCGCCGCACTGAAAGCCGCGGGTGTCCGCATTTTCGAAGCCAGCCCGGGTGTGCTCAAGGCACCCTCCGTGGACTTCGAGCCGGAATACGTCGCCGTTTCAGCGGATGGCACCAAGGCCATGGTCACCCTGCAGGAGGCCAATGCGGTCGCCCTGTTGGACATCGCCACCTCCACCTTCACCTCCATCGTTCCTCTTGGAGAAAAAGACTATAGCACTCTGCTAGCGGACTTCAGCGATGCTGACGGCGGAGCCAACCTCGCCACCGGCAGACCGGTCTTCGGTCTCTACATGCCGGACGCCATCACCTCCTTCAGCGCGGGTGGAAACACCTACTACATCACCGCCAACGAAGGGGATGACAGAAACGACTTCCTCACGGAAACCACCACCGTCTCCAACGCCGGCTACGTTCTGGATCCCACCGCGTTTCCAGCCGCC
>CAMCUY010000053.1 GCA_945879075.1 Akkermansia muciniphila | reverse complement strand
GATCTTGATGGGGAGAGGTGAATGTGTTGGAATGGGTGCTTGGTTTTACCCCCCCGATGAATCCGAAGACACCGCTCGAAGCGATTATTTTCAGTCTGCGCCACCAGAAGGTCATTTTGGATGCGGATCTGGCGGGACTTTATGGAGTGCCGACTCGGGTTCTAAATCAAGCAGTCAAGCGCAATACCGACCGCTTTCCTGAGGATTTCATGTTTCAGCTGACGGTGGAGGAATGGCAAAACTTGAAGTCACAAATTGTGACTTCAAGTTTGGAGATGGGCGACGAACCCTCGGGCCAATCGGTGAATCCCGCAGCGGGTGGGCATGGTGGGCGCCGCAGGCCGCCCTACGCTTTCACCGAGCATGGAGCGCTGATGGCGGCGAATGTGCTCAACAGCGCGGATGCGGTGAAAATGAGTGTTTATGTGATGCGGGCCTTTATCAAGCAGCGCGAGATGATGCTGGCCCACGCGGATGTGCTCAAAAGACTGGCACAGATGGACGCCAGCCTACTGCAGCACGACGAGGCGCTACGGGTGATCTGGCGCGAGCTACAGCCCTTGATAAATCCGCCGCCATGCGAGCCCAAAAGGCAGATTGGCTTTCGTCCGTGATCGGTCGGCTCGGGCAAAAATCAAGACGCCGACTGAAGTCGGCGCTCCTTACGCGCTCCTTACGCGAAAAAAAGCTGCCTCGGTTTCACGGAGCGGCTTACTTCTTCTTGGCAGCGCGCTTTTCTTCGATCGCGGCTTGGGCGGCGGCGAGGCGGGCGACTGGTACGCGGTAGGGCGAGCAGGAGACGTAGGCGAGGCCGAGCTTGTGGCAGAAGACCACGGAGTCGGGATCGCCACCGTGTTCGCCGCAGATGCCGAGCTTGATGTCGGGGCGGGTCTTGCTGCCCTTGGCAACGGCGATTTCCATGAGCTGGCCCACACCGGTGGTGTCGAGCGTGGCGAATGGGTTCTTGGCGAAGACGTCGTTCTCAACGTACGGCAGGAGGAACGCGCCCATGTCGTCGCGGCTGATGCCGAGTGCGGTCTGGGTGAGGTCGTTGGTACCGAAGCTGAAGAATTCCGCGCCTTGGGCGATTTCGTCGGCGGAGCATCCCGGAGATCATCCGGGTGGACAACGGCGCGCCCTTCGCCTCGCAAGGGCCGGGAGGTCTGAGCAAACTGAGCGTATGGTGGATCGGGCTTGGCATCGAAGTCCAGTTCTCGCGGCCCGCCTGCCCGCAGGACAACGGTTGCCACGAGCGGATGTGAAGGCGCGGTTCGCCGATTATTGGAGCTGACAGGGAAGTATCTTGCCGTCCGCCGCGTCCTACCTATTCTCGCCGGACACTCGTCCACCATCCCATGCTCCCCTTCTACGTCATTGGTCATAAAAACCCGGATACCGACGCGATTTGCTCGGCCATCGGCTACGCCGCCCTGCTCCGCGCCGTCGGCGAGGAACCCAAGGCGATCGCGGCGCGCTGCGGCGAGATTTCCTCTCGCACCAAGTGGGTGCTGGAGCGCGCGGGACTGGACGCGCCGATGCTGCTGACCGATGTCCGTGTGAACGCCGGCATGATTTGCCACCGCAAGGTCATCAAGATGACCTTGTCCGACACCTTCCTGACCGCCTATCAGCGGATGCTCGCCGCCGAGATCCGCTGCGTGCCGGTCGAGGACGACGACGGAAACCTCTGCGGCATCCTCCACTACTTTGATTTGCTCAAGCTGCTGCTGCCCGGCCACACGGAAGGCCTCAGCGTGCGGACCATCCACGTTTCTCTGGCGAAACTGGCAGACACGCTCCACGCCCAGAGTCTCGGCGCCATGCTGCCTTCGCCGGAGTTCGAGGAGGATGTGATCCTGCTCGTCGGCGCCTCATCCCAAGCCACCGTCGAGAAGCGCCTCAAGCAGGCGATCACGGACGGCAACATTGGGAAATTCCTGGTGATTTGCGGCGACCGGCCGATCGTCCAACGTTACGCGATCGACCACGGCGCCCGCGCCCTTCTGGTCACCGGGGACAATCCGGTTTCCGGCGACATCCTCACCTATGCCGCGCGCAAAGGCGTGGTCGTTTTGACGTGCTATCAGGACACCGCCACCGCTTCCACGCTGATCCGTTGCTCGCGCACCGTGCGCCACGTGATGGAGAAAAAATTCGTGACCTTGTCCGTCAACGAGCCGATCTCGCGGCTGCGGAAAAGCCTCGCCGTCATCGATCAGGATTTATTCCCGGTCGTCGAGCACACGGGCGGAAAAATGATCGGCGTCATCGCCAAGTCCGACCTCGTGGACCCGCCGCGCATCCGCATCGCGCTGGTCGATCACAACGAATATGCCCAAGCCGTCAACGGCGTGGAAGAAGCGGAAATCACCGAAGTCATCGACCACCACCGCCTCGCCGGCGACCTCGTTTCGCGCGAGCCGATCCGCTATCTGAACGAACCGGTCGGCTCGACCTGCACGCTGGTGGGCCGGAAATTCTTCCACCGCGGCCTGATGCCCGCGCCGAGCGTGGCGCTCTGTCTCTGCGCCGGCATCGTCTCGGACACGCTCTGCCTGACCTCGCCGACGACGACGATTCTCGATCGCGAGATGCTCACCTGGCTCAGCGGCGTAGCTGGCGTCGATCCGCAGAAATTCACCGACGAGTTCTTCGCGGTCGGCTCGTTGATCGCCAGCGGCACGCCGGACGAAATCCTCAACGCGGACCGCAAAGAGTTCACCGAGCAAGGATTGTCCGTAAGCATCTCCCAAGTCGAAGAGCGCGACCTGGTGGGATTCGCCGCGCGGCGCGAGGATCTGGAAGCTGCCTTGAAGGAACTTTTCGAGCACCAGCACTACGATCTGGCCGTGCTCGCAGTGACCGACGTGGCGCTGCATCACAGCATGATTCTCGCCATCGGCCAGGACGCGATGCTGGAGAAGCTGCCCTTCGAGCGGATCGACGCGACCTTGTTTCACGCGCCTGGAGTGGTTAGTCGCAAGCGCCAGATTTTCCCGGCCGTTTGCGAGGCGATCCAGCACTCGCGGTAAAAAAAGCCTAAGGGGAAGGGACGTCTCGTCCCTTCAAGAGCATGGACGAGACGTCCACGCCCCCTATTGCTCCAAATATCCGCTCAACGATTCCCGCAGCCTCGTCCGCGCGCGGAACAGCAGGCTTTTCACGGCGGAAACCGACAACTTGAGCACCACCGCGATTTCCTCGTAGGAAAGCTGCTCGTAGCGGCGCAGCACCACGGCCAGCCGCTGGACTTCCGGCAGCGCGGCGATGGCGTCATCCACCGCGCGCTGCAACTCGGTTTGCAGCAGCTCGGCGTCCGGCTGGCGGTCCGAGCTGGCAGCGATGAGCTGGTTGGAATTCTCCTCGCGCTCGTCCGAGGAAACCTCCTTTTTCCGGCTCTTACGGCGGGTTTCATTGAAGACGAGGTTGCGCGTGATGGTAAACAGATAGGTCGTGAATTTCGCGTCCGGCCGGTAGCGTTTCGCATTCCGCCAGATCCGCAGGAAAACCTGTTGGGCGATGTCTTCCGACTCGGACGCGTTGCCCAGCATCTTGGCTACCGTGCCGATCACCGCTTGCTGGTGGCGCTCGACCAGCTCGCGGAACGCCTCGTGATCCCCCGCCCCGACGCGCTCCATCAGCGCGAAATCAATGGCGCTGCCGTCTGCCGGATTTGGAACGGAATCAGCCTCCATTTTCAGGAAAAAGGGTGTCGCGGCGATTTCGGCGCTGAACATGGAGCGTTTAACCGCATGCCATGAGTGAAGTTGCGGATGAAAATCATGCGGCTCACAACTCTTCGGAGTTCGCCCACTCCTCCACTGCCTCGTCGAGGAAAACCTCCTCGACCACCTCGCGCGCCCAGTCCTCGCTTTTCGCCAGATGATTCAGCATCCGCCAGGCCACCACCTGCATCGCCGGCATCTCGCTCCAAACCACCTCCGCCAGACACTGCCATTCGCGCCCTTTCAGCCGCTTCGGGTGCTCCAGCACCTCGTGACACGCCTCGCTGATCAAGAGCGTCCGCTCGATGTCCGGCTCGTCCGCCACCGGCGGCACCTCGTATGGCCGCAGGGAAACACCGGCCGCACCCGTCAGTTCGCACTTCGATTTCGCCCGCCGTGCAAGGTCCTTGCCGAGCCCCTGCAAAGCCATCACCCGCGCCTGATGCGTCTCATAACCCTTTCCCATGCGGGAGCCTATCACGGGAAATCCGGCGCTTGGAATCTTGAATTTCGGCCGTCGCCGCCTTGAAACTTTGCATTGCCCGGAGCGGTGCTGGGTTCCGCCCTGTGGAACTCAAGAAGTATCATCCCCCGATCCGGCGCTTACAGGAGGACTACGCCGCGCGCATTGCCCGGCGGAAATACATCGCCGCCCGCGGCCCTCGCCCGCCGAAGGGCAAGATCACGGATAACAGCGAGCCATGGCTGGCGAACCCGAATTCGGTTTCGGATTACTTGGAAATTTCATCCCGCGACAAAGAAAGTGAAGCTTGATGGCAGCAACGGTTCAATCCGTCATCGACCAACTGACTCCGAAACATCGGGTCGTGCTCCCCGGCGGGGTTGCCGTCATCGCCCATGGATATTCCCGCCATACTCAGGGTGAGGATCCTCGAAGGCCGCGAGCTACCTTGACAACCACGCCGCCGCTGCGTTCGCGGCGCGGGTGCCGGTGGCGAAGCAGCCTTGCATGAGGTAGCCGCCGGTGGGCGCCTCCCAGTCGATCATTTCCCCGGCGAGGAAGACGCCGGGGAGTTTCCTGAGCATCAACGTCTCATCGATCTCACTCCAACAGACGCCGCCAGCGGAGGAAATCGCCTCATCAAGCGGGCGCGGGCGGACGAGCGGGATGACGCAGTTTTTCACCTCGTGGGCGAGGGAATCGGCATCCAGCCAGGCATTCCGTGAGAGAATGGCGTGGGCAGGCTCGCTGAGTTTCCAGCGGATGCGGGCTTCGCTCAGGAAATCGCGGCGCACGGATTCCATTTTTGCGACGAGTCGCTCGTGAGTGAAGGTCGGCTTAAAATCGATGGTGATGGCGGGCTCCGGCATGGCGCGGAGGGCGGCACCGAGTTGGTAGATCGCGCCGCCTTCGAGGCCGTAGCGGGTGACCATCAGCTCGCCGATGGCGGTCATTTTCCCGGCGCGGACGTGGAGGTTTTTCAGCGGCTTGCCTTCGGCGGCGGCGAGGACTTCGGGTGGCCATTCGTATTCCCAACCGCAGTTCGCCGGGACCAGCGGGTGGTGGGAGATGCCGAGCTTTTCGAAAATCGAGGTCCAGCCGCCGTCGGACCCGGTCTTCGCCCACGAACCGCCGCCGAGGGCGAGGATGACGGCGTCGGCCGTGGCGGTGTGGCCATTGGAAAAGTCAAGTTTGCCGGATTCGAGCGAGACCAACCGATGGTTCATTTCGAAACGCACACCCAACCCGCGTAGCCGCTCGATCCAGCGGCGGAGCAGCGGCGCGGCCTTGAGCGCCCGCGGATAAATCCGCCCGCTGGTGGCTTGGAAGGTTTCCACTCCAAGCCCGACCGCCCACTCGCGGAGGGCGGCGGGATCAAAGTCAGATAGAAGACTCTGCCAGATTTCCGCTGGCTGGCCGGGACCGGAATAGCGGGTGACGAAGCGATCGAGCGACTCGCCGTGGGTGAGATTAAGCCCGCCTTTTCCGGCGACGAGGAACTTCCGCCCGACGGACGGCTTGCCATCGTAAAGCGTCACTTGCAGCCCGGCGGTGGCGGCCACTTCCGCCGCGCGGAGGCCAGCGGGGCCGCCGCCGATGACGGCGAGTTGAGGATGGGAGTGCACGGGCGGCAGGTTATGAGGAGGGCGGCTTTTTACCAGCGGTGATTGTGGGGTTCGGGGAGCACACGCGCCCTCGCGTGTCCCATGCCGCGCCCTCGCGGCATAGACGGCCCGCATTACGGTTGAGGCTGTCCTCGTGATTCCGCGCATGTTTTCAGCGAGGGCGCTGAAAACCACACGCGGGGGCGCGTGTGCTCCCCCCAATCCCGCCACCGGCGGGTTCAAGAAGCCGGGTTGACAGAACCCCGACCTGCCCCCATGGTCCCGCGTTTTCCGCATCCATCATGATTTTTAAAAGTCTCTGTCGCCACGCCGGTATCGGCGCGAATTCCTACCTGCTCAAAACCAAGTCCGCCAAGGTCGTGCTGGACGCCGGGATGCACCCGAAACACGAAGGCTCCGAAGCCATTCCGCATTACGAGTTCCTCGAAGCCGGCACCGCGGACTCGATCATCATCACCCACTCCCACCTCGACCACGTGGGAACGCTGCCGGTTTTCCTCCAGGATCAGCCACAGGCAAAGGTTTTCCTCTCGCCCGAAACCGCCGAGCTCGCCTCCGCGATGCTTCACAACTCGGTCAACGTGATGCAGTCGAAGCGCATCGAGCACGGCATCGCCGAGTATCCGTTATTCGAGCACCGCGAGCTCGACCAGATCGAGGAGGACTTCCAGACGCGCAACATCGAACGCATGTTCGACCTCGATCCCGCCGGCACGATCCGCGCCACTTTCCATGACGCGGGCCACATCCTCGGCTCGGTCGGCGTGACCATCGAGGCCGAGGGCAAAAAGATTTTCTACACCGGCGACGTCAATTTCGAGCACAGCACGCTGCAAAAAGGCGCGATGTTCCCGGAAACCACGGTGGACGCGCTGATCGTCGAGACGACCCGCGGCGAGCAGGCGCGCGACCCGAAATACGACCGCCCGACCGAAGAGGACGAATTTGCCGCCGCCATCAAGGGCGTCATCGAGCGCAAGGGCTCGGTGCTCATCCCGGTCTTCGCGATGGGCAAAACCCAGGAGGTCCTCGGCATGTTGCACCGCTTCAAAAAGGAGGGGCTCATCCCGAAGCACACGCCGGTTTACATCGGCGGCCTGAGCACGAAAATGACCCAGGTTTACGACCGTTTCAGCACCACCTCGCGCCGCCATCTGCCGAATTTCCGCTTCCTCAAGGACATGCAGATCGAGGCCGGCAGCAAGAAACGCAAAGGCCCGATCCCGTTCCACCCCGGCTGCATTTACGCGCTTTCCAGCGGCATGATGTCGGAGAAAACCGTCTCCAACACCTTCGCCCGCCAAGGAGTTCTGGAAAACGCCAAGCACGGCCTATTCTTCGTCGGCTACGCGGACCCCGAGACGCCCGGCGGCAAAATCCGCCTCGCCAAACCCGGCGATCTCGTCGAGCTCGACCCCGCCCACCCCGCCGTCCCGCTCAACTGCGAGATGCGGATCTTCGACTTCAGCGGCCACTCCACCCGTGACGCGATCCTCGATTACATCATCAAGGTCGCCCCGAAAAAAGCCTTCCTCGTCCACGGCGACGACGGCGCGGTCGCTTGGTTCAGTCAGGAAATCAAACGCCGCCTGCCGAACACCGAAGTCATCATCCCCGAGCCCGGTGTCGAATACGTAATTTAAGCCCCAGCCATCATGTCCGAAACACTCACGCTCCTGACCAAGGTCCTTCCGCAGCTTGCCATCATCGCCGTCCTTTGCGGCTTCATCGGCTGGTCGCTGCGTGGCCGCCCTTCCAAATCGGCTCCCGTTAAATCCTCGCCCGCCGCCGATAGAGGTCAGCAAGACCGCGTGAAAAACCTCGAAGCCACTCTTGAAAAGTCCAAGGCCGCCCACAAGTCCCTGAAAGCCGAGTTGGAAAGCCTCCAGTCCGCCTCCGTTTCCAAGGCCACTTTCGATAATGCCGCCGCCGAGCTCGCTGCCGCGCACAGTACCCTCGACACCGAGACCAAGCGCATTTCCACCTTGGAGACCGACCTCAAGAAGGCGCAAGACACCGTCAAACAGCTCAACGCCCGTCTCAACGACGGCGAAAAATCCCAGAAAGATCGCAGCTTCGCCCTCGAAAACGAGCTCTCGAAAACCCGCGAGCAACTCGCAGTCCTCCAGAACCGCCCCGACGACAGCGCCGAGCTTCATACCGAGATCGAGCGCCTCCGCGAGTCCGTCGCCATCTCCAACCGCTTCGCCGGTGAAGTGAGAAAGCGCGAGGCCGCCGCCATCGAGGCGCTTGAAAAAGCCGAAGCCAAGCTCGCCGATCTCAACGATCCCTCCCGCCCCGCAGCCATTTCCAAGAAAATCGGCCCCGTCGTCGAGTCCGACCGCATCGCCGCCGCCAAAGCCGAAGTCATCCGCCTCAACGAGATGAACAAGCAAAAGGAAGCCGCCGCCGCAGTGGAGGAATCCATTGTGATCGTCGAGGAAACCATCGTCATCGTGGAAGATCTCTGACTTTCAGACTTTCAGACGCCGCAGGCTCTTCCTCTTCGTTCGATCGCGGCGAGAGGCGCGGCCAAGGGTGTCATGAATCCTGGCGCAACGACTCGCCCCCCTTCGGTGTCATTTATCATTGGCGCAATACGCTGGCCGCTCGCGGGGGAAAACGGGGGCCTCAACAGCGCTTGCACTCCGCCGAGGATTCTCCTAGAAAAACCCCGATGAAACGCCGACTCGCCCTCATTTCCCTCGTTCTGCTTACAATGCTTCCCTCTTGCCAACCTGCCAAGGAGGCGGAGAAACCCGCCGCACCACCCGTTACCGCCATGGCCGCGAAAGTCCGCCTCAAAACCACCAAGGGCGACATCGTCCTCGAGCTGAACGCGGAAAAAGCTCCCGTCACGGTCGCCAATTTCCTCGGCTACGTGAACAAGAAGCACTACGACGGCACGGTCTTCCACCGCATCATCGACGGCTTCATGATTCAGGGCGGCGGCTTCAAACTCGACGGCGAGAACCTCGTCGAGCAGGAAACCGGCAAAGGCATCGTCAACGAAGGCCAGAACGGCCTCAAGAACGAGCGCGGCACCATCGCCATGGCCCGCACCAACGACCCGAACAGCGCGACCGCCCAGTTCTTCATCAACGTGGTGGACAACGCCATGCTCAACTACCCGAGCAACGGCGGCTACGCCGTGTTCGGCAAAGTCGTCGAAGGCATGGACGTGGTGGACAAGATCAAGGCCGTCGAAACCCGGGCCGACGCGCGCCTCGGCGGCGACGTGCCGGTGGAGCCCGTGACCATCACCTCCGCCACCGCCGAGTGACGCGCCCCTAACCGCCGCCGCATGCAACTCTGGCTCTGCCCGTTTCTCGCCTTCCTGCTCGGATCGATTCCTTTCGGCCTGATCATCGCCAGGATCAAGGGGGTCAACATCCGCGAGCACGGCTCGGGCAACATCGGCGCGACCAACGTGCTGCGCGTAGTCGGCAAGAAATACGGCATCACCTGCCTGCTGCTCGACGCGCTCAAGGGATTGGTGCCCACCGTGATCGCGATTTCCCTGATCCGCTTCGAAGGCATTCACAACCCGATGACTCTCACCGGACTCGAGCCTCACGCAAGGGACTTCCCGATGCTCACTGCCCAGGTTTTTCAAGTGCTCACCGGCCTGTGCGCCATCCTCGGACACAACTACTCGCCATGGGTTGGCTTCAAGGGCGGCAAGGGAATCGCCACTTCGGCCGGAGTTTTGATCGCGCTGATGCCCGCCGCCATCGTGATTCTAGCGGCGGTCTGGGGCTTGGCTTTCATCGTCAGCCGCTATGTTTCACTCGCCAGCATCATTGCCGCGGCGGCTCTACCGCTGCTGACGCTCTGGGGCTCGTGGTTTCACGGGAAAATCCAAGACGGCACTTGGAACAAGCCGCTGTTCGCTTTCTCAATCATCATCGCCGTCCTCGCCGTTTGGAAACACCGCTCCAATATTCAGCGGCTTCTCGCAGGCACCGAGCACCGCTTCACCCGCAAACCCAAATCCGGCGATGTCTGAGACGAAATTCACCTCCGCCGCGGTCCTGGGCTCCGGCTCCTTCGGCACGGCCATCGCCAAGCTGCTCTCGCCCCGGCTCGACCGGATCGTCCTGATAGGCCGCGATTGCGAAACGGCGGAAACCATCAACCGCGAGCACCGGAACCCGCACTACCTGAGCGACGTCCTACTGGATGAAAACATCCGCGCATCCTGCCAGATCCAAGACGCGCTGACCCACCCGCTGGTCATCTTCGCCGTGCCCACCTCCGCGACCCGCGAGACCGCCCGCAATCTCGCCGCCGCCGGACTGCCGGAGCAAACCATCCTGCTTTCCTGCGCAAAAGGTATCGAGAAATCCACTGGCGACCGTATGAGCCAAGTCCTGCGCGAGGTCTTCCCGGCCAATCCAATCGCCGTTCTGTCAGGTCCTAACCACGCCGAGGAAATCGCCACCGGCATGGCGACCTGCGCGGTTATCGGCTCCGAGGACCACGATCTGGCGGTCCGCCTCCAGAGGCTTTTCACCTTGCCCCATTTCCGCTCCTACACCAGCGACGACCTCGCCGGCATTGAGTTCGGCGGCGCGGTGAAGAATGTTTACGCCATCGCCGCCGGCATGGCCCACGGCCTCGGTCTGGGAGACAACGCGGTGGCCGCCCTGGTCACCCGCGCGCTGGCGGAAATGACCCGCCTCGGCACCGCGCTTGGCGGCCGGCTAGAAACATTTTCCGGCCTCTCCGGCATGGGCGACCTCATCGTCACCTGTTTCTCCGAGCACTCGCGCAACCACCGCGTCGGCCTCGCCCTCGGCGGCGGCAAGACCTTGGAGGAGGCCGTCGCCTCCCTCGGCATGGTCGCGGAAGGCGTGCCCAACACTCTCTCGATCCACGAGGCCGCGCGCCGTGTCGGCGTCCGCACGCCGATCATCGACTCGGTTTACAGCATCCTTTACGAAGGCAAGTCCGCCCCGCTCGCGATGCGCGACCTCCTCACCCGCGATCCACGACCCGAAAACAGTTAAACCATGAACGAAATCCTCGACCTCTTCCTGCACCTCCCCGATCACCTCCGCGACTTCATCAGCGCCCACGGCACGCTCGTTTACGGGCTGCTGTTCCTGATTGTTTTCTGTGAGACCGGCCTCGTGGTCACCCCCTTCCTGCCAGGTGATTCACTGCTCTTCGCCATTGGCGCGATCGCGGCGGACCCCACCGCCAACCTCAACATCTGGATCGCCGCCATCATCCTTCTCGTCGCCGCTATCCTTGGCGACACCGTCAACTACTGGATCGGCCGAAAATTCGGCGGATGGATGATGCGGACCTTTCCCAAGGTCGTGAAACCCGGCCACATCGAAAAAACCAACGAGTTTTTCGTCCGCTACGGCGGCAAGACTATCATCATCGCCCGCTTCGTGCCCATCGTCCGGACCTTCGCCCCGTTCGTCGCCGGCTCAGGAGAAATGAACTACCGGCGCTTCATGTTCTTCAACGTGACCGGCGCGCTGCTGTGGGTGGGACTCATCCTGCCCTGCGGCTGGTTCTTTGGGAATATTCCAATCGTCAAAGCGAACTTCGAACTCGTCGTGCTGGGCATCATCGGAATCTCGGTGCTGCCGATGGTGATCGAAATCGCGCGGGCGAAATTCAAGAAGGTGCCCCAAGCCGAACCCGCGGAGTAGCCACTCGCGACCCCGTCACCGACCCGTGATCTGACAGATCGCCCATGCGGCATGTTCGGCAATCAACGGGTCGGAATCCGCGGCGGCGAGCTCCAGCGCGGGAAGATCCTCACGCGTCCCGGTGTTTCCTAACGCCACGCAGACGTTTCTCAGAAAGCGCGGGCGCTTGATCCGTTTGATCGGCGACTTGGCGAACAGCGCGCGGAAGCCGTCGTCATCGAGCGCGAGAAAATCCCGGAGGCGCTTTTCGAAAACCGTGGTTCTCGCGTGAAAGGTCATTTCCCGCGACTCCACCGCGAAGCGATTCCACGGACACGCATCCAGACAATCGTCGCAGCCGTAAATCCGGTCGCCCATCGCGACTCGGAACTCCTCCGGGATGGGCCCCTTGTGCTCGATCGTCAGATAGGAGACGCAGCGCCGCGCGTCCACCCGCCGCGGCGCGGTGATTGCCTGCGTCGGACAGGCGGTGATGCAGGCGGTGCATTTTCCGCAATGATCGCCGAAGGGCTGGTCTGGAGTTAGATCGAGCGTGGTCAGTAGCTCGGCCAGAAAAAACCACGCGCCCATGTGACGGTGGATTTGCACCGTGGATTTACCGTTCCAGCCGAGACCGGCGTCGCTCGCGAAGTCGCGTTCCAGCACCGGGCCGGTATCGACGTAAAAGCGCTGGATGCCGCCGAGCGCCTGCAATTTCGCGTCGAACTCGCGCAGCCGCTTCTCGATTAGATCGTGATAATCTTCATTCCAAGCATAGCGCGCGATCCGGTAGCCGCCGCCATGTCCCTCGGGAAACGGACTGCTACCCGGATAGTAGTTCAGCGCCAGGCAGATGATCGACTTGCACCCCGGCAAAACCTCGCGCGGATCGCAGCGCCGCTCCGGCGTGCGCTCCAGCCACGCCATTTCACCGTGCTTCCCCTCCCCGATCCACTCGCGGAAAAGATCCGCGTGACTCGCCTCCTTCGCCACCGCGATCCGGCAATCATCGAACCCCAGCTCCGTCGCCCACGCTTTCACCTGCCGCACTATCATGTTCACAGATGGCCGGTGAAAAAATAGCGCGCGCTTTCGAGAATCCCCGTCGCCAGCTCGCCGCAGTCCAGACCGGAAGTATCCACGTGCAAGTGCGCGGTCTCGGCGTAAAGCGGCTTTCTAACCGCCATCAGCGACTCCACCCGTGCCGCCGGATCATCCGTGTGGAGCAGCGGCCGGTCCCGGTTTCTACCGGTCCGGTCGAGGATCACCGCCAGCGGCGCGTGCAGCCACACGACGTATCCCAGCCGCCGCAGCAAAACCCGGTTCCGCTCGCGTCCGATCACGCCGCCGCCCGTGGAAATAATCCGTCGCGGCGCGGCGGGGTCGTTGAGTTCCTCTAGCAAAGCCGTCTCCATCTCCCGGAACGCCTCCTCGCCCTCGTCAGCGAAAATCGCGGCGATCGATTTCCGCGCCCGTTGCTCGATCACGTGATCCATGTCCACCAGTGGATAGCCGAGCCGGTGATGCAGCTCGCGCCCCACCGTCGATTTCCCACTGCCCATGAAGCCGATGAGAACAATGTTCTTCGGCGGGGCTTGCGATTCGTTCATGCGCCCACCCTAGTTCGACATAGGCGCGGGGATAAACCGTAAAAAACGGCCGCGCGTCATTTCAGGAAATCAAGATTCGCCAGACGCGGGATGCTCTGCCAAAACCCGCGCGTGTTTGAGACCCGAATTCTCCAAGTTGCCGATGACGAAATGAAGGACGCCGTCAACGAGGCTTGCGCCTTGCTGCGGGCCGGTGAAATCGTCGCCCTGCCCACTGAAACCGTTTATGGCTTGGCGGCGGATGCGTTTAATCCTGAGGCGGTTGCCAAGGTTTTCGCGGCGAAGGAGCGGCCTTCGTTCGACCCGCTCATCGTCCACATCGCCTCGCGCGGGGATTTGAAAAACGTGGCGATCGTGCCTCAGGATATCGCGGAAACGGTGAACAAGCTGACGGCAGCGTTCTGGCCCGGGCCGCTCACGTTGATTTTACCAAAGCACGCCGACGTGCCGGATTTGGTGACGAGTGGGCTGCCGACGGTCGCGGTCCGCCAGAGCGCGCATCCGGTTTTCCGGGCGGTCTGCAAGGAGCTCGGCCGCCCGATCGCGGCCCCCAGCGCAAACCGCTTCGGCCGGATTTCGCCGACCTCCGCCTCCGCAGTGATGAAGGAACTCGGCGGCCGCATCCCGCTCATCGTGGATGCCGGAGCCTGCGCGGAAGGGGTGGAGAGCACGATTATTTCCATCGAACCGCGTGAAGGGAAGAAGCCGATTTTCCGGCTCCACCGCGCCGGGCCTATCACCAAGGAACAGCTTCAGGAGTTCGGCAGGGTCGAGAAAGTCCGGGAAATCAAATCCGACGCTCCGCAGGCACCGGGGCAGCTCGACAGCCATTATGCGCCGCTCACGCCGCTGATTCTATTGGAGAATCCGGCGGATTTCACGCCCAAGGAGGGCAAGAAATACGGGCTCCTGAGCTACACCGGCGAGGACGACAGCCCGTATGTCACGCTTCACGACTGGGATGTCATCGAGTCGCTCAGTCCCGGCAGCGGCAAGCTCGCGGAGGCGGCAATCCGCCTGTTTTTCGTGATGCGCCAGCTCGACGAAGCCGGGCTCGACGCGATCATCGCCGAGCCGGTTAGCGAAACCGGACTCGGTGTGGCGATCATGGACCGGCTCCGCCGGGCGTCGGTCAACTCGTGACAAAGGGACAACCCCGCCCCTTGCCCTTTCGGCTTTGTCGGCATCAGGGTAAATTCCAGTTGTTGCACGTTCCTCATGAGTTTCACCCGCACCGGTTGGCCGGGGATGACGTAGAAAAACGCATCCGCGGCATCCACGTAATCCCTGATCTATCTGGAACCGATGCCGAGAAGCATCTCGTTCGGCTGGACGCCCGCGGCGGCGGCGGAGGAATCCGGCAGGACGCGGCTGATCCGGGGGATTTGGGATTTGGCATGCAGGGCATAGCCGATATTGCCACCACCCGAGCTTTGAAAACCAATGGTGACCACCCGATCGGTATCGTCCAACAGCGGGGTTCCCGGCGGCGGGACCGAATGGCTGAAATTCACGCGTAACACGGCGAGAGGCAGAATTTCCCCTCCTACCTGTTTCACCCAACCCGTCGTGCGGCATTTGACCAAGCTCCGGGTTACATGGCTTGCAGGGTAGCGCTCGCACTCGCGCCGACGTCCGCCACCCATTCCATTGATTTTGCGACGACGCCCCCTTCCACCTTGATGAATCCCAGCCACGAGACCGGATCGTGGCCGCCCTGTCGGGATTCTGCCAAGCCAGAGCATTGGAAGTGAGGAATGCCGCTTTTCAAATCTTGAGCGCGGCGTCGAGCCACGCGATCATTTTCCGGCGGTAGGCTCCGTCGTCGGCGGAGAGCGCGGTGCCGTGGCGGCCGGATTTGACTTCGAAGAGGGTTTTTGGCTGGCCGGCAGCGTCGAAAAGCTGGCGGCCTTGGGCGACGGGCACGACCTCGTCGTTGCTGCCATGGACGACGAGCAGCGGGACGGGCGAGAGCTTTTTCACGAAGTCCTTGGGCGCGAGTTCGTCGGTGACGAGGCTGGCTCCGAGCTGGCCGCCGACGATGCGGGCCATCGCAAGATATGAGGCGAAGGCTCCGTCGATGACGATGGCGCGGAGCCCCCTAACCGGTGATTCGCCGAGGGCGGTGACGGATTGTGCGCCGCCGAGGCTGTGGCCGTAGGAAACGAGGCGGCTGGTGTCGATGTCCGGGCGCTTGCGGGCGTAAGCGAAGGCGGCTTTGACGTCGTCGATCATGCCGCGTCGGTCGGGAGTTCCGCCGGATTTCCCGAAACCACGGTAGTCGTAGATGATGACGTTGTAACTCGCCTCCGCGAGCCAGGCGCAGAAGCCGAGGTGGTGGCCGATCGAGCCGGCGTTGCCGTGGGAGAAGACGACGGTGGCTTTGGCGGACTTGGCGGCTTTGCCCTTGGCGGGGATGAACCAGCCGTGGAGGGCGGTGTCGTCGGCGGACTTGAAATGGATGGTCTCGAATTTCAGCCCCCACGCGGCGGGGGTGGCGGGCTCGTCGCGGGTGGGGAAATAGAACAGCTGGTTGCCGCCTTTTTTGCCGGCCATTTGCCCGGCGAGTTTGGCGAGGTCGCTGTTGGGGTCGTTGAGCAGCGCGCGGAGATCATCCGCGGTGACGGATTCCTGAGCGGGCGCGATGGCGAGGGCGGTGAGCCAGAAACCAAGGATTCGTGCGTGCATGGTCGGTTGAAACGTGGCGGCGATCACCGGTCGCCGCGAGTGGAAAAATGAATGAATGAATCCGTGGCGACCGGTGATCGCCACTACGCCGGCACTTTGTCCAAGCCGAACGCGTCATGCACCGCGCGCGCGGCGTCTTCGATGCGGGGCTCTTCCACGGTGACGGCGATCTTGATTTCCGAGGTGGAAATCATGCCGATGTTGATGCCCGCGTCGCCGAGCGCCTTGAACATGGTGGCGGCGACGCCGGAGTGGGAACGCATGCCGATGCCGACGGCGGAGAGCTTCGCGATGCCGGCCTCGGTTTCGATCTTCGCGTTCGCGGTGAGGCTGGAGAGCACGGACTTGAGGGCGGCCTGGGCTTTGCCGAGGTCGCTGGAATGCATCGTGAACGAGTGGCGGGCGAAGCCGTCGTGCGCGATGTTGGAGACGATCATGTCGAGGTTGATCTCCGCGTCGGCAAGGGCGCCGAGGATGCGGCCGGACATGCCGGGCTCGTCGGGGATGCCGGTGAGGGTGACGCGCGCCTGCGAGCGCTCGATCGAGACGCCGCGGATGACGACGTTTTCCATGTTGGGATGTTCTTCTAACACGAGGGTTCCTGGATTATCGTTGAGTGAGGAGCGGACTTCGAAAACGACGCCGAATTTCTTGGCGAACTCGACCGAGCGGGACTGCATGACCTTCGAGCCGGAGGAGGCCATTTCCAGCATTTCGTCGTAGGAAATTTCCGGCAGCTTGCGGGCGTTTTTCACCACGCGCGGATCGCAGGTGTAAACGCCGTCCACGTCGGTGAGGATCTGGCAGACGTCCGCCTTGAGCGCTGCGGCCACGGCGATGGCGGTGAGGTCGGAGCCGCCTCGGCCGAGGGTGTGGATCATGCCGTCCGGGGTGACGCCCTGGAAGCCGGCGACGACGAGAGATTTCCC
>CAMCUY010000052.1 GCA_945879075.1 Akkermansia muciniphila | reverse complement strand
GGAACTGAGGGAAGCGACTTTACCCGCCCTGCAGCGCTATTGGGATGACGCTGCAGCAGTGTTGCGGTTGGTAGGTCGAAGCTGGCTGCTCAATCAAGTAAACGCTTCGAACAAAACAGTGGAGTCATATTAATTTAGAGAATTGGTATTATAACCCATTGATCGTGAACAGGAAATCTATTTCGAATGGTGACAAAGGCCTTGGGTCTCCAGACTCTCACTCAAATTCCATGGGAGATATTTTTTTCAGCTTTACACTTTTTTCGCTCTTGAATTGCTAGATTTGGAACGGGTGAAGCGGCTGGAACCCAAGTAGAATATAGGATTTCTGAGTATCCGCTAGCGTTTCAGGGACGTCGGCAGGGTGTAAAGCAGAGTGTAAAGCGACCGGTTTTTTGCCCGTTTTTGAGGAAGCGTGGGCGATCATGTCCATGACGGAGTGGTTCACGCCGGTTCCCACGTTGAAGGCCTCGAATGCGCCTCCCTGGAACCCGATGGCGAGGTGGATGGCGCGGACCACGTCGGACACGTGGGTGAGGTCACGACGCTGGCTCCCGTCTCCCAGAACCTTGACTGGCTGGTCCTGCTCGATGGCCCGCTGGAAGGATTCAAGCGCGAGGTCGCGGCGCTGGCCGGGTCCCCAGACAGAGAAGAACCGCAGGGCGCGGACCTGGAGACCGTGTTGGCGGGAGTAGAGGCGGCACCAGTGTTCGGCGTGGAGTTTGGTCAGAGCGTAGGGGCTGCACGGGTCGGTGGGACCGTCCTCGGCGAAGGGCAGTGGCGAGTTCGGGCCGTAAATGCTGGAGGAGGAGGCGAAGACGAAGGTGGGGACGTGCATGCGGCGGCAGAAGTCCAGCAGGCGGAGCGTGCCGATCACGTTGGTCATCTCGTAGTCGAGCTGGCGGTCGATGGAGGGGCGCACGCCGGCAAGGGCTGCCAGATGGACCACGGCATCGAAGCAGAGGTTGGGGAACATGCCCTGGCGGATGTCGCATTGCTCGAACCGAACGCCCTCGGGAAGCGGCTCCTTGGGCGGCATGTAGTCCAAGGCGGTGATCCTGTGCCCTGCTTCGTGAAGGTGGCGCACGGTGTGGGTGCCGATGAAACCTGAGGAGCCGGTGACGAGGATTGAAAGCTGAGCCATGTCAGGCGGTGGGAGTCAACTGGGCTGCACCAGGGAAACGAGACGATCGATATGAGCCGCCGTTAGCTCGTTTGGACCGAGCCGGATCACCCGCCACCCTGCTAGAGATGCCTCGAGGTATTTCTCCAGATCGGCGGCGAATCCGGCAGGACGGTTGTGGCGGCCGTTGATGTAGATGCCGCCCTCGATCTCGATGAGGGTCCTGGATTCGAGGTGGGCGAAGTCGGCCCTCCAGCGGCGGATTGGATGGAAGCGGAATTCCTTCTCTAATTCCGGACCACCCTGCGCCTGCCACAGCATCTCAAAGCGCTTCTCCAGCCTGCTGGGTGGCTTGACACCTCGGAACACGGGACGGGCGCGGGTGGCCATCAGAGAGGCAATTTGGGCTGGGCCGGATCGTCGATGGAGCACTCGATCTCGTCGGTGGTCACTTTCGCCACGCGGCACGTCACCTTGAGCTTAGTGGGCGAGTGGGACCGGTCGAAGCTCACCCTGAAGCCGAGGCTGAACTTGCCGTCTTCATCGGCGCAGTCCTCCGCTTCTTGGAAATGGGTTTCGAGGAGTTCCTTCACCGCATCAATCGCGGCTTGGCATTCATTGAGGCAGGCATTCATGGAGTCAGAGTTGGTTGTAGATGGAGATCACGGGTTCGAGGTCGCGCTTGATGGCGGCCCGTTGTTCTTCGGTGGCGTTGGCGAGGAAGAGATCGGCTTGCATCCGTTTCCACCAGACGACGAGGCGGTTCACGAAAGGGAGATGGTTCTCGATCCCCTTGTCAGAGTCGTCCGGCTCCAGGTCATTTTCGCAGGCGACGCGGCCGAGGTTGAGCGACTTGCGCAGGCGTCGGGTGGACATGCGCTGGCCCGATTGGTTTTCGGAAATGCAGGTTTCAATCCAGGTGGCCTGCTCCGGTTCTGGCAGCTTGGCGATGAGCCGGTGGTGCTCCCACGAGAGCTGTTCGGTGCGCAGCGGGTATGGGACGTTTCGCGAGACGTAGGCGAAGTTTTGCAGGGTGCCGATGTCGATGCCGGATGAAGGACTGCTCGCTGCGATCGACGCCATCGCTCCGGGCGCAAAGAAAAAGCATGCGGAAGGCTGATTTTCCGCTCTACTCCCCGCCATGACTTGGAACGACACCTTTCTCGCCCTCTTCGACCGCTGCGCCGCCGCCTTCCAATCCGGCGACTTGGATTTCGAAAATTATTACAGCCACGATGACCTTGTGTTCCTCGCCGGCATCGGCTGCCAACCGCGCGAGTTTTTCGACTTCGTCGAGGATTTTAGCAGCGAAGGCGTGCCGTCCATCTCGACCGCGCTGCTCGTCGCGGCGGTTCGGCGTGATTATTTCATCGCCGTTCAGAAACGCCTTCCCGCTGACAAAGTGCTCACCTGCGACGACCTCCCGACCTTCGGAGACGAACTCGAAGGCATGCCCTACCTGCCCCGGCTCATCGCCAAGGGCCGCGCGAAACTCCGCGGCGAGCTCGATCCGGACCTGATGTTCGGCTGCGGCGGCGACCGGAGATTCCTCAAAAACCACGGCGACATCCACCCCGCCGATTTCCTGCGCCAACTCTGGGCCGCCGGCGACGACGATTTGAAACTCGCCGTCTGGATCAAACAACAGCGCGACTGAGCCGCCGTTTTCCCCCAATACGGGCTTGCTTCAGCGCCTATCCCGCCCTATCTCAATCCGCAAGTCATGGCTAGCACACCTATCATCAACCTCCGCAAAGGACACGCCGTCCGCCACAACAACGAAGTCTGTCTCGTCACCGACCACGAGCTCAAGACCCCTCCGCGGATGGCTTCCTACGTCCAGATGTCGATCCGCAGCGTCGCCACCAAAAAGGTTTTCAACCTCCGCATGACCTCCAACGACAGCGTCGAAGGTGTCGTCCTCGAGCGCACCCCGCACGAATATTCCTACAAGGACAGCAGCGGCTACCATTTCCTCGACCCCAACACCTACGAGGACGCCGTCGTCTATGAAGACCTCATCGAAGGCGTCAAAAACTATCTCATCGAAGGCCAGCTCTACAACTTGCTCGTCGCCGACGGCATCGTCGTCGCGGTGGACCTGCCGCTCTCGATGGTGATGACCGTGGCCGAGTCCTCGGAAGGCGTCAAAGGCGACTCCGCGAACAATGTTTACAAGCCCGCCGTGATGCAAACCGGCCTCATCGTCCAAGTGCCGCTGTTCATCAACGTCGGCGAGAAAATCAACGTCAAGACCGAGGACAACTCCTACACCGGTCGCGCCAACTGAGGCGGATCCGGCCCTGCCAATTCCACGCCAACGGGCGGTCCTTCGGGGCCGCCCGTTTTTTTCGCTCCTTTCGTCAGAAGCAAAACAGCTTCAATAGTTAAGAAAACCGTAATTTCGCTTGATCTTAATTTGAGAATTTGAAAAAAGCCCTCCGTTATGAAGCCCATTCTGCTGTTCGCCACGTTGTCCTTGGTTTTCGCCACCCCCGCCGTGCATGCCAAATCCGAGTTGGAGACGCTTCGCGCGCTATGCCGAGAGCAGGAACGGCAGATCCGACAATTGGAAGACGAGAATTCCAAGCTGCGCTTCGACAGCGGCGGCTCGCGCCAGCAGCGGCCCACGTCGGCCCCGATTCTTTCGGCAGCCACCAGGATGGAAACCATCGCCAACCCCACGCCGTCGGCGGCGGCGACCTATACGGTCAAAGCCGGCGACAGCCTTGATAGAATCGCCCGCCAAGTCGGCACGAGTCCCGAAAAACTCGCCAAGTCCAACGGCCTGAAAACCAGCTCCATCATTCAACCGGGCCAAAAACTCAATATCCCCGGCGCAGTCGCCCCGGTGCCAGCCGCTACGTCAGCACCGCAGCCGAAGCCCCTCACCAAGACTCACACCGTGAAACAAGGAGAGACATTTTCCAGCATCTCCAGAAAATACAAAATAAGCACCGCAACTCTGATCGCAGCCAATCCCAAGCTCAAGCCCACCGCGCTCCGTCCGGGCCAGATCCTCGAACTCAGCGCGAGTGCTCCATCCATGCCGCCCACCGCTCAAGCCACCCCAATTGCAGCGCCCGAGCCCACGCCCCCCCCCGAGCCAGCAACTGCTCCTACGCCAATCACGACGAAACAACCGGCCGCCGAGGAAACTCCCGCCGCCACGACCCTCGACAGAAAACTCCACCCTGTCGCCGTCGATGCCGAAATGACCTATGGAGACTTCGCCGCCAAACACGGCACCAACACCGAGCGGCTCAACGCCCTCAACGGACTCGATCTCACCGAAGCCACCGTCCTCGCGAAAGGCTCCGAACTCTACATCCCCGCCCAACCGTAAGCGCGCGCGGCACCACCGCCATTCAATAGTAACGAGCCGGCAAACCGTTGCGATAAGTCACCGCCTCCGCGCTGCCGTCCGCCCGAAGTCCCCCGGAGCTCCCGGCCCTGACTCGCTCGGAAACCTTGTTTTGATCCGGCGGATGACTCTCGATTTCCATGCGGCTGCGGTGACTCGGCGCGGTGGTGATCGTCACCGGAGTGCCGACCACCACGGCATCGAAAAGCAGCGGCACGAACTCCTTTGGCAAACGGATGCAACCGTGGGATGCCGGCTTTCCCGGCTCCGGAATCAAGCCGCCATGCATCCCCACCCCATACGAAGTGAGCCGCATCCAGTGCGGCATCGGCGCCGGCACGTAAACCATCCCCTCCGGCACCCGGTCGCGGGACCGCGCGTCGTCGTCCGTCACATTTCCAAACTCGTCTTCTAACCATCCGTAGAGATTGGAATGCTTGTCTTCGATCTTCTCCGTGATCTTGTAGTTTCCCGGAGCCGTGCCGTGACCTTGCTTGCCGGTCGCCACGTAGCACCAGCCGATTTCACGGTCGCCGCGTTTGATTTCCGCGATCTGGTCGGTGAGGCTGATTCTGACAGAAATCCGGCCCGCCCCACCTTCGTCATACCAATGGTGCAACACACGCTCCGCCTTCCGATAGGACACCGGAGCGCCAGCTACCCCGCAGGATACTGAAAGCAAGGCGAGCGCAACACTCGACAAGGCCGTCAGGAAAATGAGCAAAGCACGCGGGGACATTGGGACTTGAAAAATAACAGGGCTGCCAAATCACCGGCGAAATCGCCCATAATCTATTCTCATAGGCCCGGAATCCCAGCAGGTCAAGGCCTCCCCTCATCCAAGGAAGGGCGCGCATCGCGCCAGCCAGTCCGCCACGGCGCGGGCGGCGCGGGCGTGGGCGCCTTTTCCACCGAGCATGGCCGATGTTTCCGCGAGCCGCGCCTGCAAGGCTTCGCGTTTGGCCGGGGATTCCAAAAACCCGTTCAAGATGCGCGCCACGGCCACCGGCTCCGCCCGCGCTTGGATCAATTCCTCGACCACGCCTTCCTCCGCCAGAATGTTGACCAGGCCGATATGTTCGATTTTCACCAACATTTTCCCCAGCACATACGTCAGCGGCGCCACCCGATAGACGAGACAATACGGCAGCCCGTAATACGCCGCCTCCAGCGTCGCGGTGCCACTGGCGATCACCGCGCAGCAGGCCCGCTGCATCAACGAGTGGCTGCCGCCGGTGGTGACGGTGATCAGGTCCCCCGCCCCGGCCTCCGCCAGCAAGCCGCGGATCTGCGCAGCCAGCTTCGCGGACGCGGCGGGGACTTCGAATTTCAGCGCGGCGTCGGACGAATTCAGCCGTTTCGCGGTCTCGACCATCATCGGGAAAAGCCGGGCGACTTCCCGCTCGCGGCTGCCGGGAAACAGCCCGACCAGACGCTCGTCGCGGTGCGCGTCGGGAAGACGTTTTTCCTCCAACTCGTCCACCAGCGGATTACCGACGAAGGTTGATTTCAGTCCGGCGTCTTGAAAAATCGGCGGCTCGAACGGAAACAGGCAGAGCACTTCATCCAGCACCCGCGCCATGACCGGGATGCGGCGCTTGTTCCAGGCCCACACCTTCGGGCTGATGTAATAAACGATGCGCGTCTGCGGGCACTCGCGTTTCACCGCCTCGGCGAAGCGGAGATTGAAGCCCGGATAATCGATCAGCAGGAGCAGGTCCGGCTGGAATATTTTCACCTCCGCCAGCATTTCGGCAAACCGTTGTTTGAACCAGCCGTAGCGTTTCAAAACCTCCCAAACGCCCATCACCGCGGCGTGCTCGACCCAGTCCCGCAAGCCCGGCCCCGCGATCTCCACCATTTCCGGACCGCCCGCGCCGTGGATTTCAATGTCCGGCACCATTTCCACCAGGGAGCGCAGCAATCCCGCCCCGTGAGCATCTCCGCTCAACTCCCCCGCGACCACGTAAACCCGTTTCGGCATGCGGCGGCAGCCTAGGCAGGCCGCCCGGCTCTGGCCATTAAAAATCCACCCGCCGACGCGGATGCGCCCCCAATTCGCGGAAATCGGCAAACTTCCCGAGTTCCGCATTGATTTCGACGCCACTGCCGCTTTGATCGGTCCTCGCAGCTTTCCGCATCCCCATCATGTCCACCGATCTCACTGAATCTCCCGTCCCGCTTGCTGAAATTTCGCAAGGCCCCAACGCCTTCGAAGCATTCCTCGACCGCAATCAAATGGGCATCATCGTTTTTGCCATCCTTCTCGCTATCGGAGCCGTGACCTTGGTGATTTACCGCGGCGTGGAAACCAGCCGCCAGCAAACCGCCGGTGCCGCCCTCACCAAAGCCGAGGACCTCGCCGCCCTCCAAGCCGTCGTCACCGAACACGCCGGCACCACCGCCGCCGGCAGCGCGATGGTGCTCCTCGCCAACAGCCAGTGGACCGCGGGCAAGCAGGATGACGCCGTCGCCACGCTCCGGAAATTCATCAGCGAGTCGCCCGCGCATCCGGCGGTTCCCACCGCCAAGGTAAATCTCGCCTCCAAGCTCATGGCCCAGGGTAAATCCGGAGACGCCGCCAAACTCTTCGAAGAGCTCGCCGCCGATCCGGCCGCCAGCTTCATCGCACCCTTCGCCCTTATTTCCCTCGGCGACATCGCCAAATCCGCCGGCGACCTCGAAAAAGCCGAAGCCTCCTACACCAAGGCGAAAAACGCCGACAGCAGCTTCGCCGACACCGCCAACCGCCGCCTAGCCATCTTGAAGACCAAGCCACCGGGCGAAATCGAGCCGCCACCGGCTCCACCGGCTGATCCTGCCGCCGCCATCAAGGCATCACTCACACCCGGAGTGACCATCGCTCCTTCCGCACCGAAACCAGAAACTCAGGCCGCGCCCGAGCCTTGAATCAATTTGACATCGTCATAACTCCAACCATTGTTTGCTCCCGTGTTTAAAAAAGTAATTGGCCAAGACAACAGCGAATCCCAGCGGTCCGCTTCACCCCTTCCGGAAATCCGCCACCCGGAGCCCGTTTCACCGGCCTACGGTTCGCAGCAACCTGCCGCGCCCGCCGCCCGGCCCGCCGCCACCCGCAATTTCCTCTCCACCGACGTGGAAATTAAAGGCATCGTCAAGTTCACCAACGACCTCGTCGTTGACGGCAAGATCGAAGGCGAAATCACCTCCGACGGCAATCTCACCGTCGGCGAAAACGCCCGCATCAAGGCCGAGATCAAAACCGCAACCGTCGTCATTTACGGCAAGGTCCACGGCAACATCACCGCCGCCGACCGCGTCGAACTCAAGGCCAGCGCCGAAGTCATCGGCGACATCAAGGCCAAGTCCCTCGCCATCGAGGCCGGCGCCATTTTCGTCGGGAAATCCACCGTCGGCACTCCCGCCCAAGCGGTCGCGCCCGCCCAGCCCGCCACCGCCCTGCAGTCAATCGCGAACAAAGCCGCTCCGACACCCGAAGCCCCCAAACAAGGCACCCTTGCCGGCACTTCCATCTAACTTGTCGAAGCCGCTTCCTTCGAAATCCCATCCATACCGCCATGGCCGATGAGCCCCAGCGCCATCGCATCGAGGTAGCTTGCCCGGACTGCGGGAAAGTGCAGTTCGAACCCGCGCTCGTGGTTTCCACGCAATGCCGGGCGTGCCGCGCCAATTTCCAAGTCCGAGATGGCAAAGGAGTCGTTAGAAAACGCCCGGTCACCCGGCTCGCCGCCCCGCGCAAGGATTCCGACCCGGAGCCCGAGCCGCCGCCTCAAGCGCCCGCACAGCCATTCCTCCGCCGCGGCCCCGTCGTGCCGGTGCCGCAGTCATTCCTGATGCGGCTCTTCAACCCCGCCAAACCGCCGCGCGAGATCACCTGCTTCGGCTGCGGCCACTCCTACTCCACCGTCGGGAACGCCCAGTCCAGCCAGTGCCCGAAATGCAGCGGCTACATCAGCCTGCTCGACTACGACATCACCGAGCACTGGAACCGCCGCATCCAGACCTGTGGCGACGTCGTCATTCAGAAATCCGGAACCGTCTCCGGCGCCACCCTCAAGTGTCACAACCTCACCGTCCTCGGCGAGCTCGCCGGCTCGGTCGAATGCTCCGGCGACCTGATCATCCGTAGCCACGGCAAAATCACCGGTGACGTCCAATGCCGGAACCTCCGCGTCGAAAAAGGCTCCCGCGTCGAGTTCCTCAACCCGGTCAGCGCCACCAGCGCCTTCATCGACGGCAACGTCCGCGGCCAGATCTCCTGCTCCGGCCCCGTCACCCTCGAAAAACGCGCCCACCTCCAAGGCCTTGTCCGCACCACCTCGCTCATCGTCAAACCCGGCGCCAAACACACCGGCACCATCGAGATGATCCCCGAGCTGAGCCCGCAACCCTAACACTCCATTCCGAAATGCCCGCCGCCCTCGACCTCAAAGAGGAAATCCTCGCCCTCAAAAAGGCCCGGAACGCAGTCATCCTCGCCCACAACTATCAGACCGGCGATATCCAGGACGTCGCCGACTACGTGGGCGACTCGCTCGGCCTCGCCTATCACGCCAAGGCCACCAATGCCGACGTCATCGTCTTCTGCGGCGTCCACTTCATGGCGGAGACCGCGAAGATCGTGAACCCCGGAAAAATCGTCGTCCTCCCGGACGCCGACGCCGGCTGCTCGCTCGAGCAATCCTGCCCCGCCCCCGATCTCGAAGCCTTCCTCAAGGCCAACGCCGAGAAGAATTACTACGTCATCGCCTACATCAACTGCTCCGGCGGCGTCAAAGCGCTCTGCGACGTGATCGTCACCTCCGGCAACGCCGTCAAAATCGTCAACCTTGCGCCCGCAGACCGACCCATCCTTTTCGTCCCGGACGAAAACCTCGGCGCCTGGGTCATGGAGCAAACCGGCCGCAAGATGGACCTGTGGAAGGGCAACTGTTATGTGCACGTCGAGTTCACCCGCGATTCGATCAACCGCATCAAGGCCGAATACCCGGACGCCCTTGTCGTCGCCCACCCCGAATGCACCCAGGCCGTCCGCTTGTTAGCCGACGAGGTTTGCTCGACCGAGAAAATGGTCAGCTACTGCAAAAACGCGCCGGTCAAAGACATCATCGTGGTCACCGAGAGCGGCATGCTCCACCGCTTGCGCAAGGAGTGCCCGGACAAAAACCTCATCGCCGGACCCACCGACCGCTGCGCCTGCGCCGACTGCCGCTACATGAAAATGAACACCCTCCAAAAACTCCGCGACTGCCTCGACACCCTCCAGCCCCGCGTTGAGATGGAGGAATCCATCCGCGCCCGCGCCGAAGCCCCGCTGCTCCGGATGCTCGAGCAGTCAAAGTGAGGTGAAATCAATCGTTGATATTTTGTCCTTTGATGGCTAAATTGTCACCAATGGACAAAATATCAGCCTTTACTCAGCGCAATCCCGTTTCCCTCGCAAGGAATATTGGACATCGCCTGCGGACGCTCCGCCTAGCCAAAGGCTGGACCCAGGACGAACTGGCAGAACTCTCCGGAGTGGCCGTTTCCACCCTGAAACTCATCGAGTCCAAGGGCCAGGGCTCGTTTCAACGACTCATCCGCATCGCGGTCGCCCTCGGCGTGGATGGAGAAATCCGCGACCTGTTCGCAAGTCACTCCGCCGTCGAATCCATCGAAGCCGTGAAGCGCGCCGAACGCCAGCGGGCGCCTCGCCGCAAGCGGAAAGGAGCCGGTGATGGAGCTTGAAGTCCACTGGGCGGGGCGCGAGGCGCAACGAATCGGCCGGCTCTATCAGAACGACCGCGGCACGGTGTTTTTCGAATACGACTCCGCGTGGCGTGCGGGCAGCCGCGAACTCTCGCCGATCTATCTGCCGAACTCGACTCCAGGCGCCGTCAGCACGCCCGTGCCTGGTTTCGGCGAACTTCACGGCTTGTTTCAGGATGCGCTTCCCGACTGGTGGGGCGAGCGTCTCATGCAGCGTCATTTCGAATCTCGTGGCATCCCTTGGAACCGGGTGACCGCCCTCCGCAAACTCGCCTGCCAGGGAAGCCGGAAAATGGGAGCGCTCGCGTTTCTACCAGCGCTGGATGACGCGGATTTCAACGATGGCATGCTGGCCGAACTCGGCGAACTGGTCGATGCCGCCCGCGAAACCCTCCGCGGAGGAACCGGCGAGGTGCTTGCAGCACTGTTGAAAAGCGGCATATCGCCGGGCGGCGCGCAACCGAAAGCGCTGCTCGCGATCTCCGAGGATTTTTCCGAAGTCCGGCTCGACGATCCACCGCCATCCGGATTTGGAAACTGGCTGATCAAGTTCGACACCGAACCGGCCTTGCAGGAGGGCCGCATCGAAGCCACCTACGCCGACATGGCCCGCGCCGCGGGGATCACCGTGCCGGAAACCCGGCTGCTGGAAGCCGCCGGCGGCTGCCACTTCCTCAGCCGCCGCTTCGACCGGACTGACAAAGGCGAACGCCTGCACCTTCATTCCTATTCCGGACTAACGCACACTCCGCTGCGCGACGGCCTCGAATACGCGGACCTGATGGAAATCAGCCGGTCCCTCACCCGCGACCACCGCAGCGTGGAGGAAATCTTCCGGCGGGCGATGTTCAACCTGGTCGCCGCCAACGACGACGATCACGGCAGAAACCACGCGTTTCTAATGGATGCCGACGGGAAATGGACACTGGCTCCGGCGTTCGACCTCACCCTCGCCACCTACCCGCTCGCCTCCGGATTTCGTGCCGCAAAAATCAACGGCAAGAGTTCGTCCATCACCATCAAGGACCTGATCCGACTGGGAAACGAGCATGACGTGAACAGGCCGGCAGACATCGTCCAACAGGTTGTGAATGCCGTGGAAAATTGGGAAACGCACGCCATGAAAAATGGAATCAACCCCGCCAACATCGCCATGGTCGTCGCGCAGCATCGGCTTTCACTTTGATTGCTCCTGTTGCGGTTCCTCGAATGGATCCACGGCATTGGAGTCCTCGCCTTCGGGCTTCTTTCCATCACGCTCGTTCCAGAAGCCTTCCGTTTCGCAGGAGTTGATCTGCCTCAAGGCCTTGATGCCGCGAAGGACGTCCAAGCCTCTGGTGAGAGGCTCGATGTCGAAATCAATGACTTCAACCGAAATTCCCTCCAGGGAACTCAGGTCCGTCACGCCACTGCCCCTGAGATTCATATACTCCAACCGCAGGTGGCGAAGCGCTGAAAGATCGGTGAGTTTCGGACACCCGAGGGAGAGCGTTTTCAATTTCGTTTCCTTCAGCGGCCCGAGATCGACCAGGTTGTCGCTGTTCAAATAGAGTGATGTGATCGGGGTTTGGCTCAGCGGCGACAGGTCAGTAAGAGCGGAACTTCTGATGCAAAGACTCCCCAACGGCAAACCAGCCAAGGGACGAAGGTCTGAAACCTTCGAATCTCGGAAACCCAGGGAAACCACCGGCAATCCTCTCAGCGGAGCTAGATCGACAATGTCGTCCCCATGAAACCAGAGGCCTATTTGCCCCCGCCGTACAAGCGCGTGAACTTCAATCCGGCCTTGGCGACGGCGGATTCAAGCGGCCAGTGCAATCGGGAAAGTTGGCAAGAGACCAGGGGCGGTGTGAGGCTTCTGGTTCAATCGCCAAACCGAACCGAAAGCCATATGAACCACTACAGTCGCCTGGCCCGAGAGCAACGCTACACCCTCGCGCTTTCGCTGCAATCAATGTTCAGATGCGTGAGCCGCATCCCTTTCAGCGGAGAAATATCCGAAACGCAGGTCGCCCAAAGATCCAGATCGATCAAAGGCAGATCCTTCAGTGGGGAAACATCAGTGACCGATGCCCCCCATGATCAGCAGCTTTCTGAGACGGGTGGTTTTGAGGGGAGAAAAATCCTTCACGGGAGCTTTCCAAATCCAAAGCGTCTCAAGTGGCATCCCGGCCAAGGGCCCGAGGTCCATCGTCTTCCCCGATGCCAGATCATCATTCGATCCCATGATTTCCATGGCCCGCACCGGCATTCCCCGGAGCGCCGACAGGTCGGGATTCTCATACATGAAAACACAGATCGCGGGAGCTCCGTCATCGTTCACGCGCAACCCCATTCCCCTGGAGCGCGGTACGAGTTTTTCGAGCATCTTCACGAGGGCCGCTTCCTCGGGATTCTCCGGCGGGGATACCGGGGCCAAGAAGGGATCCGCTTCTTGAGCAGCTGAGAGTAAAACGCCAAAGAACAGCAACGAGAGGGTTTGCAGTTTCATCGCGATGGCCGGAGATCCACTCCGTCCTTCACGAGTAACAGTCGGGCGGGCAGCGGGCAAACTGAAAGACGTCTAATCCCCTCCCCGCGCATCCATTCGCCGATTTCATACCCTTCCCGACATGCCGGACAATTCGCATTTCCAATTCCGCCCCAGCGCCATAGCCTCCTCTCACCATGCTTGCCGTCGAAAGCCTCCGCGCCGCCATCCGTGACGTCGTCGATTTCCCGAAACCGGGAATCATCTTCAAGGACATCACCCCCATCCTCGCCGACGGAAAACTCTTCCGCGAGTCCATCTCGCTGCTCTGCGAAACGGCGGGCGACATGAAAATCGACAAGGTCGTGGGCATCGACGCCCGTGGATTCATCTTCGCCGCCGCGGTCGCCGACCGCCTCGGCGCGGGCTTCGTGCCCGTCCGAAAAAAGGGCAAGCTTCCCTGGAAAACCCGCCAAACCGCCTACTCACTCGAATACGGCGACTCCATCGTCGAGCTCCACGAAGACGCGATCCTCCCCGGCGAATCCATTCTGCTGGTCGATGACCTATTAGCCACCGGCGGCACCGCCGCAGCCGCCGTGAAACTCCTCGACGAACTCGGCGCCAACATCGTCGGCATCTCCGTGCTCATCGAGTTAGACTTCCTCCAAGGCCGCGCCAAGCTGGCCCCCCACCCGGTCCACGCCATTCTCACCTATTGAACCCTTTTGCGCCGCAACAGCAGCAGCGTGGACCATCGTGACCGAATCATGATGCCTGTCAGGAAAGCAGCCCTCGGATGAAGATCCCGATTTCAAGAAACCGAGATGACCTCCAACGCGGCGAAACCAGTGACCCCACACACATATCACGGATGACTGGAAATCATCCCCAAAGGCATCGACACGCGACACGCGAAACGCAAGTCTCAGCCGTGCCCACCAAGGCACATTCGCCCATCTGAGAATTTCAGCTTTTACCACCATGTCCTGGCAATCCTACAACCAATCGCTCCTCCGCTACCCGCAATTCGGCTTCTCCCTCGACCTATCCCTGATGGACATCGCGCCCGGCTACATCGAGGCCCTCGCACCGAAAATTTCCAAAGCCTTCGCCGACATGGTCGCCGTCGAGTCCGGGGCCATCGCCAACCCCGATGAAGGCCGCATGGTCGGCCACTACTGGCTGCGCAACGCCGACCTCGCCCCGACCGAGGAGTTGAAAAAGGCCATCACCGAGCCCATCGCCGCGCTCAAGGATTTCGCGGAAAAAGTCCACGCCGGCAATATCACCCCGCCATCCGGTGGAGTCTTCCAACAAGTCCTGCTCATCGGTATCGGCGGCTCCGCGCTCGGCCCGCAGCTTGTTTCCGAGGCCATCGGCCAGAACGCACGGCTGCCTCTCTACTTCTTCGACAACACCGATCCCGCCGGCATGGACGCCGTCATCGCGAAACTCTCCACCGTGGGACTCGCAAAAACCCTCGTGCTCGTCATCTCCAAATCCGGCGGCACCGCTGAGACCCGCAACGGGATGCTCGAAGCCAAAGCCGCTTGGGAAGCCGCCGGCCTTGACTTCGGCCGCCACGCAGCCGCCGTCACCGGCACCGGATCGAAGCTCGACCAATACGCCAAGCAGCTCGGCTTCATCGCTACCTTTCCGATGGAAGACTGGATCGGCGGCCGCACTTCCGTGCTCTCCACCGTCGGCCTCGTGCCCGCCGCCTTGCAAGGGCTCGACATCGACGCCCTGCTCGCCGGAGCCGCCGCGATGGATGCGGAAACCCGCAAGCAGGACGCTGCGGAAAACGCCGCCATGCAGCTCGCCATCGCATGGCACAGCGCGACTAACGGCAAAGGCGAAAAGGACATGGTCGTCCTGCCCTACAAGGACTCGCTCGTCCTCTTTTCCAAATACCTCCAACAGCTCGTCATGGAGTCGCTCGGCAAGGAGCATGACCTCGACGGCAAGGTCGTCCACCAAGGCCTCGCCGTTTACGGCAACAAAGGCTCCACCGACCAGCACGCCTATGTCCAACAGCTCCGCGACGGCGTGAACAATTTCTTCGCCACCTTCATCGAAGTGAGAAAAGGCCGTGCCGGCCACAGCATCGAGGTCGATCCCGGCACCAGCACTGCGGACTACCTGCAAGGTTTCCTCCGCGGCACCCGCAAAGCGCTGCACGATTCCGGCCGCAAATCGCTGACCCTTTCCATCCCCGAGGTCACGCCGTTCCACCTCGGCCTGCTCATCGCCCTCTTCGAGCGCACCGTTTCGTTCTACGCCTCGCTCGTCAACATCAACGCCTATCACCAGCCCGGCGTGGAAGCGGGAAAAAAGGCCGCCGGGGCCTTCTTGGAAACCCTCACCCAAGTCCGCAGCCAGCTCACCGCCTCCGCCAAAAACGCCGCGGATATCGCCACCGAAATCGATGCCGATCCCGAGGACGTCTATCACTGCCTCACCCACCTTTCCGCGAACGGAGAAGTCCAGATCGCCATCGGTGCGAGTCCGGCGGAGGACAGCTTCCAGCTCTGAGATGCTCCGGGCCTCAGTGATCGAGCTTGAGCTTCTTCAGCTTGGGTTCGATCACAAACCGGCAATACGGGTTCTTCGACTTGTTCTCGTTGTAGTAATTCTGGTGATACTTTTCAGCCGGATAGAATTCCGCGGCCAGGGTGATCTCCGTCACGATCGGATCTTTGAAATTCGCCTTGGCAGCAGCCTTCGAAGCTTCCGCGACTTTCTTCTGCTCCTCCGAGTGATAGAAGATCGCCGAGCGGTACTGGGTTCCCGAGTCGTTGCCCTGGCGGTTGAGCGTCGTCGGATCGTGGAGATCCCAGAACCAGGCGAGCACCTTCTCGTAAGAGATTTTCTTGGGATCGAAAACCACCTGCACCACCTCCGCATGGCCGGAGTCGCCGTCGCAGATTTGCTCGTAAGTCGGGTTCTTCACCGAGCCGCCCATGTAACCGGAGGTGGCGGAGTAAACCCCGTCGAGCTGGCGATAGGCGGCCTCGATGCACCAGAAACAACCGGCGCCGAGCGTGGCGGTTTCCGCACCTGCGGGGACTTCGGGCATCTTGGCGGCTTGTTTGTCAGCGGGATTCATGGCTTTTTCGGGTTCGCAGGAAGCGAGCGTGGGAACGAGGAGCAACAACGAGAGTGCGAGTCGGCGGTTCATGCGGGTAGGATACGTGAGAATGCGATTTGTTCCCGAAAAGATTAGTCACCACTCGATGCCGACCCCTTCTTCCGCAATGAGGACCTGCTCGCTGATGCCGAGGCGGTCCGCCTCCATCAGCAGCCGCTCGACCGGCTCGTGGTGGGGCTCGTTGCCTAGCGGAAACGTCCCGTAGTGCATCGGAATGAGCGCCTTCGCCCCGAGATCAGCGAACGCGCGGACGGCCTCCTCCGGGTTCATGTGCACGTCGCGCCCGCTCGGCGACTCGTAAGCGCCGATGGGCATGAGCGCGACGTCGATCTCATAGCGCCGGCCGATTTCCTTGAAGCCCTCGAAGTAAGCGCTGTCGCCGCAATGGAACACGCTCTTGCCGCCGGCGCGGACGATGTAGCCGCCGTAGTCGCGGTGGACGTCATGGATGAAGCGCGCGCCCCAGTGATGGGACGGCGTGTGGATGATTTCGAGCTCGTCGAAACTCAGCGCGTCCCAGATTTTCATCTCGTGGGTGGCGGGAAATCCGAGCCGCTTCACGAGCGAGCCGCTGCCCATCGGGACCACGATCCCCTCGCGCGCCTGGAGGATTTTCAAACTCGGCTTGTGCAGGTGGTCGAAGTGCGCGTGGGTGACTAACACCAGATCCACCTCCGGCACGCCGTGCAGGTTGAGTCCCGGCTTGCGCGAGCGCTTCACCGGGCCGTGCCACTTCGCCCAGTTCGGATCGACGATCACCGAGTGTCCGGCGAACTGCAGGAAAAACGACGCGTGCCCGATCCAAGTGATCCGCACCTTGTCCAGATCCGGCGGCGCGAGCACCGGCTCGAGCACGTCGCCATTGCTCCGCAGGAACATCCCCGGGACGATCCGTTGGCGGAGGAATTTCAGGTTCCTCGCCGGCCAGCCCTTCTGCGGCAGCAAGCCGGAATACCTCGCAGGCATCGGCTTCATGGAGGACTCGTTGTCGTTCACGGCTACTTGAGATTAGCGGACAAATCGCGG
>CAMCUY010000051.1 GCA_945879075.1 Akkermansia muciniphila | reverse complement strand
GCATCTGGTCCTACGGCCACCGCAACCCGCAGGGCCTCGCGATGGATCCCCGCGACGGCTCCCTCTACGACACCGAACACGGCCCGCGCGGCGGCGACGAGCTGAACCTCATCCTTCCCGGACGGAACTACGGCTGGCCGGTGGTCACCCTCGGCATGAACTACGACGGCATGCCGATGAGCTATGCCGGTCCCGACGGAAAAACAATCCTGTCCGTCACCGAAAAAGAAGGAATTGAACAACCGGTCGCCTACTGGCTCCCATCCATCGCCGTTTGCGGCTTGGATTTCTATACCGGCGACAAGTTTCCGAAATGGAAGAACGACCTGCTAGTCGGCGCGCTCGCCCAGCAGGAAATCCGTCGCCTCCGCATCGTGGACAAAAAGGTCGTCTCCCAGGAAATCATTCTCAAGGACATCGGCCGCGTGCGAGACGTCGCCATGGGTCCGGATGGATTGATCTACGTGGTTCTCAACGGTCCTGACCGCCTCGCGCGGCTGGTGCCGGCCGGGAAGTGAATCGAAGAAATCACTCATTAAGTCACCATCGGGAAAAACAACACGTTGTTTTCCAAGTCCTTGATAACTCACCTTGGAAAGGTCACTTTCAAGCAATGACTCGCCCGACACGGCAAAAATGGCGGCGGTGGCTGATCGGGACGTGGAATTGGAAGCGCCCCTTGAAGTCACTGGCATTCATTTATGGGTGCCTGTTCGTGGTGGCTGTGTTTTTCACGGAGAAACTGCTCTTTTTCCCGCCGTCGCCCAGTTACGAAGAAACTTCCGAGATCATCAAACTCAAAACGAAGAGCGGGAATACCATCGCCGCGATCGACCGTCCTTCTAAAGCGGGATTTCCAACACTGCTCTACACGCACGGCAATGCGGAGGATCTGGGGGACGTTTTCGGAATGGCGGATGCCTGGCAAAACGAGGGTTTCGGTGTCATGGCTTACGATTTTCCCGGCTATGGAAGATCAAGCGGCACGCCGCTCGAGTCCACTTGCGAGGAGGCGATTGAAGCTGCTTGGAGTCACCTGACGATTTCCAAAGGGATTGCACCTTCCAAGATTATCATCGTGGGGCGTTCTGTTGGAGGTGGGCCATCCGTCTGGCTGGCCGCGCGGAAGACATCAGCAGGTTTGGTTTTAATTTCGCCGTTCACCTCGGTATTCGCTGTCAGGATTCCAGTGCCGATATTCCCGTATGATCGCTTCCCGAGTCTGAAGCGCATTCCACAGGTAAAATGCCCGCTGCTAGTGATTCACGGCGAGGAAGACACGCTCATCCCTATTTCCCATGGCCGGCGGTTGGTCGACGCGGCAAAAGTAGCGGATAAGAAATTCCTCGGGATTCCTGATGCCGGACATAATGACCTTTTCGAAGTCGGCGCGGGTGCGATCGAGCTTGCGATCCGGGATTTCGTGCTCCGAGTATCTCCGCCTCAGCCGGCGGCGGGGAACTGAGTTTCTATGGTCGGTAGAAAGATACGAAAAAACCGGACAGGTTTCCCTGTCCGGCTTTTTGATAGACGAATGAATTCGCGGCGACCGGTGATCGCCGCTACGCGGGTTACATCATGCCGCCCATGCCGCCCATGCCGCCGTGGTCGTGACCATGGCCGCCGCCACCGCCTGCTGGCTCTTTGGCTGGCAGGTCGGTGATGAGGGCCTCGGTGGTGAGCAGGAGTCCGGAGATGGACGCTGCGTTTTGAAGCGCGGTGCGGGTGACCTTGGTTGGATCCACCACGCCGGATGCGATGAGGTCTTCGAACTTGTCGGTCGCGACGTTGTAGCCTTCGCCACCTTTGCCTTTTTTGACTTGTTCGACGATCAACGCGGCCTCGCGGCCGGCGTTGGCGACGAGCTGACGGAGCGGGGACTCGACGGCGCGGGCAACGATGCCGGCTCCGGTCGCTTCATCACCTGTTAGTCCAAGGTCACCGATGGCGGCTTGGGCGCGGATGAGGGCGGTGCCACCACCGGCGACGATGCCTTCTTCAACGGCCGCACGGGTCGCGTGGAGGGCGTCTTCGACGCGGGCTTTCTTTTCCTTCATCTCGGTTTCGGTGGCTGCACCGACGTTGATGACGGCGACGCCGCCTGCGAGCTTGGCAAGGCGCTCTTGGAGCTTCTCGCGGTCGTAATCGCTGGTGGTGTCTTCGATTTGACGACGGATTTGGTTCACGCGGCCGGTGATGCCTTCGGAAGTGCCGCCACCTTCAACGATGGTGGTGTTTTCCTTGGTGATGGTGATGCGCTTGGCTTCGCCAAGGTCGCTGAGTTCCACACCTTCGAGCTTGATGCCGAGGTCTTCGGTGATGACGCGGCCACCGGTGAGGATGGCGAGGTCTTCGAGCATGGCCTTGCGGCGGTCGCCGAAACCAGGAGCTTTCACGGCAGCGATGTTGAGGATGCCGCGGAGCTTGTTGACGACGAGGGTCGCGAGGGCTTCACCTTCGACGTCTTCGGCGATGATGAGGAGCGGGCGGCCGGTCTTGGCAACCTTTTCAAGGAGAGGAAGCATGTCCTTGAGGGACGAGATCTTCTTCTCGTTGATGAGGATGTAAGCGTTCTCGAGGAAGGCTTCCATGGACTCGGGGTTGGTGACGAAGTAAGGGCTGAGGTAGCCCTTGTCGAACTGCATGCCTTCGACGACTTCGAGGGTGGTTTCGATGCCTTTGGCTTCTTCAACGGTGATGGTTCCGTCCTTGCCGACCTTGTCCATGGCTTCGGCGATGATGCCGCCGATTTCAGCGTCGGAGTTAGCGGAGATGGAAGCGACCTGGGCGATTTCCTTGGCGTCGGAGACGGGCTTGGAAAGCACCTTGAGTTGGGCGACGATCGCTTCGGTGGCCTTCATGATACCGCGTTGCAGCGAGATCGGGTTGGCGCCGGCGGTGACGTTGCGGAGGCCTTCCTTGTAGATGGCTTCGGCAAGCACGGTAGCAGTAGTCGTTCCGTCGCCTGCGATGTCGGAAGTGCGGCTTGAAACCTCGCGAATCAGCTGGGCGCCCATGTTTTCATAAGGGCACTCAAGTTCGATTTCCTTGGCAACCGAAACACCGTCCTTGGTGATGGTCGGGGAACCGAATTTCTTGTCGAGGATGACATTGCGTCCTGCTGGTCCGAGCGTTGCCTTGACGGCGCGCGCGAGTTTTTCCACACCGCGCAAGAGGGCTTGGCGTGCGGCTTCGTCGAATAGGAGTTGTTTGGCCATGTTAGTTTAGATTTGAAATTTGAGATTTGAGATCGGGTGATCAGCCGACGATGCCGAGGATGTCGGATTCGTTGAGGATGAGGACTTCTTGGCCGTCGAGTTTGACTTCGGTGCCGCCGTATTTGGAGATGAGGACCTTATCGCCGACCTTAACGGTGAACTCGATGAGCACGCCCTTGTCGTCCTTGCCGCCGGTGCCGAGGCTGAGCACTTCAGCTTCCTGAGGCTTTTCCTTGGCAGTGTCGGGTAGGACGATGCCGCCGGCGCTGATGGCGTCGGCTTCGAGACGTTTGACGAGGACGCGTTGTCCGAGTGGTTTGATGTTAGCCATATTATTCTATGTGTTGGTTTGGTTTCTGTGAGAAGCCACGCTGCGGGTGCAGGGTGGAAAGTGTTGTGGGGGCGATCATTGGTCGCCGTGAGTGAGAGGCATGACAGAAAATCGAATCGCGGCGACCGGTGATCGCCGCTACTTCGATCAATCCACGACTTCGGCGTCGACGACTTTGCCTTTGGCTTGTTTTGGTTCGCTGGAACCGGATTCGGCGGGCTCCACATCGGGTTGGGCGGCGCCGGCTTGGGCTTGTTGGGCAGCTTCGGCGAGGGCTTGGAGGGAACCTTCGAGGTCGGTAACGGCGCTGTTGATGGTGTCCACGTTGTCGCTGGAGATCGCGTCCTTCACGGCTTGGATTTTGCCGTTGAGGAGGTCCTTGAGTTCGGTGGGGGCGTTGTCGCCGAGTTCGGCGAGTTGCTTTTCGACGGAGAAGACGAGGTTGTCGGCCTTGTTCTTGGCATCGACTTTTTCAACGCGCTTTTTGTCTTCTTCGGCGTGGGACTCGGCGTCGCGCTTGGCTTGCTCGATCTCGTCCTTGGAAAGGCCGGAGGAACCTTGGATGGAGATTTTCTGTTCCTTGCCGGACTGCTTGTCCTTGGCGGAAACGTGGAGGATGCCGTTGGCGTCGATGTCGAAGGTGACTTCGATCTGCGGCTCACCGCGGCGGGCCGGGGCGATGCCGTCGAGCTTGAAGTTTCCGAGCAGTTTGTTGTCGGCGAACATCGGGCGCTCGCCTTGGCAAATGCGGATGTCCACGGCGGGCTGGCTGTCGGAGGCGGTCGAGAAGATCTGGGATTTCTTGGCCGGGATGGTGGTGTTGCGCTCGATCATGGCGGTGGCGCGGGAGCCTTCCGTTTCGATGGAGAGGGTCAGCGGGCTGACGTCAAGAAGCAGCACGTCTTTGACATCGCCGCGGAGGACGCCGCCTTGGATGGCCGCGCCGATGGCGACGACTTCATCCGGGTTGACGCCTTGGTGAGGAGTCTGGCCGGCGAGCTCGCGGGCGATCTCGACGACTTTCGGCATCCGGGTCATGCCGCCGACGAGCACGAGCTCGTTGATTTGCGAAGCGGAAAGGCCGGCTTCCTTGAGGCAGTCTTTGACTGGCTTCTTGGTGCGCTCGAAGAGGGAGTCGGTGAGTTGCTCCAGCTTGGAACGGGTGAGGGTGAGCTGGATGTGCTTCGGTCCGGTGGCGTCAGCCGTGACGAAGGGCAGGCTGATGTCGTAGGACTGAGTGGAGGAGAGGGCGATTTTCGCTTTTTCTGCTTCTTCCTTGATGCGCTGGAGGGCGTCGGGCTGGCCGGAGAGGTCGATGCCTTGGTCCTTCTTGAACTCGCCGACGATCCACTGGATCAGCGTGTTGTCCCAGTCGTCACCGCCGAGCGAGGTATCGCCGTCGGTGGCGAGGACTTCGAACACGCCGTCGCCGATTTCGAGCACGGAGATGTCGAAGGTGCCGCCGCCGAGGTCATAGACGGCGATTTTTTCGTCGGATTTCTTGTCGAGTCCGTAGGCGAGGGCGGCTGCGGTCGGCTCGTTGATGATGCGGAGCACTTCGAGGCCGGCGATCTCACCGGCGGCCTTGGTGGCGTTGCGCTGGGAGTCGTTGAAATAGGCGGGGACCGTGATGACGGCCTGGGTGATTTTTTCACCGAGCTTGGCCTCGGCGTCGGCCTTGAGCTTGCCGAGGACCATCGCGGCGATTTCCTGCGGCGAGTAGGTCTTCTTTTCGCCAGCCACTTCCACCTGGATGTGGGCGTCGCCATTGGCGGCGGCGACGATGGTGTAGGGCATGCGCTTGTCGGCTTCCTTGAGTTCCGAGAACTTGCGGCCGATCAGGCGCTTGGCGGAGAAAATGGTGTTTTGCGGGTTGGTGACCGCTTGGCGCTTGGCGGCTTGGCCGACGAGGCGCTCACCGTTTTTGGCAAATGCGACGACCGACGGGGTGGTGCGTGCGCCTTCCGAGTTTTCCAACACGGTGGACTCGCCACCTTCCATGACAGCCATGCATGAGTTGGTGGTTCCGAGGTCGATTCCGAGGATTTTAGACATAAGGTGGTTTCTTTACAGTGTTTGCCAGTAACGGCGGGTGATGATGAGTGCGCTTTCGCAGGGAATGTGCCGGAATTCGCGAAAATCACTCAATTCACTCATAACAAGTGATTTAAAAAACTTCTGTCATGCCACGCCAGAATAAATCTGCCAATCTAGCGCCAAAGTGTCACACTTTACCTGCGTCAAACTGGCACAGCGGGCGGATTTGGACGCTTTTCGTTTCCGACCTTGTGTCAGACCTTGATCTCCCGCTACGGTCCGCCCCACTTCATGCGAGCCCAGCCGTTCAAATGGATTGCGCGCGGTGAACCGTTTGAAAAACAGACGAACGGTTCATCGGGCACATTTCCGCCCATCCTCGAGCACTTGATCCGCCAGCGGGGGCTTCCCGTCGGCGTCGATCTGGAGGGGTATTTGCGCCCGAAGCTCCGGGATTTGGCGGATCCGTTCCTCATTCCGGACATGAAACCCGCCGTCGAGCGGGTGCTGGCGGCCATCGACAAGGGCGAAAAAGTCTGCATCTACGGCGATTACGACGTCGATGGCGTTACCTCGATCACGCTGATGCGGCGGATCCTGATGGCTTACGGCCTGACGCCGCGCTATTTCATCCCGCGCCGCGGACCGGAAGGATATGGTCTCAGCACCGCGGCGCTGGCCCGCTGCATGGCGGAAGGGCCTAAGCCGGATTTGCTGATCACGGTGGACTGCGGGACCGTCTCGATCAACGAAGTCGCGGCGCTGCGGGCGGACGGGATCGATGTTTTGATCGTCGATCACCACGAACCCGAGCTGGAGGGAAGACCCGATTGCTGCGCGCTGGTGAACCCGAAATGCGGCACGGAATTCACTTATTTGTGCGCGGCTGGCGTCGTTTTCAAACTCGGCCACGCCCTGCTGAAAACCCGTCCCGTGGACATCGATCTCAAGGAATTGATGGATCTCGTGGCAGTCGCGACGATTTCCGACATCGTCCCCATGGTCGGGGAAAACCGCCTGATGGTGCGCCATGGACTGAGGCACCTGCCGAACACGCTCAACCCCGGCTTGCGCGCGCTTCAGGAAGTCACTGGCATGAGTGGCGCCGCGACTTCGATGGATGTCGGTTTCCGGATCGGCCCGCGTCTCAATGCCGCCGGGCGGATGGACGCGCCGGAAGACGCTCTGGCGACTTTGACGACGGATTGCCGGCGCCTCGCCCACGAGCTCGCGCAGAAGCTCGACGCTTATAACAAGGAACGCCAAAACCACGAGGGACTCATCCGCCGGGAGGCGGTGGAGATGCTCACCCGCGATTTCGACCCGCTGCGCGATCCCGTCATCGTGCTCGGCTCGCGCGCGTGGCATCACGGCGTGGTCGGCATCGTCGCCTCGCGCCTGATGCGGCAGTATCACAAGCCGGTTTTCGTCATCGCCATCGATGCGGACGGCGTCGGCAAAGGCTCGGGCCGCAGCATCGAGGGGATCTCGCTGGTCGAGGCGATCCGCTCCTGCGAGGGCGATCTCATCGCCGGCGGCGGCCACGCGATGGCGGCCGGGCTTTCGATCCACGAGGACAAGCTCGACGGTTTCCGCAAGAATTTCACCGACTTCGTTCTGAGTCACAGCAACGAGGAACAACGCCGGCCCAAGCTGATGTATGACGCGGAGATTTCCTTCGACCAGCTCTCGCTGGAATTTCTATCAAGCTACGATTTGCTCCAGCCCTTCGGCAGCGGAAACCCGCAACCCGTGTTCATTTCCCGCGAGGTCGGCCTGAGCCGCTCGCCGCTGCACATGAAGAACAACCACCTGCGCTTCATGCTACGCCAGGGCTATCACGAGCAGGACGCGGTCTTCTTCGGCGGCGGCGAGCATCCGCTGCCCGACCCGCCGTGGGACATCGCGTTCACGATTGATCGAAACACCTTCCGCGGGCGGACGACGTTGCAATTGATCATTCAGGATGTGCGGGCGGCGCAGGACTGTTGATCCGCCGTTTGCCCTATCTGCGAAGACCGGACAAGCTGCGCGCATGAGTGCGACTGAAATCCCGATCGATCATTCCTCCCCGCCACCGGATTGCAAGGGCTGCGGGCGGGAGGCGGCGGCGATCATTGACGGCAAAGGCTGGTGCGTGGATTGTTTTCACGAATGCGGGTCCTGCTGCTCTGGAGAATGACGGCGCAGGCCTTTTTTCAACCTTTCGGGTCGAGATTCGCCGCCATTTCCTCGTCGGTCGGAGTCCGGGACGGCACGCCGGTTTCGGGGATTTTGAAATTGGCGATCCAGGCGATGGCGTTGAGGACGACACGGCGGTGGTCGTCCTGCCGCCAGTTCTTGTGGAAATGGCCGCCGGTGAATCCAATGGCGCGCCCTCCGCCGAGCGCCGCGGGGCGCTCATACGCCCACATCATGTGCTGGGGCTCCTTGCGTTCGAGCACGGCGGCGCGGACCGCGGGATTTCCCTCGTGGGGACCGTCTTTGCGGGACAGGGTTGCCGGCGGCGGCAGGTCGCTCAGAATCGGGGTCACGCCTTCCATGTTGTCGCGGAAACGCATGTGGTAATACCACTCGTCGCGCATCTGAAAATCCCGGACGCCGCGGGTGATGGCGTGCTCGGGCAGTTTGAACGAGGCCTCCCAGTGCGGATTAACCGACCAGTCGGTTTCGAAATAGCCGCCGATGAGTTCGAGAAACGCGTTGCCGGGTTCGCCTTTGGGGATTTCCACGGCGTAGTGAATGCAGCCGATGCCGACGCCGGAATCCGCCATTTTCTTCAGGTCCGCGAGCTGGTTGATGGCCGGGTGCTCGCCGCCACCATCCGAGTAAATGACCACGGCCGAAACACCGTCGAAGACCGACTTGTCCTGCGGCCAGCCGTTGGTGGTGACCACGGCCTCGATGGGCAGGCCGCTTTTGTTCAAATGGTCGGCGAGCAGCATGCAGCCGGCGCGGTGCTCGTGCTGGCCGGGTCCGTGGCTTGGTTTGCCGGCGACGAGGACGATTTTCTTCTTCGGCAAATCCCCGGATTTCGGCTCGCCGCGGGTGAGCGTCATCATGCCGGCGATGATGCCGAAGATGCAGACGAGAGGAAGAACCAGGGGGCGGGAGATTTTGGAAAGGGCGGGCATGGCGGGATGGGCTGTGAACCCGACTACGCCGCGAAACCGCAAATATTTCATGCGGCAGACCGTGAAAACCGGCCGCTCAGCCTGGCTGGGCGCGCAAGGCTATCCAGATAGCTTTCGAAAGCGGTGAGGAAAAGCTGACGCGCCCCCAGTCAGTTCCGCCCGGGCGCCGATGCCGCCGATGCCGGTGGCGCAGTAACCGTGGAGGGTAAACTCCGCGTTCGGCGTATCTAAAATGGCTTGCCGGATTTGCGCGGGCTGCTTTTTTGCGGTGCTTTATGAAAAAGCTACGCCAACCAAGCGTTATGTTCTCAGGCAAAGATGGTCCGAATTTCCCGGGAAGGCGCTCAATAGCCGTTGGCGAGACGCGAAACCAAGGCGACGCCGGCACGCTGGAAGGCGTCGGGCAGCGCGTTGTTGCGGGCGGTCTGGAGATTGGACGCTGCGAAAAACTCGCTGGAGCCATCGGACTTGCCCGAGGCCAACAACTTGGTCGGGTCCTTCGCGTCGCGGAGCTCCCAGTCGATCGACACGGTGTTTCCCAAGTCTTCCGGCCGGAAGACGTCGAACCTGCTACCGCGGAGATTCTTGTAAGTGATGCTCCTGATATTGCCTTGGAGGACCGCGTCGGCCTTGTCGGATTTGGCGATTCGATAGGTGCCGTCCTGCACGATGGCCTCGGCCACGGCGGAGGTGGCGACGGCCTCGGCGCGGGGAAACAAGGTGGAGTTGGAAAACATCGGCACGGCGATGGTTTTCACCCGTTCCATGGATTTCGGCTTGGTCTCACCAAGGTGATAGCCGGCGCAGGAGGCCAGCAGCAGAGTGGGGGCAAGCAGGATGGGAAATTTCATGGTTCCGGGAAGTGGTGCGGATCTTATTCACCGAGCTCCTTGAGCCGGGCGCGGGCCTTGTCGTAATAGGGTCCGGACTTCGCGCGGCTCATGATGTCGCGATAGTAAACCTTGGCGGACTCGGTCTTGCCGGTTTTTTGATAAAACTCGGCGATGTCGTATGAGCGCTGGAGATCCCGGCCGCTGAGGCTGTCGATCTGCCTGCGGGCCTCGGCGTTGCGGGAATCGCCGGGATATTGAATCAGATAGTCGTTGAAGGCCTCGCGGGCGAGATCGAGGTTTGCCTGGTTCTGGTTGCCGCGGTCCGCCTCGGCGGTCAGGATCACGCCGACGCGGAAAAGCGCTTCGGGAGCTTGGACGCTGGCGGGCTGGTCGCGGACGAGCTGGCGGTAGGCGGCGATCGCTTCCTTGGACTTTTTCTTGGTCTCGTAAAGCTGGCCGATGGTGAACTTCGCCTTGGCGGCGGTGGCGGACTTGGGTGCGTTGTCGCTGACCTTCTGCAGCATCTCCACGGTCTTATCGAGGGAGAGCTTGGTTTTGATCCCCATCATGCTGGATTTCACATCCCCGTCCGCGGCGGACTGGGCCATCGCGGCCTGGCGGTTGAGGGCGGTGGTGTAGAGTCCGCTGCCTTGGAAGCGCTCGAGAAACTCGTCATAGGCATTGAAGGCTTTCACGACCTCGCCCTGTTGGTCCAACAGCTGGGCCTGACGGAAACGGGCCTGCGGGGCGGAGGGGGCGAACGGAAAACGCGTCGCGGTCTGGTCATAGAGCTTGATCGCCTTGCCGCTGTCGCCGGCGTCGTCGGCCGCCTTTGCTTTTTGATAGAGAGCCTCTCCCTCGCTCGCGGCGGCCTGGGTATTTCCCGCCATGATGGGCATGTCGGAGTCCGAGCCGCAGGAAGAGAGGAGGAAAGCCGAGGCCGAAAGCAGCGCGCAGGCAATGAGCCGGGGTGTCATGGCGCGGAGCATAGGAGGCCGGCAGTGCTGGGAAAGCGCAAAATGGCTCACTTGCCAAGTTCCGCAGCCCGCCCGGCGGCGGCAGTGACCGCCTCGATCAGCGCCGAGCGCACTCCGTGTCTTTCGAGCACCGCCAGACCGGCGAGCGTGGTGCCTCCGGGCGAGGTCACCATGTCCTTGAGCACGGCGGGATGCTCGCCGGTTTCGAGCACCATCGCCGCGGATCCGAGCACCGTCTGGGCGGCGAGACGCACCGCGTCCGCCCGCGGGATTCCGGCCCGCACACCGCCGTCGGCCAGAGCCTCGATGATCAAATAGATGTAAGCCGGCCCGCTGCCAGAAAGCCCGGTGACCGCATCCATCAGCCGCTCCGGCACTTGGACCGCCAGCCCGACCGCGCCGAGCAGCGCCTGCGCGGTCGCCGCATCTGCGGGGGTCGCACGGGAGCCGAGGCAATATCCGGCGGCGCCATGGCCGACGAGCGCCGGGGTGTTAGGCATGGCGCGGATGATCCGGAAATTTTCCGCAACCGCGGCCTCCAAGGCGGCAAGCGTCACGCCCGCCGCGATGGAAATCACCAGTCGCGGCGCGCCGGCGGCCATTTCCGCGGCGTCTGCCAGTGCGGCGGCGACGTCCAGCGGCTTGGTGCAAAGCAGGATCACCTCACAGCCGGCGGCCAGTTCGGTGACGCTGGCAGTGACCGTGGCGCCTGTCGCCGCCGCGAATGATTCACGGGATTTTTCGTGAGGATCCGAGCCGATGACATCCGCCGCCGCGACCACTCCTGCACGAACCGCCCCTTGAATCAGTGCCGTGCCCATTTTCCCGCATCCAATAACTCCAAGCTTCATGGCCGGAGACTAAGCGGGCCGCGGCGGCGCACGCCAGCGTCATTTTACTTGGAGGCGCGGGCGGCGGATGGCCATCTTCCGTGTATGAAAATACGGTTGGTCGCGCTGCTTCACTTCACTTGCGCCTTTGCGGCATGCGAGGAAGCCCCGGGAAAAACCACCGCCAAGCCCCTGAAGAAGACCAAAATCACAGCCACCCCGGCAGCGGATGCGAAGCAAATTCCGACAGCCCGAGAAATCCCAGACGTGGAGGCGGCCATCCCCGATTCCGTCAAAGCCCTCGCCGACAACCAACCCAAAGAAGCCATCGAAGCCTATCAGCGCGCGCTCACCGCCTCCTCTAACGACATGACTGCGCTCCTCGGCCTGAAGACATCCTGCGAAAAAGCCAATCTCCCCGGAGAAGCCGCCGAGACGGACCGGAAAATCCAGGATCTCCGCGCGCAATAATCTGCCCGCGCGCGCCGACAAGTCCTGGATCTTAAATCGCCTCGGCCAGCGGCAGTCCGTGCTGGAAGCCCATGGTTGGCATGATTGTGGCGGCGGCCGGTGACCGCCGCCACCTTGCTTGCCCCTCCGGATTCAGCGGCCGAAGTAGCCTTGGATGGCGATACCGCCGCCGCGGTAGGGTTGCTCGCGGCAGGCAGGCCGATACGGGCTTGAATGATAGGTCTGCGGGCAAGGAGCTGGATAGCGGACGACAGGGCGGTAGTTCTGGCGGACCAGGCGTTCGCCCCAGACCGGATTGCCGCATCGATCGTAGCCGATGAAATAGCGCTCCATGTAAACCGGCGTGCCGCACGAGCGGTAGCCGCTGATGTAAACCCGGCTCGAGTGGCTCGAATGGTTCGGGCGGGCGTCGGCTTGGGGCGCGGCTCCGAGCAGGGCGAGAGCCGCAATGGCGAGGGTGGTGGCGATGGTTTTCACAGTGGTTGTTTTTTCAGTAACGCGGATTTCGACGAGCCGCCGCGGCGCTTATTCAGGATGGATTCGCGATTTTTTCCGGATCGCGGGGCGATGCCGTTTCTCGGGTTTGACCTTTGGGGTTTGCTTCGCTAGGGATTGCGGCGGTTCCCCATGATTCGCGAAATCGTCCAATACGGCCATCCTGTCCTCCGTCAACGCTGCCGTCCCGTGACGGAGGTGGATGACATGATTATCGAACTCGTCGGCGACATGCTCGACACGATGGTCGCGGCGAACGGCGTGGGACTCGCCGCGCCCCAGGTCGGCGAAGATTTGCGGCTGGCGGTGGTCGATGTCTCCCACGATCCCGAGTGCATTTCCTTTCTCAAGGTGAACGGCGAGGAGGTGGAGCTGCTGGACATCATGCCGCTGATTTTCATCAATCCGGAGCTGGCGTTCGGCCAAGCCAAGGAGTTCGGGATGGAGGGCTGTCTGAGCATCCGCAACATCCGCGCCGAGGTGCGCCGCCCGGAAGCGGTGAAAGCGACGCTGCCCCAGCTCGACGGCTCGGTGCTGGTGGTCGAGACTGACGGCTTGCTCGCGCGGGCCTTGCAACATGAAATCGACCACCTCAACGGGGTATTGTTCGTGGACCGGTTGCCGGCGGTTGCCAAGGTTTCGATGAAAAACCGGCTCAAGCGGTTGCTGGAGGAAAATGCCGGAAGTTGAAGGTTTTTGCGGTGAATCTCGACTTTCCGCCGGGATTGAGTTTCTTTGCCAACCTGATCAGGCTCGCTAAGTTCGCCTTTTCTCCAGCCATCACTCCGAATTTGAAATGAGCACGAATCCAGGAATTTTCGAAAGTTTTCCAAACCAGCCGGCGACCCGCATGGATTCGCCGTTTGCCGTGGCCCAAGAACCGGCAGCTGCCAGTCCCTTCGTGGCGGCGGCCCGTCAGTTTTCTCCTTTCACGCTCGGTGACGAGACCCGCGACTCCCAGCCTTTCGAGCAGGAACATTCGATCCGTCTGTTGGATCGCCGGACAGCGGAATCGCCATTTCAAATCGCTGAGCCAATGGAGGCCTTCGGGTTCGAGGCGCCCGCCAAGGCTTATTCCGAAGCGCCTTTCGCGGTCCCGGCCGCCCCGGTACCCGCAGTGATTTCGCCGTTTTTGGTCGCTCCGCAGCAAGCCGTCGCTTCGCCGTTTGCCGCCGACCTGCAGCGCGGGCCATTGCCATTGATGCAGGCCGCCAACGCGGCTTTCTGCAACTTGCAGGAAGCGCCGGCCTCTCCGGCGCCGCAAGCTTTTGCCCAGCCCGCGCAGGCGTTCGCGCAGCCTGTTCCGGCGGCGGCTGCCTCGGCTCGCCAAGCGACCCCGCCCGCACAGGTGTCTTTTGACGCCTCCCGATCGGATTCGTTCTCGATCCGCCAGATCGAGCTGCGCGCGATTTTCGGTGTGGATCGCGAAATGAATCCCGAAGAAATCCTCCAGCGTGCGCGCGCGCTTCCCGGCATGCGCAACATCGCCCGCCTCAGTCCGCAGGACATCAGGGCGCTGGATGCGCTCAAGCAGCTGCTCCCGAATCTCGGCTTTGGCGGCGGCGAGCTGAAGCTTTACTCGGGCCCCGTCCCGCTTGAATTTATTCGCGAAGGCTCCGTCATTCTCGCCGTGCAAACCGATGGCGGATTCGCCCCCGGCGTGCGTGAAACGCTGATCCTGGTGGCCCGCGAGCTCGGTCGGCTGTCCTGAATTATTTCCGCTTGCGGCGCTTCGGCTTTTCCTTGGTGGCGTAACGGGATTCCTTGCGCTTCGGCGCGGGGCCCACTTTGGCACCGGGTTTGGTGTGCGGCTTGCCGTGCTTTTTGGCGATGACCGGGCGCTGCTGCCCGGCGACGTGCGTGCCCTCGCTGGTCGGTTTGCCGGCCACGGCGAAGTCCACGAAGCGCTTGTCGAAGTCGATGTTAATGACCCGCAGCGGGATGCGCATGCCGAGCTGGATGACTTTCCCATCCATTGACGCCCAGGCCATCCGGTGCGCCTCGAAGCGCCAGCGGCCTTCCGGCAAATCCTCGCGCTTGACCACGCCGCGGACGCCCATGTCCGGGATTTCCACCATCAGGCCCATCGGCCGGACGTCGGTGATGAGGCCGTCGAAAACCGGCGGCTTGTCCGAGCTGGCGACGCGGTCGAGATACTCCAACAGCTTGATCTGTTTGGTCTCGCTCTCGGCGTCGGAAGAGGTGCGCTCGGTGTCGGAAATGTGGCGCGAAATCTCGCGCAGATCGGCTTGCGACGGCGTCCGGTCGTGCGGCTTCGGCGGATTTTCCAACAGCGGCTGCAGGGCGCGGTGGACGATGAGGTCGGCGTAACGGCGGATCGGGCTGGTGAAGTGGCAGTAGTCGCCCTTCGCCAGGCCGTAGTGGCCGATGGGTTCGGCGGAGTAGGCGGCGCGCTTGAGGCTTTTCAACAGACCGAGCTTGATCACGTGCTCTTCCGGGCTGCCCTTCGACTCGTCCAGCAACCTCTGGATGTGCGCGCGGTTCGTGAGGTCGCCGGGGCGGTAACCGTGGGCTTTCGCGGTCTCGGTGTAGTCGAGCAGGCGCGACGGATCGGGATCTTCGTGGATTCGATAGACGGCGGGCTTCATGCGCTCGCGGAGGATTTTCGCGACCGCCTCGTTCGCGGCTAGCATGCATTCCTCGACGAGCTGGTGGCTCTTGGTGTGGATGACGGGTTCGGCGACTTCGGCGCGGCCTTTGTCGTCTAAGCGGATCTTGATTTCCGGCATTTCCAGATCGAGCGCGCCTTGGGCGAAGCGGCGGGCGCGCATGGCGGAGGCGAGCGCCCAGGCTTCCTTGACCATGCCGACGAGCGTCGGATCGGAGCCTTCCGGCGCGGGTTTGCCGTCGAGGATCGCCTGCGCCTGCTCGTAGGAAAGCTTGGCGCGGCTGTGGATGACGGCGTCGATGAATTTCGCTTTGCGGATCTCGCCGTCCTCGGAAATTTCCAGCAGCGCGCACTTCGTCAGGCGGTCCACGTTTGGGACCAGCGAGCAGATGCCGTTGCTCAGCTCGGTGGGCAGCATCGGCAGCACGCGGTCCACCAGATAGGTGGAATTTCCGCGCTCGATGGCTTCCTGGTCCATCGGGCTGCCGGGCTTGATGTAGTGGGACACGTCGGCGATGTGGACGGCGAGCGTCCAGCCGCGCGCGGATTTCTCCAACCAGATCGCGTCGTCGTGGTCCTTCGCGTCGGCAGGGTCGATGGTGATGACGAGCTTGTCGCGCCAGTCCTTGCGGCGGGCGATTTCCGAGGCCTCGGGCTCCTCCGGCACGCCGCGGGCTTCTGCCAGAACGTGGTCCGGAAACGACGTCCGCAGGCCGTAGCGGTGGATCACCGAAATCATGTCCACGCCCGGATCGCCCGGCCAACCGAGCACCTCGATGACCCGGCCGCGCGGCGTCGCGTTGCGGTCGGTCCAGTCCGCTAGATCGACTACGACCAGTTGCCCCGGCATCGCGGTGCTGTCGCCGATCACGTCGATGCGGCCTTCGATGGCTTTGTCGTCGCACTCGACCCAGCCGAAATTGGCCTTCTTCTGGAAAATCCCGACCAGGCGGCCGGAGCGGCGGGCGAGGACTTTTTCGACCCGGCCTTTGATTTCCTCGGTCGGTTCCTGAGTGAATTCGCTGCGCGTGCGGAACGGACGCGCGACCTGCTTGACGAGCGAGACGAGCACGCGGTCGCCGTCGAGCGAGGTCGAGACGTTCCGGCGGTCGATGAGGATGCGCGAGTGGAGGGTGAAGTCGATGCCGGTGGCGATGTTGTGCTCGTCGGTGATCTCGGGGAAGAAAAAGGCGTGGCCTTTCGGGTGGAACTTGAGGACGCCGGTGAGCTGGTTTTTCGGCGCGCAGGGAATTTGGTAGCAGCCTTTTTTCCCTTCGGTGATGAGGCCCTCTTTGACCAGCGCGTCGAGGGTGTCGCGCAATTCCGTGACGCGGGCGCCGGGCAGCTTCAAGCCACGTGAAAGCTGGGACTTGGAAAGCGGGTTTCCTTTTGCGGAACGGAGGGCGTCGAGAACGGAATCTCGCAGATTTTTGCCGGACATGCTGAAAGCTTGCGTTCTGGCGGCCGTCCCCGCAACGGCAAAGGCGGGGCGGGGCGGGGAAATTTATCCGTTTTTGAGCCGCGACTTCCAGTAATTCGGGTGGCGACTGGTGTGCATGATGGAGGCGATATGAATCCCCTCGCCCTCCACATAGTAGATGATCATGTAGGGAAACTTGTCAGCTTTCACCTTGCGACATTCGTCATCAAAACAGCGCGGCATCAGGGGATTGCCACAAATCCGGGCGATTGCTGCTTGGATATGCATGGCGAAACGCTCTCCAAGCCCGTCATCCTGATGGTCATAGTAGTTCGCTGCATCGACGAATTCATCCTCCGCCTCCCGATTCCAAATCACGGGCATGACGCCCTGGATGCACGTTCCTCCCGATTTCTGGCGAGACTTGCCCGGACATTTGTCATCACCTCATCGTGCGGAATCATGATGGCGGTTCCATCTTTCATCTCTTTCACCCGCCGACGGATCTCTTCCAACCACTCCGGACTCACATCGTCGTCGTCATCGAGGCTCTCAAGCAGGCGCGAAGCGAGGCGCGAGCGGTCTTCGATGGGAAGATGCAGCGCATCATCTTTGACTTTTTCGTAGGAGATGGTGGCAGGAACCATGGTGGAAACCCTAGCAAGGAGCGCCCGGTTGGCGAGCTTGGATTTCCAGATGGAGACGATGGGAAGGCCGGGGAGAAAAAAGATTGCAGGGCGGGAAACGCGAAATAAAGTATACACCATGTGACTGCGGGAATGATTGAGGCATTGTCAGCGCCCAAAATCCCGTATTTGCTCCGCAACCGTGAAATCAAATTCCCATCCCGCCATGAAAACCCACACCGCCCGCCGCACGAACGGCTTCACCCTGGTCGAGCTTCTCGTCGTCATCACCATCATCGCGGTGCTGGCCGGAGCCGGATTCGCCGCCGGAAACTCCGCGATCCAGAAGGCGAAGAAGACGACCGCCCTCGCCACCTGCACCGCCCTCGAATCCGCAGTGAACAACTTCTACACGGAATACGGAGCAATGCC
>CAMCUY010000050.1 GCA_945879075.1 Akkermansia muciniphila | reverse complement strand
GGAACATCCAACATTGAACGTCGAAGGGGAGGGGAAGAGCTTACAAGGCGCAGAGGTCGCGGAGGAAGATGGGATTTGGGAATTTTTAGCCGCAAAGAAGGCGCAAGAGGGGCGCAAAAAAAGAGGGTTTTGGATTTGGGCCTGTGAAGCGAACCACGGATGCACGCGGATGGACACGGATTTTCGGGGCGGCGGGCTGCCGGGGGCAGGACTGATTTTTGATGATCTGTGTGGATCCGTGAAAGTCGGAGGACGGTAAGTCGAAGGTCGAAGGTCGAAGGTCGAAGGTCGAAGGTCGAAGGTCGAAGGTCGAAGGTCGAAGGTCGAAGGTCTCAGAGTTCCGCGCGGACGTGCGCGTGTCTTTTGGACCTTCGACTTTCAGACTTTCAGACTCTTCAAGCGGGAGGAAGAGTTTACTGCGGAGGAAGATGGATGATGCGGGGATTGGGATTTTTTACAGGAGGAAACGGAGGCAACGGAGGAGCTGGCGCGCGAGGCTGTGGCTTTCAATTGGAGGAGCCCTGGCTGCGTGAGGCGCGAATGGGGTGGCTGGCAGATCCTCCGTTTTCTCTGTTTGCTCCTGTGAAATTCTTCTCTGAGATGGAGCGAGGGGTCTTAAACGGTGGCGGCGGTGATGCTGAAGATGAAGAAGTCGTGGGACATTCCTGACAGGTCTTTGGGAGCGGCGGGCGTGTCCCACATTTTAGTGACATGACAGGCGGGCGGGAAACAGGGCATGTTTTTTCCGTCGAGGGGAGAGGTCCCCGGTTTCATTTGAGGGGAGAGGTCCCCACTTTCATGACAAAGTTTTAGAGGCCGCACGCGAGTGCGGCCTCTTTTGCGTGTGGGCTTGGGAGCCGATACCAACTCTATGAATTAAAGCGACGGACTGGGGTAGGAAGAGCCTCAAAGTCAAAGGTCAAAGGTCGGCTCAGAATTCGCGGTTCTTCGACTTTTGACCTTCAGACATTCGACTTTTAGACCCAAGGTGCAGCTTGCGATTTTGTCACATTATCTCGTGGAAGCGGTATGAGGCGTGTGAGGCCCGGCATGGGAAATCCCCTGCTTTTCCTTGGGAGGAGAATTTAGCGGGCATCCGGAGAAGGGACTCCGCGCGGCATGGAGCAGAGTTTCGCGGTTTCCCAGGCGGACTCCATCTGCGCGGCGGTCGCGGCTTCGAGGGTGTGGCCGGCGGACTTGAGGATGCGCTCCATCTCGCCGAAGCGGGTTTCAAACTTGGTGTTCGCGGCGGCCATCAGGATCTCCGGATCGATTTTCCGGAAGCGGGCGAGGTTGACCACCGAGAACAACAGGTCGCCCATTTCCTCGGCAATCTCCTCGTGCTCCTGTCCGGCCATGGCGGCTTGCAATTCGTCGAGTTCCTCGCGGATTTTCGCGAGCACGCCGGATTCTTCCGGCCAATCGAAGCCGACTTTGGCGGCTTTTTTCTGCAGCTTGGAGGCGCGGATCAAGCCGGGCAGGCCTTTGCCGACGCCGTGCAAGTAGGGTTTTTCCTCGTCGCCTTTTTCCGCGCGCTTGATCTCGTCCCACTGCTGGAGCACGCCGTCGGTGGTCGCCACGTCGCTCGCGCCGAAGACGTGCGGGTGGCGGCGCACCAGTTTTTCGCTGATCCCGCGGGCCACGTCGTCGAGCGTGAAGCGGCCCGCGCCCTCGGCGATTTCGCTGTGGAAAACAACCTGCAGCAGCAAGTCTCCCAGCTCTTCTTTCAAATGCTCGTGATCGCCGCGCTGGATCGTGTCCACCGTTTCGTAGGCTTCCTCGATGAGGTTCGGGACGATGGATTCGTGGGTCTGCTCGGCATCCCATGGGCAGCCGCCGGGCGCACGCAGGCGGTGCATGATGGCGCGCAGCCGGGCGAGTTGTTGCCCGGCGTCCGGGGATTCGATCATTTCCGTGTCAGTCATCATCCCGGTTTTTTGGAGCTGGAGGCATTTTGGAGTAATTCCCGCTCGTCCGCGGTGAGGCTTTGGAATCCCTCGCGGGAAATTTTGTCGAGGATCACGTCCACGGCGGAGTCCTGCTCCATTTCCAGTGACGAGCGCGGCCTGAGCTTGGGCAGCGGGCGGTGGCCGGACCGCAGGGGGCGCGCGATTTCACTGCCGCCGCCCCCCAGCACCTGCGGAAAGCGCATCAGGAAATAGCCGAGGATCGCGCCGCCGAGATGGCCCGCTTCGCCGCCCTCGTTGCCACCTATTTTCAACAGGATCGCACCGCCGGAAATCACCATCAGCGCGATGGCCAGCTGCCGCATCGAGAGCTCGACGGGCGGGAACAGCAGTGCGACCCGCAGGTTCGGCGCGATGACGGCCACGCCGATGAGAATCCCGTAAATCCCGGCGGAAGCGCCGACCAAGTAAGCGTGAGGCACCACTCCAAGCATCGCCAGTAGGGTGAAAAACACCGCGCCCGCGACGCCGCAAAGCAGGTAATAGATGATGAATTTTTTCGCACCCCACCAGCGTTCCAGGAAGGGCCCGAAGAAGAAAATCCCCATGCAATTGAAAAACACGTGCCCCAGGCTGCCGTGGAGAAACTGGAACGTCACAAACTCCCACACCCGGAACTCGAACACCGCGGACTGGATCGCGAAGGCCCCGAAGTTGCGCAGCGGATAGTCCTTGAGGAAGATATCCAGGAAGTAGATCCCGAGATTCGCGATCAGCAGCCATTTCACTACAGGCGTGACCTGGGAAAAAAAGCCGCCGCCTGCGCGGCTGTCGTTTCGGTGATAATCTCGGTCAGCGATGCCCATCTGCCGGATAGGTTACCACGGCACCGGGTCCGCGGCAAGGGCGGCCCAAGCTTCTTTAATGAAAAATCCCGGACGGAAACGTCCGGGATTTTTTGTACCCGGTGCGCCGGAAAGATTTCATCAATGGCTCGAGTGAGGGTCTTCACGGTGGCGGTGAAGGTGCCGGACCGGGCGAAGTTCTATTCACCAAGGGAAGTGCTCGACTACTTTCGCGCCTCAGGATTTCCCTTGCCAAGTCCGGGCCGGTTCCCTATTTCCCGCGTCCCTCTTCACGCCGCTTTATTCACCAACGAAGATCCGGAGGGATTCCATGCGGCAAATCTTCAAAATCGCCCGTCCTGATTTCAAGGCGGGAAAAACAGAACACAACATGATCAACGAACTCATCAACGAAATGGTGGACGCCGGCGTCCACTACGGCCACCAAACCAAGAAATGGAACCCGCGCATGAAGCCCTTCCTCATGAAGGACAAAGGCGGAATCTACATCATCGACCTGGAAAAAACCGTCCAGCAACTCGATAAAGCCTCTGATTTCCTCGCCGACCTCGTCGGCAAGGGCAAGAAAGTCCTTTTCGTTGGCTGCAAGCGCCAGGCTCAGGACGCCATCCGCGAAGCCGCGGAAGCGACCGGCCAACACTACGTCAACCACCGCTGGTTGGGCGGCATGCTCACCAACAGCCTCACCGTCCGCAAGTCGGTCGAGCGCCTCAAGTATCTCGAAAACATCGAGAAGCAGCCTGAATTCAAGGCCATGTCGAAGAAGGAACTCGCCGCCCTCGGCCGTGAGCGCGAGAAGCTCCTCCGCAACCTCCGCGGCGTGCGCGACATGGACAAGAAGCCTGACGCCGTGGTCATCGTGGACTCCGCCCGCGAAACCATCGCCGTGGCCGAAGCCCGTCGTTTGAATATTCCTATCATCGCCCTGGTTGACACCAACGCCGACCCGGCGCTCGTTCAGTTCCCGATTCCCGGCAACGACGACGCGATCCGCTCGATCCGCATCATCCTCCAGAATCTGGTGGACGCCATGGTCGCCGGCCGCAAAAACTAAATCATCACCCCCACCGGGCGTCCTGTCTCGCGACGGGACGCCCGTTTTTCCTCTCTACCACTCATCAAATTTTATGATCACCGCATCAATCGTCAAAGAACTCCGCGACAAGACCAACGCCGGCATGATGGACTGCAAAAAAGTCCTCACCGAAACCAACGGCGACATCGAAGCCTCCATCAAGCTCCTCCGCGAGCGGGGCATCATGAAGTCCAGCAAGATGGCCGACCGCGCCGCCACCGAGGGCGTCATCACCGCCCGCGTCAACGCCGGTGCCACCTCCGGTCTCCTGCTTGAGCTCAACTGCGAGACCGACTTCGTTTCGAAAAACGAGAATTTCCAAGCCTTCGTCGGCAGCCTTGCTGACGCGCTCGCCGCATCCAGCGCCGCCGACCTCGACGCCGCGCTTGCCCTGCAAGTCGGTGAGCAAAGCATCGAAGACACCGTGAAGGCGAAGGTCGGCGAAGTCGGCGAAAACCTCCAGTTCCGCAAATACGTCCGCTTCGACGCGGCTCCGGGCGGCGTGGTCGCATCCTACATCCACCTCGGTGGCAAGGTCGGCGTGCTCATCGAAGTCGGCACCACCAAGCCGGAAACCCGCGGCACCGACAGCTTCAAGGAACTCATCAAGGACCTCACGCTGCACATCGCCGCCTGCGCGCCCAAGGGACTTTCCCGCGACGACATCCCGCAATCCGTGGTGGACAACGAGCTCGACATCTTCCGCGCCCGCCTCGAAGCCGAGGGCAAGCCGGCTAACATCATCGAGAACATCCTCAAGGGCCAGATCGGCAAGTTCTTCGCCGAAAGCTGCTTCCTGGAGCAAGGTTTCGTGAAGGATTCCGAAATCAAGATCTCCGCGCTGCTTGAAGCCAAGGGCAAGGAACTCGGCGACACCCTCACCGTCACCCGCTTCGTCCGCTTCGGACTCGGCGAGTAAGTTGATTCATAAAAAAGCCCGGCTCCAGTAATGGAGCCGGGCTTTTTCGTGTTTGAAATCAAAGGCAGATCCGCCGGAACAACACATCGAGCGGCAGCTGCATGCCGATGTAGAAATCCCCGAACTCGCCGTAGCGCGCGGTGACCTCGTCGAAGCGCATTTCATAGACGATCGACTTGATGTCGATGGTGTCCTTGGCCAGCAAGGTGACGCCCCACTCGAATTCATCGAGCCCGGTCGAGCCGGTGATGAGCTGGAGAATCCGGCCGGAATAGGTGCGGCCGACGCGCGCGTGGCCGGCCATCAGCTTCTTGCGGGCCTCGAAATCAAGCGCATACCAGTTATCCGCGCCGTTGCGGCGCTTGGACATCGGATAGAAACAAATCACCGGCCAGTCGGGCAGGACCGGATAGAGGCGGTGTTTGAGATAGTGCGCCATCCGTTCATCGAAGGCCTTGAGCCCGGCCTCGAACTCGGGCGTCCCCTCGACGAGACCTTCCTCGGTGCCCAAAGTTTCCGCCGCGTATTGCTCGCGGCTGGTGGTGTATTCCGAGCTCTCGGTTTGGGAAAGATAGGAATACGTCGGGCTGAGAATCTCCGGCCCGAGGGAGAGGCTGAGCTGCTTCTCAAACATGTTAGCCACCTGCAAGTCCGGCGTCAGCAGCATGAAGCCGAGGTCCGCCTTGGGCGTGGCGACGGAGAAAATCAGCAGATGCGTGTCGGGCGTGGCGCGGATTTCCTGCACCAGTTCGGTGAGGCGGGTCTTGGCTTGGCGCTGCTCCTCGTCGCTGTAAAGCGCCCATTGCGCGTGGTCGACGTGATAGAACAAATGCATGACGTGCCAGCCTTCCCTGGGCACGAGCGTAGCGACTTCTTGATTGGACATGGCGGTGGAATTCAGCGGAGGCCGGTGGAGACGTTCATTTCGAAAAGCTTCTTGAAAGCAGGCCCCGGCGTATCTTCGGAGGGAGCCTCATAGACCTGCACCGACCATGGCTCGCTTTGTCCGGTGCGGTAGGCGGCGTGCATTCCCACGTCCTCAAAGCCCGCGGTCGCGGCCACCTCCAGCGAGGCTCCCGCGTGGATGGTGCGGGTCACCGCGTCGCCGATGACATCCCCGTCACTATTGCGGAAAAACACCCGGATCGCGGCCGGACCGCCTTTCAAAGTTAGATCGACCACCGGCACCAGCAGGGTGCCTCGGCGGACAGTCTCGACATAAGCACCATCGGTGATCGGAGCGCGCCAGTAGCTGGCGGCCGAAACGACTGATAGATGGACACCCTTGACCGGAAAATCATTCTCCTCCACCCCCCCCGACCCGGCCGGCAAATCATGGATGGTTTTGAAATAAACCACTCCCCCGCCGATCAGCAGGACCCCCAACAAAGCCGCCAGTCCGATCCGCTCCACCTTGGACAAGCCCAAATGCGGACGCAGCGAGACGGGCTCGGCGTTTTCCCGGATCCGCGGGGAAAACTCATCCTGCTCAGACACCGATGGTAAGACAGGCGGCGGAGTTTCCGGCAAGATTTTCTCAATCACCGGCTCCGGCGGAGCAAGCTCATCCACGAAAACCGGTTCCGCCTCGGGAACGACTTCCCGCAGCTCGGGCTCGGACTCCGGTTCACTCCAAGCGTCGAGCTCGTCAAATTCGCCCCCCAACTTTGAATGGTGCACCGGACGGAAAGCCGGCTGGGCTTTCGGGCGCCTCGTGTTGACGTTGATCTGGATGGTCTCCTCGCTCGGGGGCGGAGGTGATTCCTCGGATTTCGGCAAACCGCCAACTGGGCGCTTCCTCACATTTCCGGTATCACGGGGAATGGGAATCCGCGACTCGTGGCCCGGCTTTGGGGCCGCCGCACTCTCCTCGTCCGGGGCCCGCTCGTCAAAGTCCCACAAATCCTGCTCCGTCGAATTCATCATGAAATCGCTCTTGCTCGGACGGTGGCGCGGAGGAAGGAATGATTCGTCGGAGGATGAAGGTGGCTCGGATTTCATGGCGGATACGGCAGGATTTCTAGAACGAGGACTCCAACTTGACCAGTGCGAAAGCCGATTCCGAATTTTCGAAAAAATCGAGTTGCATCCAGAGCCCGGTGAAGTCATCCAAGGGACTGTTAATTCTTACATTTCCTATGGCTGACCGCGAAGACAAGAATGCAGAAAACGTGCCCGGCAAGTTCTACGTGGACAGCCAGTGCATCGATTGTGATCTCTGCCGGGAGACCGCGCCGAACAATTTTACTCGTGCTGAAGACGAAGGCTACTCCTACGTTTTCAAGCAACCCGGAAACGACGAGGAGCTCGCGCAATGCCGCGAGGCCATGGAAGGTTGCCCGGTGGAGGCCATCGGCGAGGATGGCAAATCCTAAGCGCCACGCCGCCATGAAAAAGCCGCCGAGCCCCCGCAGAATCCGAGAGGAAATCCTGCGGGAATGGCGCGGTGCCGAGGAGCCGGCGGATCTCAACGCCGGCATCCATCTCGCGCAAAAATTCGTGGCCGCGATCCTGCGCGCCGCCGGGGCGGAAGACGGCTTGCACGAGGATCAGGTCCGCGCGACATGGAAGGAACTCGCCGGTGATTTCATCGCCCGCCATACCGAGCCGATTTCCGTGAAAGGCGGCAACCTCGTCCTGCGCGTGACCCAGCCGGCGCTGCGCTTCCAATTGGAGCAAATGAAACCCATGCTCCTCACCCGCATCCGCAACCAGCTCGGCGAGGGGCGGATCAAATCGATCAAGTTCCAGCTCGGCTAATTCCCATCACTCATGTTTCGCAATCTCATCTTCGACTGGTCCGGCACGCTCGTGGACGATCTCGGCCCGGTCATCGAGGCGACCAACGCCGTGCTCGGGAAGTATGAAATCGCCGCGCTCGACCGCGAAAGTTTCCGCCGCGCCTTCCGGCTACCTTACCGGGAATTCTATGCCGAGCTGTTGCCGGACGTCTCGCTGGAGGAATTGGAAGCCCATTTCCGCCCGGCCTTCGACGCCGCCGTCACGCCCGTCACCGTCCTGCCCCACGCCCGCGAAAAGCTTGAATGGTGCAGCGCCCTCGGCATCCGCGCCTTCGTCCTGACATCCATGGACACGCTCGCCTTCGAGCGCCAGATGGACGATTTCGGCTTCCGCCACCATTTCGAAGCCACCTACTCCGGCGTCTTGGACAAGCGGGAAATCATCCACCAAATCCTCGAAACCCACGGCCTTAACCCCGCCGAAACCGCCTTCGTCGGCGACATGACCCACGACGTGGAAACCGCGCGCCACGGCGGCATTTCCTCCATCGCCGTGCTGACCGGCTACAACCACGCGGAAATCCTCGCCGCCGTCCGTCCGGATCTCACCGTGCCCGACCTCGGCGTCCTCCGCGGGCTACTCGACCGCCGCCGCGGCGTTTCCCGCCCCGTCGCCACCGTCGGCGCACTCATCCATGATGGAAATGGCCACGTCCTGATGGTCCGCACCCACAAATGGGGCGACCGCTGGGGTATTCCCGGCGGAAAAATCGAACGCGGCGAATCCTCCACCGATGCCCTCCGCCGCGAGATCCGCGAGGAAACCGGCCTCGAACTCCGCGACATCGAGTTCGCGCTCGTCCAGGACTGCATCCACTCGCCCGAGTTCAAGCGCCCCGAGCACTTCCTCCTGCTCAACTACGTCGCCCGCGCCACCTCCGCCGCCGTCACCCTCAACGACGAAGCTGAGGAATTCGTCTGGCTCGCCCCCGCCGACGCCCTCGCCCTCAATCTCAACCAGCCCACCCGCTTCCTCCTCACCGAAGCCCTCGAAAAGGGCCTCGTGTGATAGGCATTCCTGCCTGTTCTTCTTTTTCATCAGCCATGGACACCATCGAAATCCGCCGCCTGCGCGTCAGCACCCTCATCGGCGTACCGGATCAGGAACGCGCCGTTCCCCAAACCCTCCTCGTCACCATTCGCATGACCCCGTCGCAAGGTTTCGACGGCTTGGCGGATGAAATTTCCCGCACCGTCGATTATCACGCCGTTTCGCAGGAAATCGAAACCCTCGCCGCCGCCCGCCCTCGCCGCCTCATCGAGACGCTCGCCGTAGACATCGCCGGTCACCTGCTCGGAAATCACCCGCTCGCCCACGTCGCCATTTCCATCGAGAAGCACATCCTGCCGAACACCGAGTGCGTCGCCGTGCACCTCGAGCGGAGCCGGTAAAAAGCCCGCCCGCTTGACACCGCCGCACCACTGCACCATGGTGCATTCATGCGCTTGACGATCAATCTCGACGACGATCTCTACGCCATGGCCCGCAGCCACGCCATTGCGACCAAGACCTCAATCAGCAAAGCGGTCGGAGATCTCCTGCGCCGCCGCACCCTGTCAGCAACTCCGATTTCCTCGTCCACGCCCGGCATCCACCCGCTGTCCGGTTTCCCCGTATCCCAGAGCGAAGGTCGGCCGATCACCGACGAAGACATCCGCCATGCCATGGATGAAGACCTCGTCCGTCCCACGGAAATCATGGGCTGCTCGCCTGAGCAAATCGAGGAGACCCTGAAATGACCTGGCTTCTGGATGGGAATATTCTAATCGGCGCGATGCTTCCCGATCACGTCCACCACGGCCGGGTGCATCGCTGGTTGGCCACGATCCAAGACGACACTTTCGCGACTTGCCCGGTCACCGAAGGCAGCCTGCTCCGAATGCACATGATCCATGCCCGCGACAAATCCGCCGCCGCGGCATGGTCCGCCCTCGCGTCCGTCCGCGCCCACGCCGGGCACCTTTTCTGGCCCGAAAATTTCTCCTACAGCGAGATTTCACCCACCCGCCTCAGCGGTCACCGACAAGTCACGGACGCATGGCTCGCCGAGTTGGCCCGGCGCAAGGGCGGTAAACTCGCCACCTTGGATGAAGCGCTTTTCGCCCTCTGGCCGGATGTCACCGTCCTCATTCCCGTCTGAATGCGGGGATCCCACCTTCTCTCCCAGCCTTGACTGATCCCGGCTCCGGGTGCAGTCTGCGCCTCAAAATGAAATCAAGCTTCCTTAACTATCTGCCGATTTTCGGTTTAGCGGCATTCGTGCTGAACTCCTGCGGACCAACGGTTCCCGGCCAATCCGACTACCTCAAAGGACTCGGCGGACCGATCCACCAGCCGACTTCCGGCGGGCCTCATCACCCGGCACCGGCGATCCCGGACGATGTTTCCTACTGGGATGGCGACGGCGCAACGGGCAGCCCGCTGATCAAAATCAACCGCGGCCAGCAGAAGGCGTTCTTCTACAAGGGCGGCACGCTGGTGGGGATTTCCCGGATTTCCAGCGGCACCGAGGACCATGGAACCCCGGTTGGGAAATATAAAATCAGCGAAAAACACGCAGACCACGTTTCGTCGGTTTATGGTGTATTCAAAAACAAGGCCACCGGGATGACGACCAATGACAACGTGGACATCCGGGTGGATAAAATCCCTCCGGGAGAAATTTTCTACAACGCGCCGATGCCGAATTTCATGCGCTTCAACGGCGGGATCGGCATGCATACCGGCTATCTTCCGGGTTATGCGGCCTCGCACGGCTGCATCCGGATGCCACACCACATGTCCACCCACTTCTTCGAAAACGTCCAGGTCGGCACGCCCGTCGTCGTCGAATGAACACGCCAATTCCATTTCTCCCGAACTCCGAAAAAACCTTGGAAATTACTCCCGCCGAGGTCGCGGCGTGGGGCAGTCTGCCACCCGAGCAGCGGCCGCGGCTCATCGATTGCCGGGAGGCCGACGAGCTGGCGATCTGCCAAATCGCCGGCAATGAATGGTTCCCGCTCGGCACCTTTCCCGAAGCGGGCGAACGCCTGACGACGGACAACGCCCACGGGGTGGTCGTTTACTGCCACCACGGCATGCGTTCGCAGCGCGGCGCTTTATTTTTGCGGGCGCAAGGGGTGGAAAACGCCTTTTCCATGAGCGGCGGCATCGACGCTTGGTCGCGGCTCATCGATCCGGAAACGCCGCGGTATTGAGGGCCACTGTAGCGGCGCTCTGTGAGCGTCGGCGCCCATGTGCCGCGCGAAGTTTCTTCGTTGGCGTCCCTTTGGCATCACGGCCGCAGGGGCGGTTAGCGACGGTCGCAGACCGACGCTACAGAGCTGAGCAGCCACGCACGGTAGGGCGCGGCGATTTCGGCGGGCTCCAGCGCGAGAACTTCCGGCACTTCGTAAGGGTGAAGCTCGGTCAGCATTTGCTGGAGCGCGGGAAATGCGGCGGCGGTGGTTTTGAAAATCGCGAGCGTCTCGGCGGCGGTTTCGACTTTCCCCTGCCAACGGTAGATCGACTCCACGGCGGGCAGGAGATTGACACAAGCTGCGAGTTGCGCTTCAACTAGGACCGTGCCAATTTGTCGCGCCTGTTCGGAATCCGGGAAGGTGCAAAGGACCAATAAAACGTCGCTCATGGCTATTCCTGAACACCGGAAACCCAAAACAAGCAACCACAAGGTGAAATCCGGCTTTCTCGAAAAGCTGGTCGCCCGCTTGGACCGCGTCGTCCCCGGTGACGTGCAGCAGATCGTCACCCGCTTGATCCGCGAGAAGGGATTTCTGGAAAAAGTCTTCGAGGCGCTGCACGAGGGCGTGATCATCCTCGACCCGAAAGGCGTGATCGGTTTCCTCAACCACGCGGCGTGCCAGTTCTTCGGGCTCGATCCGGAACAAGCGACCGGCAAGTTCATTTCCACCCAGATCCGCGGGCTGGACTGGACGGTTTTGGGCAAACCCGGCCGCACCATCAGCCGCGACCTGGAGGTCTTCTATCCGGAGAACCGCTACCTGAATTTCTACCTCGCGCCGATTGATGGCGCGGAGGACGACCACCAACCGCTCGGCTACGTGATGCTCGTCCGCGACCTCACCAGCACCCGCGCGGAGGCGGAGGAAACGCTGGAATCCGAGCGCCTCAACGCGCTCACGCTGCTCGCCGCCGGGGTCGCCCACGAAATCGGCAACCCGCTCAACTCGCTCGACATCCACCTCCAACTGCTCGGCCGCAAGCTGCGCAAACTGCCGCCCGGCGACCGCGGCCCGCTGGAGGAAAACCTCACCACCGCCCGCGCGGAAATCCAGCGGCTGGACCTCATCCTCAAGCAATTCCTCCACGCCGTCCGGCCGACCGCGCCGCTCCGCGAGAAGCGGGACCTGCATGCGATTTTACACGAAACCCTGCGCCTGCTAGAGCCGGAGCTCGCCTCGCGGAAAATCGCCGTGCAGCTCGATCTCGCGGATTCACTGCCGCCCGCCTTCATCGATCCGGGCCAGTTCCAACAGGTTTTCTACAACCTTATCCGCAACGCGTTTCAGGCGATTTCCTCGGACCTCGGCCACATCACCATTCGCACGCGGATGAACGATTTCGAAACCATCATCTCCATCGAGGACAACGGCACCGGCATTTCCCCGGAGCACATGGGCGCGCTGTTCGAGCCATACCGCACCACGAAATCCTCTGGCTCCGGGCTCGGCCTGCTCATTGTGCGCCGCATCATCCGCGAGCACGGCGGCGCGATCGCCATCGAGAGCGAGGAAAACCAAGGCACTCGCGTGCTGATCAATTTCCCTCACAAGGAGCGGCCAGTGCGACTCCTCGCCGCGCCCGAACCCGAGCCGGTCATCGACCTCTAATTTCAGCTTTTCAGTTTTTACCCCTATGCTCCCCACCCTGCTGATCGTCGAAGACGAACGCGCCACCCGCGAGGGACTGCGCAGCGCACTGGAAGAGGAATTCGACGTCTACACCGCGGCCAGCGCGAGCGAGGCACTGGCGATTTTAAAATCCGAGCCGATCAAAATCCTGCTCACCGACCTCCGCTTGGGCGGCGACTCCGGCATGGACTTGCTCGATGCGGCGCTCGCCATGCCCGAGCCTCCGGTCGCCATCATGATGACCGCTTACGGCTCGGTGGACACCGCGGTCGAGGCGATGCGCCGGGGCGCGTGGCACTTCGTCACCAAGCCGCTCAATCTCGACGAAGTGGAAATGCTGCTCAAGCGCGCGCTCCGCAACCGGACGCTGGAAACCGAAAACCAACAGCTCGTCCAACAGGTCAAAAAATCCCACAAGCTCGACCGCCTGATCGGAAAATCCGCCGCCATCGGCCGGGTTTCCGAGCTCGTCCAACAAGTCGCGCCGACGCGGGCCACCGTGCTGATCGAGGGCGAGTCCGGCACCGGCAAGGAAGTCGTCGCGCACACGTTGCACCATCTTTCCGGCCGGCCGGCGGCGAAGATGGTGATCGTCCACTGCGCCGCGCTCTCGCCGCAGTTGTTGGAAAGCGAGCTTTTCGGCCATGAGAAAGGCTCGTTCACCGGAGCCTCGCAACGCCGGATCGGCCGCTTCGAACAGGCGGACGGCGGCACGCTTTTCCTCGACGAAATCGGCGAGATCGATGCCTCCACCCAAGTGAAACTGCTGCGCGTGCTGTCCGAGCGGACCTTGGAACGCGTCGGCTCGAACTCGCCGATCAAGGTCGATGTCCGGGTCATCGCCGCGACCAACAAGAACCTCAAGGAGCTGGTGGAGAAAGGAAGCTTCCGCGAAGACCTCTATTTCCGCCTCAACGTGGTGAAAATCGAAATGCCGCCGCTGCGCGACCGGCGGGAAGACATCGTCTTGCTGGCGGGGAGTTTCCTTCAGGAATTCGCCAAGGAAAACAACCGCCCGGTCAAGCCGCTGGCGGATGAGGCGATGCAGCTCCTGCTGGCGTATTCGTGGCCCGGCAACGTCCGCGAACTCCGCACCGCCATCGAGCACGGCGTGGTGATGAGCAACGAGGCCACCATCGAGGCCCGCCACCTGCCGCAATTCCTGCGTTTCCCAGCCGCCGCGAGCAGCATTTACTCGCCACCGACGAAAAACACCCTTGCCGCTTCGGCGGAATTCAACTTGCATGCGCTCGAAACCAACACGATCCGAGCCGCACTCTCCCTCGCCGGAGGGAATCGAACTCACGCGGCGGATCTGCTTGGCGTCAGCCGCAGAACCCTCCAGCGCAAACTGAAGGATCTCGGTCTCTGAATCCGCCGCCTGCTTTTAGTCCCATTTTTCATGAGCATCACTTCCTCCCATTTGGACACTGGCATCCTGATCCGCCGCAGTCTGTTTTTCCTCGTTTTAATCATCCTGACTCTGGGAAACCTCTTCGTCCTGTTCCGCGGCCTGAACTCGCCGCAGGCGATGGACCAGGCGCAGATCTCCCGGGAAATCGCCCGCGGCAACGGTTTCACCACCAAGATGATCCGCCCCGTCGCGTATTATCAGGCGCAAAAAAAACAAAACACCTCGATTTCCCTCATCGGATTCGAGGACACCTATCACTCCCCGCTCAACCCGCTGATCAACGCCGCGGTCCTCAAACTCATCGGCGCGGATGATCCGGATGCCTGGCAGATGGGCGAAGACGAGATGGTCTTTCCTCTCGACCGAGTGATCGCCACGGTTTCCACCTTGTTTTTCCTGATGGCCATCGGGGTGAACTACCTGCTGATTTCACGCATCTTCGACCCGAAAATCGCCGGGGTCTGCGCGATCCTGATGCTGTTTTGCGAAACCTTCTGGAACTACTCGCTGAGCGGACTGCCGCAGATGTTGATGCTGCTGCTGTTCTCCTGCGCCATTTATTTCGTCTATCGCGCCGTCGAAGCCGCCGCGGAAGGCCGGATTTCCATGACCCCGGCCGTCATCGCCGGCGTGTTCTTCACCCTGCTAGCACTCACTCACTGGATGACGGTCTGGATCGCGCTGGGCTATATCATTTTCGCGGCAATCGCCTTCCGTCCCCGCGGCATCGTCGGACTCTCGGTGGTGGTGCTGCTTCTCGTCGCCGCCATCGGCCCGATGTTGCGCAACGAAAGCATCACCGATTCGCCGTTCGGCACGGCTTTTCTCACGCTTTACGGCGGCTTGGGCAGCGGCTCCGAATCCGCCGTCATGCGCACGATCGACCTCGAGGCCGAGCCTCTCGTGCTCGACGGACTCATCGCAAAAATCCTCCGCACCACCCTGCTGCAGGCCACCAACATCATCCCGTTTCTCGCCGGCATCATCATCGCGCCCTTGTTTTTCATCTCATTGCTGCACCCGTTCAAGCGCGCGGCCATCGCCAATTTCCGCTGGGCCATCCTCCTGATGTGGGTGAGCGCCGCCTTCGGGTTGGCCTTCTTCGGCATTTCCAAAAGCGAACTCGATCCCAACCAGCTCCACTTACTCTTCGCGCCGATCATGATGGCTTACGGCCTCGCGTTCATTTCCATCCTCTGGAGTCGCCTCGATTTCGTCGCCAACACGCCGATTCTCCGCAACGTCCACCACTTCGTGATCATCGGCATTTGCGCGCTGCCACTGGTGCTCGCCCTGCCCTTGAAAGTACGGATCGGCATGCACCTGCGCGACCGCGGCGGCGTGCCGCATTGGCCGCCTTACTACGCCCCCGCCCTCAACAGCACCAAAGCCGGCCTCAAGGGATGGATCACCGACAAGCAAATCACATTCTCCGACCAGCCGTGGGCAGTCGCTTGGTACGCCGACCGCGTGAGTGTCTGGCTGCCACCGACATATGCCGGCTTTGAAAAAATCGAAACCATCGCCGCCGACCTCCAGACTCCCTGCGCCGGCGTGCTGATCTCGCCGCTCTCGCACGGCTCCGGTTCCCTGACCGAAATCGCCGCCCAATACAAGGATTTCACCTTCATGGTCCTCGATGGCAGGACCTTCTTCACCAACTACCCGTCCGGCGTCTCGCTCTTCGATAAGGAGCCGAAAATCCAAGGCGTGGCCAAACGTTACTCTTACCGCCAGCCACTCGTGGGCATAGACATGGTCTATTACAGCGACCGCCCGGTCCGCACCGCCAAGGAAAACTAACCGCCATGGCTCGCCGCAAATCCAACGCTGAAGGAGACGACTCGACTCAACCCACTTTCGAGCAAGCCCTCACCGGCCTCGAAACGATCGTCGAGGAAATGGAGCACGAGCACCTCGCGCTCGAAGACCTCGTGGCGCATTACGAAAAAGGCTCGGCGTTGCTAGACCGCTGCGAGTCAATCCTCCAGTCCGCCCGCGAACGGATCGAACTCATCACTCTCCGCAACCAGAACGAAATCCCACTGGGTGCGGTTAACAAAACCGCGGATGCCACCGTACCTCCGGACGATTCTGACGACGACGATAATGACATCCGCCTCTTCTAAGCCCCCGGCCCTCGGCCCTCTGCTTTCCACGATTCATTCACCCCGCGATGTCAAAAATCTCGCTGACGAGGATTTGCCGAAACTCGCGGCGGAGATCCGCCACACGCTGATCGATTCGCTGTCGAAAACCGGCGGCCACCTCGGCCCCAACCTCGGCGTCGTCGAATTGAGCGTGGCCATGCACCGCGTGTTCTCCACTCCCCGCGACAAGTTCGTTTTCGACGTTTCCCACCAAGGCTACGTCCACAAAATGCTCACCGGCCGCGCCGCCCAGATTCACACGATCCGTACCTACAAGGGCCTGAACGGCTTTCTCCTCCGCAGCGAGTCCGAGCACGATTCCTACGGCGCGGGCCACGCCGGCACCGCCCTTTCCGCCGCCCTCGGCATGGCCGCCGCCCGCGATCTCGCCGGCGGAGACAACCACATCGTCGCCGTCGCCGGTGACGCTGCTTTCACCTGCGGACCGACGCTAGAAGCGCTCAACAACATCGCAGAGACGACCCGGAAATTCATCGTCGTCCTCAACGACAACGAATGGTCGATCGACAAAAACGTCGGCGCCATCGCCCGGTATTTCAACGCGCTCCAGACGCATCACACCTATGCCGCCGTCCGCCGCCAAGCCGCGGACTTCGTCGAGAAAATTGCGGGCAAGGCTGTCCGCACGCTCGCCCACAAAGTTGAGGAAGGTGCTAAAAACCTGCTGTTCCAGAACGTCTTGTTCGAGAAATTCGGCATGCGTTACTTCGGCCCTATCGACGGCCACGACCTACCGCTGTTAGTCCGCACCTTCGAGCACCTCAAGACGCTTCACGAGCCGGTCGTTCTCCACATCATCACTGAAAAAGGCCGTGGCTATCAGCCCGCCCTCGACAACCCCGGGAAGTTTCACGGGCTTGGCACCTACAAGATCGAGGACGGATCCACCGACGCCACCGCCACCCCGACCTGCTCGGACATCTTCGGCCGGGCCGTCACAGACTTCGCCAAAAAGGACCCGAAAATCGTCGCCATCACCGCCGCCATGCCCGGCGGGACCAAACTGGAGATTTTCAAAAAGGAACTGCCGGACCGCTATTTCGACGTTGGCATCGCGGAGGAACACGCCGCGCTATTCGCCTGCGGCCTCGCCGCCGAAGGCTTCCGCCCGTTTCTAGCCATCTACTCGACCTTCATGCAGCGCGCCTACGACATGATCATTCATGACATGGCGCTCCAAGGTCTGCCGGTCCGCCTCTGTATGGACCGCGGCGGCCTGTCAGGTGACGACGGACCCACGCATCACGGGCTTTTCGACATCGGCTATCTCCGCCACATCCCCGGCATGATCCACATGCAGCCGAAGGACGAGGACGAGTTCGTGGACATGCTTTACACCATGGCCCAATACGACGCCGGCCCCTCCGCCATCCGTTTCCCGCGCGGCGTCATCAAGGGCACTCCCGTCAAAGCCTCGCCTCAGCTCCTCGAAATCGGCAAGGCCGAAGTGATCGCGGACGGCACCGACGTCGCACTCGTCGGCCTCGGCACGATGTTTGAAATGGCCGAGCGCACCAAGGCCCAACTCGAAGCGAAAGGGCTGTCCGTCGCGCTCATCAACCCGCGCTTCATCAAGCCGCTCGACGCCGCCGTGCTCCAGGAATACGGCCGGAAATGCAAAGTCGTCTGCACCTTCGAAGACCACGTGCTCCTCAA
>CAMCUY010000049.1 GCA_945879075.1 Akkermansia muciniphila | reverse complement strand
CGGGTGGCTTTGACGGCGAGCTGGGTGGCCTCGGTCATGCGGACCGCGTCCTTGAAGGGACTGCGGAGCTCGGTTTTGATGCCGAGGCAATTGTCCACCCAGGCGTGCCAGTGATTCATCTTCGGGAACTCCGGCAGGCCGGGCATTTTCAGGCCGGAGGTCATGATGCCGTCGCGCCAGATTTCAAGGCGGCCATCGGCAGTTAGGCAGAGCACGCCGCCCTCGCAGACGACCACGGTCATGTTGGTGTCCGGATATTTCCCGGGAGGCAGGCCCAGCGCGGCCCGCGAGGGAGCTTGCGCGGAGTCGCTATAGTAAATGGCGAATTGCTTGCGGGCGAATTTCTCCGAGTCCACCGCGTAAGTGATGGTCGAGTGGCACGGGTGGCTGTGGAAGAGTGGATTGGGCGACGGCTCGCAATGGGTTAGAACGGCGACGGGCGAGACGAGTTCGTCGTAGCCATAGAAAATCACATCCATCACATGGAGCCCCCAGTCGCCGAGGCCGTTGCTGCCGTAGTCCCACCACGAGCGCCAGACGCCGGGCGCGATGCCGTCGTGATACGGGGTTTCCGCGCAGGGGCCGAGCCACAGGTTCCAATCCAGATTTGAGGGCGCGGGCTTGGGTTCGCCGACGGCGCGGTCGAGATTGAAATACTCGCGCGCGTTGGGCGAGTTGACCCAGACGTGCGCTTCCACGGCCTTGCCAAGCGCTCCGCTTCGCAGGATTTCCACCGCGGCGCGGCGACCGGCGTTAGCCATCCGCTGGTTGCCGACCTGGGTCACGAGATTCGGTCGCGCGGCGATGGCTTTTTCCATCATCGCGAGTTCTTCCAGCTGATGGACGAGCGGTTTCTGGCCATAGACGTGTTTGTGGTTGGCCAGCGCGGTGAGCATGATCGGCGCGTGGCTGTGGTCGGGCGTGGAAACAATCACGGCGTCGAACTTGTCGCCAAATTTCGAGAACGCCTCGCGGTAATCGCGGCAGGTGAAGGCGCCCGGATGGTCGATGGCGGCCTGGTCGAGGACGTTGGAATCGACATCGCAAAGCCCGCTGATTTCGACAGTGGGATGCTGCGAAACCTGCATGCGGTCCGCGCGGCCGATGGTTCCCATCACGCCGATGGAAAGCACGCGGAGTTTGGAATTCGGCGAGACGGCGCGCTCACGCGACTGGGCGCGGACGATGGAGGAAAACCCGATTCCTGCGGCTCCGGTGGTCCACATGAAACGGCGGCGTTTGATGGAAGGCATGTGTGGATTCATACTTGATGAGACTCGGGGCTTTTTCAGGGAATTGAACGACAGAGAGTCAACTGGAGGGAGCTTTCCAGATCAGACGCACGGCGTCGAGCCGGACGCGGGCGTTTTGAATGGCCGCCGCAAGTTCGGTTTCGCGCTCTTCGAGGGCGGCGATTTCCTCCGGCCGGATGTGGTCGTTGACCTCGGCGAGGTCGCGGAGGCGGCCGGCTTCCGCCGCCATCTCGGCATGCATCGACGCGAGCGCGTCGGTGATGACGGCGTGGCTTTTCGCGGTGGCGAGCGCGCGGTTTTTTTCGAGCATCGCGGGCAGGAGTTTCCGCTTCACCGCCTCGTTTCTCATCAGGCTGGCCGGGTCGCCTTTCCGCAGCGGAGGCTTGGAGAAGGCGGCGTCCTCGGTGTGATCGCCGCCCTTGTGATCGACCAGGATCCGCAGCGGCGTCTGGGGCAGGAACCGCTCGACGTGTAATTTCGCCGGAGCCACGCACTCGATGACGACCCAAGCTTCTAGCAAAATAACTTTCTCGCCGGCGGCGTCCCACACCCCGAAGGTCGCGTTGCCCGCCGCCGAGCCGAGCATGAGATCCAGCGCGCCGCGGACCATCGGGTGGTCCCAGGTTAGGAACGCCTCCTGCTCCCGCTCCAGCGCGCGCTGGCGGTCGAGCGTCACAGTCATGCCGTCTTGCGGGAGCGAGGGAAACGCGTCGGATTTCAAATTCCCCGGCAGCAGGAAATAACGGCGGCTGCCGAGTTCCTCGATGTGCAGGCCGGAGAATTCGAACAAGCGCAGCAGGAAATCCTCGAAGCCCGCATCTTCATCCCACGCGCGGATTTTTTCCACCAGCCACGCCGACCGCTCCGGACGGTGCGAGCTGCGCTCTAGCAGGCGGTCCTGCCCGCGCGCCAGCCGCTCGGAAATCCGCTTGCGGCAGGCGAGCGTCTTTTCGATCAACTCGTCGATTCCCTCGCGCTCGCCGATGGCTTCTTCCAGATCGAAGCGCAGCTCGCGCTGGATCTCCGCCGCGCCGGGCGGGCTGGCGCGGAAGGCGTCGAGACCTTCCTCCAGCCAGCGCATTCGGATTTCCTCCTCGCTGTCTGGCAGGTAGGGCACATGCACCTCGATGGTGCCCTTCTGGCCGATGCGGTCGAGGCGGCCGATCCGCTGTTCTAGCAAATCCACATCATCCGGCAGGTCGTAAAGCACCAGGTGGCGGGCGAACTGGAAATTCCGGCCCTCGCTGCCGATCTCCGAGCAGACGAGCACCCGCGCGCCTTCCTTCTCTGCGAAAAACGCCGCGTTCCGGTCGCGCTGCAGCAGCGTCAAATTCTCGTGAAACAAGGCGCCTTTCGCACCGGTCGCCGAGCTCAGTTCTGCCAGAATCTCCTCCGCCAGCTCGCGGGTCTTCGCGATGACCAGCACCTTTTCCTCGCCGAGCTCTTCCAACAAACCGATCAGCCACTTCACCTTGTCGGTGGTCGGGGCGAGGCGCGGCTCGCGCTTCGGGAAGCCACCGAGCTTGGCCCGCGTGTTGCGGAACATCACCCGCCCGACGCCGAATCCATCCAGCAGATCACCGATCAATCGCTCGCGGGCGCCGGGTTTTTCCGCGATTAAATCCGCCACGCGCAGCTCCAGCCGCGGTCGTCCGGCGACGATCTTTCTCAAATGTGGTAAAGGCATTCCTGCCTGTTCTTCCCCCGCCAGCGATTCCACCACGTCCGCGACTTCTTCGTAATGCAGCGTTTCCTCGCGGTATTGTGCGATGTCGGTGTAGCGGTCCGGGTCCAACAATTTCAGCCGCGCGAAATGGCCTTCCGGCCCGAGTTGCTGCGGCGTGGCGGTGAGCAACAGCAGGCCGTCCGCCGTCTCCGCGAGGCCACGCACCATTTCATACGCCGCTCCGGGAGCTTCCGGCGACCACTCGAGGTGATGCGCCTCGTCCACGACTAATACGTCCCAGCCCGCCTCGCGCGCCTGCGCGGCGCGGCGCTCGTTGCCCGCGAGGAAATCCACGGCGGCGAGCACCCACTGGCTGTCGAGAAACGGATTGCACTCGGGATCGCCATACTCGATCGCCTCGCAGCGGCCCTCGTCAAACAGGCTGAAGGAGAGTTGGAAGCGCCGCAGCAGTTCCACGAACCACTGGTGGACGAGCGTCTCCGGCACGAGGACGAGCACGCGCTCGGCGCGGCCTGTCAGAATCAAGCGGTGCAGAATCAGGCACGCCTCGATGGTTTTCCCGAGCCCCACTTGGTCAGCTAACAAAACTCGCGGCCGCGGCCGGTTCGCCACCTCGTCGGCGATGAAAAGCTGGTGCGGGATCAGGTCCATCCGCGCGCCGGCCAGTCCGCGCACCGGCGAGCGGCACGTGTCCGCGCGCCGGTGCAGGGCCTCGCCGCGCAGGTCGAAATCCGCGGGCTCGTCGAGCTTGCCGCCGAACAGGCGCTCCTCGGGCTTGCTGAAGCTGATGGAGTCGGAGAGTCCGGCTTCGGTGACTTCGCCGCCGTCGGTTTGATAGATCCGCAGGCCGCCTTCCTCGCGCACCTGCTCGACAGTCATTTTCGCGCCCGAGTGGTCCTTGATCCGGTCGCCGGGCACGAATCTCACCCGCCGCAACGGCGCGCTGTCGATGGCGTAGATCCGGGTTTCCCCGGCTGCGGGGAAGGCGATTTCCACCCGCCCGTCGCCGCTCTTGTGGATGATGCCGAGGCCGAGTTCCGGCTCGCCGTCGCTGACCCAGCGCTGCCCGCGCGTCCATGTATTTTGCGTCCTGCCTTGCTCCACCATTTTAACCAAACGAGCTGTTTTCGTGGAAAAATGGAAGCGCAAAGACCGGCGTTTCATCCGAAACCGCGAATCCGGGATTCTTATCTTCCGGGGGAAACGGGCTTCGTTTGCGAATTCTCACTGATGATAGCCTTCTCATCAGTTGGCGCCACGCCACGGTTTCCGCTTCAGGCGGTTGGAACCGCGCACGCGCTCCGGGGAAAGACCTAGCAGGCCGGGTTCCGCCGTTCACTTCGGCGCTCCAGGCTGTTTCAATCGGGGCAGAGAGGGCTTCGGGCGTCCCGCCGGTGAGGTCATGGGAATCGTGGGTGGGGGTGAGACCCTTATCGGCGGTGCGGGCGGCCTGATCGGCGGCTCTGTGGCGGCGGGGTCTGGCTTGGCGGCCTCCTTGCATGCTCCGGCCGCTTTCAGCCCGGGCGGTTCCGGCTCGGTCGGCGCGCCAAGTTCGTCATCGAAGAGCCGATACTTCGGATCGACCCGGTCCAAGGGAATCGTCACCGCGGGCGGCGGGCTGGGCTCGGCGCTTTTTTCCGCCTTTTGTTGATAGAGCTTGTTGTTCAGCACCTCGCCCGCGGCGGGCCCGAGGCTCGGCAGTTTGACGGGGGTGGTGTGAGTGCTGATGCGGCGGGTCAGCTTCATGGCTTCCATGGGATCGCGCTTCATCCAAGGGAGTTCGCCGAGGACCGGGCGGCGGTTCTGGAAATTTCCCCACAGCGTTTCCTCGTCGTCGGTCCAGAGAATGAAGTGCTCGAGATCCGGATTGGCGAGCGAGGGATCTGCCTCCAGCGCCGCGCCGTAAAAGCGCGCGGCCTGCAGCACCATGCCATGGTGGAGCAGGGCATTGGCGAGCCCGAGATTGTGCACCGCCTTGCCCCGGTTGTGTTCGAGCAGGGCGGTGAGCAGGCGGATGGCTTTCCGTGGCGCGCCCTTCGCGAGGACCCGCGCGGCGAATGCCAGCTCGACGTCGATGCTGGGAATTTCATCGACCTCCCAAACGACGTCGGCGGCCTCAAGGAAGGACCCCTGGTCGTAGAGCAAGTGGGCCAGTTGCTTGCGGGTGTCCCAGTCGGCTGGGTTGGTCGCCAAGGTTTCGCGCAGTTTCTTCTCGTCGAGTTTTTTGGGGCCGGGGCTCATGGCGGTAAATGGATTCAGGGTGGAGATTCGCCCGCCTGGCCTGTCAGAGCAAGTCTTAAAGTCATTCCATCCGGCGGGCGACGACGGGCGACAGGATACTCCCTGATACTGCCTGACCAGAGTCCTCGGAAATTGCAAGGGCCGGAGGAGTTGCCGCGGCGACGGTCAATTATTGCCGGTTCGGGGAGCCACCCTCAACCCGGTGGGCGTGGTTGGCGGCGGTGCGGTGGCTCCCGCGGAAAAATTGCCGACCGCGAGCGAGTTCCCCGCGGCGGAGGCTTCCGCATTCGCGTTCCAAGTGTTCAAGCTGGCCACGCCGGCTTGCTCGGTGCGGAACGCGTAGTTGAGGCCGATCGTCTGCTCGGTGCCGCCGGCCGGAGTCACGTAAGCGGAATATGTGTGATCGCTCACGTTGACGATGAGGCGGAAGGCGTAGCTGGTGTTAGCCGAATAGGGAATGCTGGCGGCGGCTTGATAGGCGCCGCCGTTGCGGGCGTCGATCACGCCAGCGGCGTTGAAGCGCATGATGACGGCCAGATCGGCGTAGGCGGATGCCGCGGCGGCGGAGAGGCCGATGACTCCGTCAATGGGCGAGGCCGAGGGCGTGGCGGTGAAGGTCGCGCTGAAGCCGCCGTTTTGGGAAGTGAAGGCGGTGTTCTGGAAGGATCCGCCGGCGGTCGCGACCACGGTGCCGGGCGGATAGAAGGTGAAGTTGGCGGTGCTGACGGAACTGTCCGGGACCCCGCTCTTGGAGGCGACCGCCTTCAAAGTGGTGGTTGCGGAGAGCGGGAGCGGACTCGCATACACGGTACCAGCCGTCGGGCTCGGGGTGCTGCCATCGGTGGTGAATCGGATGGTCGCGCCGCTGGTGCTGGTGGCGATGGCGATGTTCTGGGCGCTGGAAAAATTTCCTGCCGGAGGATTGAAATACGGGGCTGAAACGGGCGTTCCGCCGGGCGGCGTGTTAGCCACCCATTGGTTGGTGGAGGCGTTCCACATGCGGAACAACGTGCCGCCTGGCTGGGCGGGCACCGAGTTGCGGTGGAGATCCCACATGGTCCGCGCGAAGGGATCAAAGACGGTGGTTTCGTCACTCGGCCGGTCCAGGCCTCCGCGACCGGCGGCGTAGAGGTCCTCGTAGCGCATCCAGTCGTCCACGTTGTCGAAAAACGAGTCGTGGTTCCAAGCCGCCTTGCCGCCTGCTAACAAGGTGGCGAGCGCCTGCGCCGGCCATGCCTTGATGGTGCAACATCGACGATAGCTCTCCGAGGTCGCCGCCCAGCCGCCGTCGTAAGTCGAATACTGGCTGGGATGCAGGTGCATGTAGGGCAGGCGCGCGCCGTGGTGCATGACCATTTGCCACAGCGCCTTCATGCCCGCCCAGCCGTTGCCGTAATAGCACTGGGTGTCCTCGTGAATGATCGCGGTGGCGGGCGCTTCCGCAGTGAAATACGGGTCGTCTATCAGCCTCGCGGCGAACACGATCGGGAATTTCCGGCCGTTGGTCACGCCGCCGCCCTGGTTCCAATAGCCGCCGGCCTGGACCACGCCGCGCCAGTCGATGCCGATCTGCAGGAGCCGGATGAGCAGCGTCCGCTTCTGGGCCTGGGAAGCGTCGCTGTGCAGCATCAGGCCGGCGATGCCGAGAATGCGCGGGTATTCGCGGCCATAGGCAGGCATGTTTTCTATCGGCAGCAGCCACTGCTGCTGCCAGGCGCCGTTCAGGTGGTCGATCCACGGGCGTTCCAGATAGCGTTCCCACTGCGACCACGACGGCATGCCGGAGCCGGCGGGCAGGCTCATCAGTCGGTCCCAGCGCACTTGGCTCAGGGTGAAAACCGGTTTGCTGCCGCCGATATAAGTGGGGCGGAACGCGTCCGCCGGAGGAGCGGCGGCCAGGCAGGTTAGAATGGCGGCGGTCTGCATGACCTGGTTGCCGTTTTTCTCCGAGGTCCACATGATCGCGTGGTGCATTTGCTGGCTGGGAATCGTCAGCCGGCTTTTCGAGGAGATCAGCGAGCGGTTGACCGCGAGGGCGTAGGGAAAGGAGACCGAGGTGGCGGCGTTGTAGGTGACCCCGCGCGAATCGTAGCCCTGTCCGCTGCCCGGCATCATCACGACCATCGAACCGTTGCGGCGCGTGGTGTTGCTTTGCAAGCCGGTGTCGCCCCATTGGTTGGTGCCGAGATCGTTGACCTCGTTGGACGGCGCCACCGACGGGGCGGGGGAGACGCTGGCGACCGTGACCGGACCAACGACCCAGTAGTCGCCGTTGACGAATTGCCCGAAAGTGACTGGCTGGCTGAAGGTCCAAGTGATCCCATGTTGGCTGATAGAAATCGTCGTCGCGGCGGCGAGACGCGGAGCCTGAAGAGCGGCGAAAAAAAGCAATGCGGCGAGCGCCCGAATTGCGAGAGAAGGAGTTTTCATGGGATGCGGCGCGGATTGAAATACGAAAGCCTGAAAGAGGAATCGTAAAACGGTAAGCGGCCTTTCGCCCTTGCCAAGGGGTTTTTGGAACCGGGCGCGAGTGGTTGAAACTCAGCCTTTGGTGAAAAGCTCGCGGCAGAGCAGGCAGCTTTTCCCGTCGCAGTTGCGGGCGGAGCAATGCTCGCGGCCGAAGAAGATGATTTGCAGGTGAAGCTTGTTCCACGACTCGCGCGGGAAGAGTTTTTTGAGGTCGCGCTCGGTCTGCACGACGTTCTTGCCGGAGGTGAGTTTCCAGCGGGTGGCGAGGCGGTGGATGTGGGTGTCCACCGGGAAGGCCGGCACGCCGAAGGCCTGCGCCATCACTACTGACGCGGTCTTGTGGCCGACGCCGGGCAGCGCTTCGAGCGCGGCGAAATCCGCGGGAACCTCGCCGCCGTAAGTTTCTACCAGAATCTTAGAGAGCCCGGAAATGGCCGCGGCTTTCTTCGGCGAGAGGCCGCAGGGGCGGATGATCGCCTGGATTTCCGCGACCGGCACGCGCATCATGTCGCGCGGGTTGTCGGCGAGTTTGAACAGCGCGGGCGTGACCTGGTTGACGCGGACGTCGGTGCATTGGGCGGATAGCAGGACGGCGACCAGCAAGGTGTAGGCGTCCTTGTGATCGAGCGGAATCGGGGTTTCCGGATAGAGTTCCTGGAGCCGCCGCCGGACGTGGTCGGCGCGTTGTTGCTTGAGCATGCGGCGAGTTTCCGGGGCTTGTGGCGAACCTGCAATCGTTTTAGCCTCCGGATATGCGAAAACGCTGGCTGCTCCTGATCCCGATTGTGGCCATCGCCGGAATTGCGGGCTGGTGGTTCCGGGCTCCTTTGATAGATCGGTGGCGGACGGCGAGCGGTGGCGCGGAGCATGGGCCGCGGCGGAAAATTCAACCCGATCCGAAGACTTACGCCGTCCTGACCAAGGATCTGGAACGCTGGCGGAAAGACCTCTCGAAGCGCCACGCGCAGGCGAAAACGGAAGACGAGCGTGCGGCGGTGGAGCGCGACGCGCGGGTCGTGCTGGAACACGCATTGCCGACGATGATGCGTTGCTGGCTGGGCACTCCGTGGGATTTCAACGGCACCGCGAAAGGTCCCGGCGCGGGGAAAATCGCCTGCGGGTATTTCGTGGCAACGGTGTTGAAAGACGCCGGTTTCCAAGTGGATCGCTATCAGCTCGCGCAGCAACCTTCGGAAAACATCCTGCGCTCGTTTCTAGCAAAGGAGTCCTGCGAACTCAGCGTCGGCAAGGAATACCAGGCCTTCGCCACGCAGGTGGAAGCGCGCGAACCCGGCGTCTATATCGTCGGGCTCGACAGCCATGTCGCGTTCGTCGTTATCGGTGGCGAGGGATTCCGTTTCATCCACTCCTCCGGCTCGCGGCCGTGGCGCGTGGTCGATGAAGGCCGCGCCGAAGCAGGCGTGCTCCAACGCTCGAAGTGGCGGATGCTGGGAAATCTCACCGCCGACCCCGCCGTCCTCAATCGCTGGCTCAAGGCGGAAAAAATCGTGGTGCGGGGAGCCTAATCCCTTATCCGCACGTTCCGCCTTGCGTCATCCCGCCGGATCGCGTTTCTTCCCGCCCGCATGTCCTCACTTCCTACCGCTGACCTCCTGGCGCTCGACACAGCTGGCTTGAAAAGCCGCCTGTCGAAACTCAGGAGGTATCTTTGACGTCCCGAAACTCGAAAACGAAATCAGCACGCTCGAGGAGGCGATGGGCGCGCCGGAGTTCTGGAACGACTCGGACAAGGCGAAATCCATCAGCTCGAAGGCCGCCGGGTTGAAGAAAAAACTCGAAGGGTTTCTCAATCTCGAATCCCGCGTGGCGGACATCGACGAAGGGATTTCCCTCGCCAAGGAATACGACGACGCCGATCTCGCCCGCGAGGCGATCACCAACGCGAAGAGCCTGGAGGCCGACATCCGCTCTTACGAATTGCTGACTTTGCTCGACCAACCGAGCGACATTTCCCCGTGTTTCCTCGTGATTTCAGCCGGCGCGGGCGGCACGGAAGCGTGCGATTGGGCGCAAATGCTCCATCGCATGTACACCCGCTGGGCCGAGCGCAAGGGCTACACCGTCGAAACGCTCGACTGGCAGGACGGCGACGAGGCCGGCCTGCGCACCGCGACGTTGAAGATCACCGGCGACTACGCCTACGGCTTCCTCAAGAATGAGCGCGGCGTGCACCGCTTGGTCCGGATTTCCCCCTTCGACTCCGCCGCCAAGCGCCACACGTCGTTCGCCTCCATCGACGCGACGCCGGAAATTTCCAAGGAGATCAAAATCGAGATCAACGAGAAGGACATCGAGATCACCACCACCCGCTCCGGCGGCAAGGGCGGTCAGAACGTCAACAAGGTGGAAACCGCCGTCATCCTGCGCCACCTTCCCACCGGCATCCTCATCCGCTCGACCGCCGCGCGGACGCAGGGTGCTAACAGGGAGCTCGCGTTCGAGATCCTCAAGGCCAAGCTCTACACCATCGAGGAGGACAAACAAAAAGCCGAGGCCGACCGCACCTATGGGGAAAAGGGCGACGTCTCCTGGGGCAACCAGATCCGTTCCTACGTATTCCAACCCTATCAGAAGGTCCTCGACCTTCGCACCGGTGAGGAAACCAACAACATCCAAGCGACCATGGATGGCGACCTCGATGCCTTCATCGAAGCCAAGCTCCGCGGCAAGGTCCGGGTGAAGGGCGCGAAGGACGAGGAGGATTGATTGGGATCTGCCGCGCCGCGCGGGATGTTCGGGAAGGGTCAGGCGTGGCGGCGTTTCATTTCCTCCCACCGCGTCTCCTCGCCGGTGAAATATTTCACGCGGACTTTCTTGAATTCCCGGGCGGAGATGTCCTTGCCGCGGCTCCGTGGATGAGCTCTGCTGGCGGCGGCTCCGTGGCGAGCCAAAGTGATTTCAACTACAACTGATCCGATGATCCGATCCAAAGATTCCGCCAGCGGCGGTCAGCCGCCGATTGACCCGAAGTCCGTGTTCCTGCAGCTCGAGCGCTTATTGAGGAAAGTCACTCCGGGCGTGGTCGGCGAGGCGCAGGAATGCTTTTATGATGCGATGGAAGCCCCTACTGAGGAAGAGGAGTTCAGGCTTTTATCGCGGGCGCTGGAGCTCGATCCCGGGAATGCGGACGCGTGGCTGGCGATGATGAGACATACCCCGTTGATGTCCGCAGATGAGGAGATCTGGGCGCTACGCAAGATCGTTGCGGGCGCGGAGAAACGACTGGGCAAGAAGGCGTTCGAGGAATTCACCGGTCATTTCTGGGGATTTCATGAGACCCGGCCCTACATGCGGGCGCGGGCGGCGCTGGCGGATGCGCTGCACCGGGCGGGGCGGATCGAGTCCGCCGCCGCCGAGGTGGAGGCCATGTTGGAGTTGAATCCGGGCGATAACCAAGGGCTGCGTTACCGTTTGCTGGCGTTCTATCTGGCACTCAAGCGGATGGAAGATGCGAGGCGTCTGTTGGAGCTGCATGCGGACGAGGTGGGCTATAACACGGTGTTGGCATGGTCGAAGGTGCTGGAGCGATTCTTGTCCGGGAAGCCGGAAGAGGCGCTGAAAGCGGTGGAGATTGCGGAAAAACAGAACGGGTTTTCAAAAGCCTATCTCTTGGGGCATCGCAAGATTCCGAAAAACCTGCCGGACTCTTACGCGTCCGGCAGCAAGGAGGAGGCGGCGTGTTTTTCCGGGGATCTCCAGTTGGCTTGGAACGCACATCCTGAGGCGAAGAAATGGCTGGCGGCCATGAATCCGAAGAAGCGCTGAACGTCGCCCCCCAATCTTTCGGTGTGGGCGATCACTGGTCGCCGGGCTTCGCGCCGCCTTCGACCTCGAAGCGCACGCCGATTTTGAAAAGCCGCAGTGTGGGCAGCCGGCGGGAGCTTTCCGCGCCTCCGCTGATGAAATGCCATTTCCTGCGGCAGATTTCGCCAGCTTGCACTGGCAAGAACGGAATTTTCCCGCTATGCCGATGCCCGCCGCAGAGCGAAATTTCCCCATGATCCCCGATCTCACACTCATCAAGGCCGGCACCGGCGTGCTCACGAAAGCGAACGACGGCACGCTCGACCGCGCCGCGCTGGTCCACCTCGTGGCGGCCATCGCCGGGCTGGTGAACGCCGGCCACCGCTGCCTTTTCGTCTCGTCGGGCGCCGTCGGATCGGGCGTGTCCGCGCTGGGCTTGACCGAGTATCCGCAGGACACCGCCACCCGCCAAGCCTGCGCCGCAGTCGGTCAGGCGCGGCTGATGCAGACTTACAGCAGCTTGTTTTCCAACTTCGAAATCACCATCGCCCAAGTGCTGCTCACCGCCGGCGACCTCGGCACGCCGGAGCGTGCGGGTTACGTTTTCGACACGCTCGAGCGACTTCTATCCGAGCCGGGCATTTTACCGATCATCAACGAAAACGACTCGGTCGCGGTCGAGGAATTGAAATTCGGCGACAACGACATGCTCTCGGTCCGCGTCGCGAAACTCGCCGGGGCCAAGCGCGTCATCCTGCTCACCAGCGTCGATGGCCTGCTCGATCCGGAAACCAAGCAGCTCATCCCCGAGGTGTCCGACATCGACAAGGTTTACCGCCACGTCCGCGAGGACAAAGGCCGCTTCTCGATGGGCGGGATGGCGTCGAAACTCGCCGCGGTGAAATTCGCCGTGGACGCGGGCATCGAGACCCACATCGCGCACGGCCGGTACCCGGAGCGCTTGGCGGAAATCGTCGCGGGGCAGGGGCTTTCGACGCGGTTTCACGCGTGTCGATCTTGATGTCTTGACCGAACGATCACTCCCGCGATGAGTGCTTCCAGCGAAAAGGCGCGGAGTTGAGAAGGGCGTTGTGTTTCTCAGGCAAATCGCGCGGGAAAGCTCCGCACCCCGCAGTCTCGCGTTTTTCCGGATCATCCTTCGTGGGAATTCGGGTGAAATAGAGTGGCGGATTTTTGTCGAAAAAGTCGGGGATCACCGCTTCGCGGCGTCGGTCTCGATCCACGACCAGAGGCTGGCGAGGGCGGATTTCACCGCTTCCTTGGCGGCGGATAGATCGCCGCCGGGGGCTTGTTTCCCGAACAGGTAGAACTTGATCTTCGGCTCGGTGCCGGACGGGCGGACGGCGAAGGAGCGGCCATCTGCGAGATCGACGAAGAGCATTTTCTCCTTCGGCAGCAGGTCGCCTTCCTGGTCGAAGAGATCCTGCTTGGCGAAATCGCGGACCCGGAGGACGGCGGAGCCATCGACTTCGGTCGGCGGGTTCTCGGCGTAGGAATTTGCCAGCGACGCGATCTTCGCCGCGCCGTCCGCGCCTTCCATCACGAGCGACTTGCCGATTTCCAGATAGTAGCCGTATTCGGTGTAAACGTCGTCCATCAGCTCCGGCAGCGTCTTGCCGACGGATTTCGCGTAGGCGGCGACTTCGGCGAACATCAGCGCGGCACCGTTCGCGTCCTTGTCGCGGACGGCGTCGGAGCCGAGGTAGCCGTAGCTTTCCTCGCCGCCGAAGACGAAGAAGCGCGAGTATTCCAAGCGCAGCGCGCGGGTTTGGGCCTGGCTGAGCGAGCGGTAGTCGCCCTTCTTGTCGGCGGGGATGGCCTCCTCGTATTTCCGGAGTTTGCCGGCGATGTATTTGAATCCGGTGAGCGTGTCCACGATGCCCACGCCGAAGCCATCGGCGATGGCGTGCTGGAGCTCGGTGGTGACGTAGGTCTTGATGAGCACCGCGCGGTTGCGGTTGGCGTTGGTGAGCCAGCCGAGTTCGAAGCAGGTTTTCAGGCGATACCAGGCCATCAGCGAGCCGATCTGATTACCGGTTAGGAGAACCATTTTCCCGGCGGCGTCGCGGACCGCCACGCCCATGCGGTCGGCGTCGGGGTCGGTGCCGATGACGATTTCCGCGCCGGATTGCTCGGCGAGGTCGATGGCCATTTTCAAGGCGGGGCCGTTCTCCGGGTTCGGAGATTCCACGGTCGGGAAACGGCCGTCCTGCACGTCCTGCTCGGGCACGGTGAGCACCTCGAAGCCGAACTCGCGGAGCATCGGCACGTTGATGTGGCCGCCGGTGCCGTGGAGGTTGGTGAAGACGATCTTGGTGGAAGCGCCTTCTAGCAGCGATGGCTTGAGCAGCAGAGTCTTGAGGAGCGCGACGTAGCGCGCGTCCATTTCCGCGCCGAGGACGGTGATGCTGCCGCGCTCGGATTCGGGCAGAATTTCGTAACGCTCGCTGGTGATGGCGTTCACCTCCCTGACGATGGCGTCGGCGTGGGCATCGACGATCTGCGCGCCATCGTTGAAGTAGGCTTTGAAGCCGTTGTCGTGCGCCGGGTTGTGGCTGGCGGTGAGGACGACGCCGCCGTCCGCGCGGAGTTCCCGCACGGCGAAGGAGAGCTGCGGCGTGGAGCGCGCACCTTCAAACAGATAGGCGTCGCAGCCAAGATCGGCGCAGGTTTTGGCACAGAACTCCGCGAAGTCGCGCGAGAAGTGGCGGGTGTCGTGGGCGAAGACGAGCACCGGCTTGCGGCTCGCTCCGGCGAATTGTTTCGCGTAGGTGATCAGTCCGCGGACGGCGCGGCTGAGGTTGTAGAAATTCATCGTCGCGGTGCCGACGCATGGATGCTCGGGGCGTCCGTTCGGCCCGCCGACGCCTTGCTCGGCCTTGGTCACGACGCGGCCGATCGTCCGTCCGCGCAGGCCGCCGGTGCCGAAAGCGAGGGTTTTGAAAAAGCGGTCGTTGAGTTCTTCCCAAGCTCCGGCGTCCACCAATTCCTGCACCGCCAGCGGCGCGATCGCGCTCGTCGTGCCGTCGAGCAGGGCGGTGATGTTGGATTTCGCGGACTCAAGCAGGCTGCCATTGGCGACCGCGGCGGAGAGGGATTTGGGGATGGCGCTCATTTCGAGCGGGATCGTAGGAGAAATCCGGGTCATGGCAACCCCGTCGATATCCGGGGATTTTAATTCCGTGTCACGGGCGGCGCGGTCGGCGTAGGGTCGGCGCATGCCGTTCAGCAACTTCGGACTTGGAAAAGAAATCCTCCGCGCCATTCAAAAAGCAGGTTACGCCCGCCCGACTCCGGTTCAGACGGCGGCCATTCCCAAGGTGATGCAGGGGCACGACCTGATCGCCATCGCCCAGACCGGCACCGGCAAGACCGCGGCCTTCGTGTTGCCGATGCTCCACCGCATTTCCTTGGGCTATCGGCAGGGCCAGTCGCGCGTCACCAAGGCTCTCATCCTCGCCCCCACCCGCGAGCTCGCGGTGCAGATCATGGAAAACATCCGGTCTTACGGCAGCGGCCTGCCCATCCGCGTGGCCGCCATCTTCGGCGGCGTGGAGGAGGAAGCGCAGATTAAATCCGTGCACAAGGGCGTGGACATGATCGTCGCCACGCCGGGACGTTTGATCGATCTCATCGGCCGCCAGAAGCTCGATTTCAGCGCGCTTGAAGTGCTCGTCCTCGATGAGGCCGACCGCATGCTTCACATGGGTTTCCTGCCGGACATCGAGACCATCGCCGGCTATCTGCCGAAGCGCCGGCAAACCCTGATGTTCTCCGCGACGTTTCCCAAAGAGGTCGAGTCCCTCGCGCGCCGCTTCCAGTATCAGCCCAAGATGGTTCAGATCGGAAGCCGGTCTAACGCCGCCGACACCGTGACGCAGTGCGTCTATGAATTACCCGCGCATTTGAAAAAAGAGATGCTTTTGGAACTGCTCCGGCAGCCGAAATTCACCCGCGTCCTCGTCTTCGTGCGGATGAAGGACGGCGCGAACCGGCTCACGGAATTCCTCCAGGCCGCCAAGGTGAAAGTCGCGAAACTGCACTCCAGCCGCTCCCAGGAACAACGACTCAAGGCGCTCCAGGATTTCAAGGACGGCAAGGTCCAGGTCCTCGTCGCCACCGACATCGTCGCGCGCGGCATCGACATCGACGGCGTCTCGCAGGTGGTGAATTTCGATTTCCCGGTCAACCCGGAAGACTACGTTCACCGCATCGGCCGCACCGGCCGGGCGGAGGCTGCGGGCGAGGCGATCAGCTTCGTGCCCAAGGGCGACCTCAACCTGCTAGACATGACCGAACTCTCCATCGGCCAGCGCCTCGAGCGGAAACGCCTGCGGGGTTTCGACTACCACGCCACCACTCCCGCCCCCGCAGCGGGCGAGGCGCCGGCCAAGCGCGACTGGCGGAAACGCACCCGTGAGATGGATGCGAAGAAGGCGGAAAAGCCCAAGACGCGCGCCACGAAAAAGCCTGCTGCCAAGCGCGGGAAGAAGTAGATCGTTTGCCAAAAGTAATTGCCGAAACCTCCTGCCGCTTGTGCCACCGGGAGGCGGTCCGGAGTTCGCGCTTTAGCGTGCGGCTGTCTCTCAGGGAGGTAGTTCCAAATCCCCCCGCACAGCATGCCAGATGCGCAGGATAGAGAGATTCATGGCATCATCATCAATTTCAAAAAACGAGCCGATAGGGGGGAACGATCAGTTCCCGCAAGCACTCCTCCCGATATTCCGGCACGATTCGACCAATCCTCGGGAAGCTTTGAAGGGATTCGACCTTGGAGACGATCAAATCGCCGAAACGTCTCGCCACCTGCCGGTCATCCCGCGCGATGTAGCGGACGATGTCACGCAGATCAGAGAGCGCGATTTCCGACCAGACTATTTGGAAAGCGATCCGCTCAAAAGGTTGCGGACTTCCTCGTGGGGGACAACCTCTCCGCGCCGGACTTCCTCGCGGGCTTTTTCGATGGCGGCAAGGAAGTGAATACGTTCCTCGATTTCATGCCAAGTGGCACCGTCGGGCAGATCCTTGATGGTTTCCATCGCCAACTCCTTCGTGGACATGCGAGGAAAGTAAGTGATGCTGGAAGCGGATTCAAATCCGCAAAAAACGGGATTTCCCGTCGATTGGCCGCGGCAGGGTAAAAGTTGAAATCATGAACGGTATCAAGCCACGGCCTCTTGCAGCGCTTCGGGATGTTTGAGCGCGATGGCGATGAGCATGCAGGCCGCCCTGGAAGGCTCGCGCTTTTTCTGCTCCCCACTGCGGAGGGTGCTGAGTCCGATTCCGAGGAGATCGGCGAACGCTTCTTGGGTCAGGTCGAGGGACTGGCGAACCCATAGAAAATGACATCATGGCTCCACCGTGGCGGGTGGGGTGAGGAGTTTGAGTTCCGGAAAGTAGGTCTGGTAGCGGCTGAGGTCGGCGGTGGCCAGGGGGAGACTCAGGAAGGAAGCGTGCGCACCGATGAAAAAGTCGGGGAGCGGGGATTTCGGCGCTTCGGGGGTGTTTTGTTTGCGGCGGTTTTCCAGATAGGCGGCGTAGGCCTGGGCACAGCGGGTGCTTGCGGCAGAGGGGAGGTCGAGAATGACGATGCCAAGAGTTTCGAGGCGTGCCGCGACCGTGTCGGCCCTGAGATCTCCGACACATAACTCGGCGAGGATCACCGGGTTGATGGCGACGCCCTCCCCCAGCAGGCCATCGCGGATGAGATCCGAGGCCCACGCATGCAAGCGGGCGGAAGGATCGAACGCGTCGATGAGCACGTTGGTGTCTAAAAGAATCACGGCTCGCGTGTGAGGACTCGGAGTTGTTCCCAGTTCATTTTGGGGGTGAGGGCGGCGGAAACGAGTAAGGCATCGATTTCCGCAGGCTTGGGTTTCGGCTTTCTGGCAGAGGGAATGACCTTGGCCAGTTCGAAATGTCCAGGCCCGGCCTCCTTCACGGAGTAGCATTCGCCGGGCTTTGCGCCGGGAAGCACGAGCCGACGCTTGGTGTCGATCGTTTGAATTTTCATGGTGGGAATTTCCCACTCAGGAGGATTTTTGTCAACCCTTTGAGCCGGGAGAGGTGACCTGCCACCGTCACCCGCCCGCGGAGACTCCGGGCGTAGCCGCTGCTTCTAGCGACATGATCATGAAACCGGGCGGCACCCAGCAGGCCGGCGAGACCGTGTTGGATGCCGTCATGCCTGAACTTGCGAGACCAACAAGTTTCGTGTAGGTCAAGCGGCCCCAGCACGCAACGCAGCAGATGCGGAGTAGCACGGAGATCCTTGGCGAGCGCCAGCTCCTCCGGCGATGGTTCAAGGGCACGCCGGGGATCGGCTGGCGGCTGGGTATCGAGATGGACGAACAGGGCGTGACGCTCGTCACACAACTCGCCCACAAGCACGCCCACAGCCTCTCCCGAGCAAACGATTGGCGAC
>CAMCUY010000048.1 GCA_945879075.1 Akkermansia muciniphila | reverse complement strand
AGAACATCCAGTTTTTCATGCCGAGCTTGGTGGGCCGGATCATGTTCGCAACGAGGTTGGTGTCGATTTCCAGAACTCCCTGACTGAGGCAGTGGCGGATCTTTTCCCACTGGTTGAGGGTGTAGCCGAGAGCTTGGCCGACGTTGCCGACCGGACGCTGGGTTTTATACTGCTCGAGGATGAAGTGGTGGAGTTCGCCGGCGACGGGCAGGCGCGGGCGCGGCGGATCAACTCGCGGCATGCGGGCGGTGCCGCGATCTGGCGGGTGTTCTTTATTAATCTGGTAGATGCGCTGGATGAAGAAGAATACGGGCAGCGTGCATTCGGGAGCGGCGGTCGAGACCCGGCAGAGGCCTTCGCGGTCCTGTCAACTCACCTCGGTGACGGTCAGCGCGGGTAGTTCCAAAGATTCGCCGGCCCGCATGCCCGAGAGCTTCCGGTAAAGCGCGCTCTCCGGCGTCAGCAGGGTGATTTCCCGGCCTTGGTGGGAAATGACCATGCCGCCGGTCGACGGCACCAGCAGGAAACAGGCGGTCTCGCCATTGAGATTTGCCTCGACCAGCGCGCCGGCGTCGATTTCCGCGTCCATCCCGAAATCCGGCAACGACAAGGTTTCGAAAATCCGCACGGAATCGGCGAGTTCATCGACCTGCCGCGCTTGGCCGGCGGCAAGATAGGATGCTTCCAAGCTGCGGGTATCGTATTTTCCCTCCGCCTTGCTGCCGGGATCGGTGGCGGCGGCGTGGGCTTCGCAAGCGGCCTTGGAAAGCCGTTCCAGACGGGTCCGGAGTTCGGCGCGGATGTGTTCGAGCAGCTGGGATTTCATCAAGGGGCGGCCAGCCTTGCGCGGATCGGGGCCGGATGCCAAGCTCGCGTGATGCTTACCGTGTATGTTTACCAGAAATGCAGCACCTGCCGAGACGCGCTCAAATGGCTCGACGCCCGCGGCATCCCCCACCAGGTGAAGGCGATCCGCGAAACCCCGCCCACCCCCGCCGAGCTGGCCGTGGCGCTCAAAGCCTTTGGCGGCGACCTGCGGAAGATTTTCAACACGTCCGGCATGGACTACCGCGCGCTCGGCCTCAAGGACCGGTTGCCGACGATGAGCGAGAACGAGTCCTTCGATCTACTTTCCAAAAACGGCAACCTGGTGAAAAGACCGTTTCTCATCGGCGCGGAAACGGTGCTGGTCGGCTTCAAGCAGCCGGACTGGGAGAAGGCGCTCCGGTCCGCGTGATGGGGTGGACTCCGGAGCGGAAACTCCTCGGTCCCTTCCGGGATGTTTTCATGAAGGCAAAAAAACGGCGGACCTTTGTGGGGGCCGCCGTTTTAGGATGAGAGTCAGGCAAGAATGCCTGTATCACTTATTGAAGCACTTTGAGCTTCTTGATGCCGAAGACGGCATCATCGCCCAACTCTTCCTCGATGCGGAGGAGTTGGTTGTATTTTGCAATGCGGTCCGAGCGGCTCATGGAACCGGTTTTGATCTGGCCGCAGTTGGTCGCGACGGCGAGGTCGGCGATGGTGCTGTCCTCGGTCTCGCCGGAGCGGTGGCTGAGCACGGCGGTGTAGCTGTTTTCCTTGGCGAGTTCGACGGCGTCGAAGGTCTCCGTGAGGGTGCCGATTTGGTTCACCTTGACGAGGATCGAGTTGGCGACGCCGAGCTTGATGCCCTTGCTGAGGAAATCGACGTTGGTGACGAAAAGGTCGTCGCCGACGAGCTGGGTGGTCTTGCCGAGTTTCTCGGTGATGATCTTCCAACCATCCCAGTCGTTTTCACCGCAACCGTCTTCGATGGAGATGATCGGATAGTTCTTCTGGAGGCCGGCGTAGTAGGCGACGAGTTCCTCGGCGCTTTTCACCGACTTGTCGGACTTCTTGAAGACGTAGGCGTTTTGCTTGGCGTCGAAGAACTCGGAAGCGGCGACGTCGAGGGCGATGGCGATGTCGTCACCCAGTTTGTAGCCGGCCAGTTCGATGGCCTGCGCGATGACGCCCAGGGCATCCTCGGCACCGCCGAGTTTCGGGGCGAATCCGCCTTCGTCACCGACGGCGGTGGAAAGGCCGCGGTCATGAAGGACCTTCTTGAGGGCGTGGAAAACCTCGGCGCCGTAGCGCAGCGCTTCGCGGAATGTCGGCGCGCCGACGGGCACGATCATGAATTCCTGGAAGTCGATCGGCGCGTCGGAGTGAGCGCCGCCGTTGATGATGTTCATCATCGGGACGGGAAGCACCTTGGCGTTAGGACCGCCGAGGTATTTGTAAAGCGGCACGCCGAGCTGCGAGGCGGCGGCTTTGGCGACCGCCATCGAGACGCCGAGGATGGCGTTGGCGCCGAGATTCTTTTTGGTCGAGGTGCCGTCCAATGCGAGCATGGCGGCGTCGATCGACGCTTGCTCGGTGGCGCAGTAGCCGAGGAGGCCGGGTGCGAGGATCGCGTTGACGTTTTCAACGGCCTTGAGCACGCCCTTTCCGCAGTAGCGGGCCTTGTCGCCGTCGCGGAGTTCGACGGCTTCGTTTTCGCCGGTGGAGGCGCCGGAGGGAACCGAGGCGCGGCCGATCGCGCCACCTTCGAGGTGGACGTCAACTTCAACGGTGGGATTGCCACGGGAATCGATCACTTCGCGGCCACGGATTTCAACAATGGTGGTATAGTCCATAATTATGCTTTTGTATTGGATAGGGTGGGTTTTTGAAATTCAGGGATTGAACGGCTTGATCGAGCGAATGGTGAGTTCGCCCATCAGTTCGGTCAGTTCGTCACGGACTTGGACGGTGTCGCCCGGTTCGCGGCCGACAAGGACCTTGCCGACTTCGGATAGATAGGAAACGGTCTTGGTCTCCGGCTCGGAGTCCCAGGCACCGAGGACGGTCATGACGATTTCCACACCGGCGACGTTAGTCAGGGTGACGACGGTGCCGATGTTGACCTTGCTGGCGTCGGAGCCTTTGAAGTCGGTGCCGCGGGAATTGGCGATTTCCTTTTCCAGGGCGTTGCGGCGGAGGCCTAGATATTTTTCGAGGTCCTTGGCGGACTTGTATTCGAAGTTCTCGCGGAGGTCGCCGTAGGAACGGGCGATTTTCACATCGTTGAGATTCTGGGGAATCTTGTTGCGGATGATGTCGTCGAGCTCGGCTTTTTTCTTCTCCAGACTTTCCCATGAGACGAGGAGAACTTCTGCCGGTCGTTTCGCGTTGACGCCGTTGACGAGCTCGGCGGTTTCCGGGCGGGCCTTGATGATGCGGGCCATCAGCGACTTTTTCTCCAACTCGCCGAAGACCGGGCAATCCAGCAGGCGGCGGCCGAAATTGCGCGCCTCGTTGACGTCCATAATTTCCACGAGGTCGGTCAGCAGGGACTTGTCATCGCCGAGCAGCGATTGCAGACGTGAGGTCTTGCGCGGGCCGTCCGAGAGGTGGTCGTTTTCGAGGAGATTGAGAACGGCGGCACCGACGTCCGCGCTGAAAATTTCCTGAGACGGTCCTTTGCGCTCGCGGCAAACCCAGATCAGCGCATCCGGGCCGAGGGCGCGGCGGGCGATGGCCGAGCGCAGGTGTGTGACAAGGGCTGGCATCGACTCGCGCTCCTGCAAAATACGGGCGATCTCGGTCACGCCACGGGCGCCGACACGGTCGAAAACCTGCACAATCTTGCTGACCCAGTCCTCGGCGAAGGCGTTGGGAAACGCTTCATACACTGCGCGTTGGCGGCCGGATGGAAGCGCGCCGGCCTCTTCCGCCAGGCGGGTGGGATCGGCGGAAAGCAAAAGATCCGAGAGCCGGACGGCACTGGGGTCGAGTTCAAGAGCTTTGGACGAGCCGATGACTTCGTCGCGCGCGGCGACGAGTTGGAGCGCTTGGCCGAGTTGGACGCGGGCGGCTTTTTTCGCGCCCTCGTCGATGTCGTTGAGAAGACGCTTGAGGGACTCGGTGTCGTTTTCGAACGCGCCGATGTCCGCGGCGATGGCTTCCAACGCGCGGATCATGCCTTTGATGTCGCGGGCGGCTTCGAAATCGGCGACCAGCGCTTCGGCCGGGCTGCGGTCTCCGACACGGAGCACGATCGGCTCGGTGCGTTTTTGCGGAACGGCTGCCAGACGGCTTTCGCGGAGGGCTTTCTTGGTGGCATCCCACCATTTTTTAAAGCCCGCCTCGGGGATGACCGCGCCGGAAAGTTCCTTTTCAAGAGCGTCGCCGGTCATGCTGCCACCGTGGCTTTCGAGGAGGTGGACGATGAGGGCGAGCGGGTCGCTTTTCGAAAGGGAGCGGAGTTCTTCGAGTTGCTCGATTTTTTTCGCCCGGAAATCCTCGGGGCCGATCCACTCGGTTTTCTGGAAGGCAAACTGCAATTCCATCGTCTGGCCAGTGGACTTCTCGAAGTCGATGGTGACTTTTTTGCCGGGAAGATCCCAGTCGATCACCTTGCCGGCGCCAAAAGATTTGTGAATACAAAAGTTTCCGGGAGCCAATTGAGAAAGGCGCTCGCCGACAGGTTTGGGAATGCGACCGGCCTCGACCAGTTTCGCCACATCAAGATGCATGGGAAAGAAGATGGGAAGCCGACTTGCAAAACGCAAGGCATTCCCTTGATAAAACTGTCAGCCTCTCAATATCAAGGCTTTTGGGGCGGCGGCGGCAACACCCGCGGGCGGGGCTGGCGCTGAGGCAGCATGCCGCCCGCGAGCGTCTGATCCAAGGTCCGGCAGAGGACTTGAATTTTGCGCCGCCAGTTCTCCGGCACTTGGTCGAGTCCCTCGTCGTTGAGCAAGTCACCCTCGAAAACCACCGCGCCTTTCAAGCCGTCGATCTTGACCTTGAAGATCTCCCCGTCGCGGCGGACGACCGCCCGGCCTTCGTCGTTTGAAAAACTGGCGCTCTTTTCGGCCACATTGACGACCCGCATCGGGCCGTCACAAGTGCCAGGAAGCACTGCGGATTCGACCATTTGCCCGGAGAACGGCCTGCTCAATACCGGTGCCAGGCCGAGTTTCAATTTCACGTTCATGGGCTTGCCGCCCCGGAATCCGGAAATCACGACCTCCGCACCGGGTTTTTCCAACCGCAACAAGGTGGCGAGCTGCGCTTCATTCACCAGCATCTGGTCGCCGAATTTCCACAACAGATCCAGCTCCAGAAGCCCGGCCGTTTCCGCAGGGCCGCCCGGATCGATGGATTTCACGACGAATCCGACGCCCGGCGGGATCGAGGGCACATGGACCGTGATCGCCTCGTCCGGCTTGGCCACCCGCAAGCCGAGCCACGCCTGAGGCGCCCGGGGAACCGGCGCTTCCATGGTTTGCGCGCCGGCCAGCATGGTCTGGGCGAACAGGATGGCGGCGACGAGACTTGGTTTCATGTTAAAACGCGCTGATCGGCATCAAAAGAATCTCTTCGCGGGCTTCGGAAATGAGGACTTCCATGCCGGATTCCTCGTCGCGCACGTTGTTTTCTTCCACCGCATTGAGGCGGAGTGCGCGCATGGCTGAGCCGTCCGGATTTTCCTGCCAACCTTCGTCGGTCATGGAATCGATCCGGGCAGACTCACTGATAAGAACCAGCTCCGAAGCCGCGGGCATCGGCAAAACCGTCGACACCCGGGAGGTTGAATTCATCGGGAAAATCGCAATCATCGCCCCCACCGCAGCCGCGATGCCGCCGCCGATGACCGCGCGCACCAACCACCGGCCGGAAGAAATCCCGACGACCTTTTCAGCCTCCGGCCCCGCCAGTTCATCGATCATCGCGTCGATTTCAACCTGCGCGTCCTGGCTCAATGCCGGCGGCATCAAGCGGGCGAGGATCGTTTCGATGGGATCAGGCGCTTGCATGGCGGTCCTCCTTCACGCGGCGCAGCTCGTGCGACAGTTGTTCCAAGGCGTAGCGATAGCGCGAAGCCGCCGTGTTGGGCGAAATCGCGAGCGTTTCCGAAATCTGCAAAAATGTCAGCCCGCCCCAGAATTTCATCACCACCACTTCGCGCAGTTTCCGGCTGAGATTCTGCACGGCTTCGCGTAAAATCACGGCTTCCTCGTCCTCTTCGAGCACCGGGTCGAGCCAGACGTCTTGGAAATCATTGAGATAAATCACCGATTCCTCGCGCTTCCGGCGGCGCGACTCGCGACGGTGGTGGTTGAGCCCGCAGAAGCGGATGGTCGAAAATACCAGCGGCAGGTCCGGCGGGCCGCCGCCTTTGTCGGCTTGGTGATGCCACATCCGCAGGATCGCCTCTTGGACGAGATCCTCGGCGTCATGCCGGGAATTGCTCCAGCCGCGGGCGAAAAGAAGCAGCCGCGGGCCGTTTTCGGCCAACCACTGTTTCCATGCGCTTGCGGGAGAATTCATCGTTCAGGTGAGGAAATGCCCCACGCGGGGATTTTTGTCTGCAAAATCGATCTCAGTCGAGAAAGCGGATTTTACCGGCGACCGGCGTGCGGCCGAGCGCCATCTCCGCGTGCTGCTCGTCGGTGCAGGACGAATCGATCGGCGCGTCCGGCGCGGCGTGGTCTTTTTCAAAATAGCCATTCTCCAGCATCCACTTTTCGACTTCCTCGCCGGAAATGTCGGGCAGCATATGACCGTCGATTTCCACGCAAGGCGACAGCGACTGGCCGCTGCGCTGCTCCATTTCCCAACGGAAAGCCGGGTTTTTGATGATGTCCTTCTCTTCATAGGGAAGGTCGTATTTCCGCATGATGGCGCGGACGCCTTCGCTCCAGCCGCAGAAGGTTTTGAGATAGGCGGTAATTTTCGGGGCGGATTTGGTTTCGGACATATTCTTGGTTGGTTCGCGGCAGAATAGGGCGGCAGGGAAAAATCGCAAGCTCCGTGGTTACAGAAGAATGTGTCCCCATCGGCTAACCGGCTGCGTCGCTCATCCTCGCAGGGTCGAGCAACCCAGCGAGTTCCTGCGCAGTCAGTCCCAACTCCTCCAACCGGCTCTCGCAAATCTCCCTGACGCTGCGGCCGCTGGCGACCGACTCCTTGGCGATGGCGGCGGCGCGGTCGTAGCCGAGCCGCGGGGCGAGCGCGGTGACCATCGAGAGCGAGAGCTCGATGAGTTCGTTGCAGCGCTTTTCGTCCGCTTGAATCCCGGCCACGCAGCGCTCGCCGAACGCCCTCGCCACGTTTTCCAACAGGCTGATCGACTCCAGCAGACAGGCCGCGAGCAAGGGCATCGAGACGTTGAGTTCGAGAAATCCGCCGACGCCACACCAAGCCATCGTGGTCTGGTTTCCGGCGACGCGCGCGGCCACCATCGTGACGGATTCAGCCATCACCGGATTGACCTTGCCGGGCATGATCGACGAGCCGGGCTGGGTGGCGGGCAGCCGGATTTCCCCCAGCCCGCAACGCGGACCCGACGCTAGCAGGCGGACGTCGCAAGCGATCTTGTGCAGCGAGACGGCGATGGTCGCGAGCTGGCCGTGCGCTTCGACGCAAGCGTCCTTGGCCGACTGCGCTTCGAAGTGGTTTTCCGCCTCGCGGAATGGAATCCCGGTCGCCTCGGCCAGACGGGCGATCGCCTTGGCGGCGAAATCCGGATGCGTGTTGAGGCCGGTGCCGACCGCGGTTCCGCCTAACGGCAGCTCTCCCAATGCGTCCACCGCCTTCCACGCGCGGGTGACCGCCAGCCGGACTTGGCGCGCCCAGCCGCCGAATTCCTGCCCGAGCCTAACGGGCGTGGCGTCCATCAGGTGGGTCCTGCCGATTTTCAAAACCCCGTGAAACGCCCGCGACTTGGCTTCCAGCGCCACGGCCAAGCTCTCCAGCGCGGGCACCAGGCGGTTGCGGATTTCCTGCGCCGCCGCCACGTGAATCGCGGTGGGAAACGTGTCGTTCGACGATTGCCCGAGATTGACATGATCGTTCGGATGCACGGAAACCGCGAGTTGAGCGCAACGGCTCGCGATCACCTCGTTGACGTTCATGTTGGTGGAGGTGCCGGAACCCGTTTGATAGACGTCCACCGGGAACTGCGCGTCATGCAGTCCCGCGGCGATTTCTCCGGCGGCTGCGGCGATGGCTGCGGCGTGTGCGTGGTCGAGCAAGCCGAGCTCCGCGTTGGTCTCGGCGGCGGCTTTTTTAACCAGACCGAAGGCGTGGATCAGGCGCGGCGGCAGGCTGGTGCCGGAAATCGGAAAATTCAGCACCGCGCGCTGGGTGGAGGCCCCGTAAAGCGCGGCGGCCGGGACTTCCATTTCGCCCATCGAGTCGTGCGCGGTCCGGCGGTCGGGGGATGGCGTGTTCATTTTTTCGGGAGTTTGAGGTGACCGGCTTGTTTAAAAAAGAGATCGAGATTTCCATCACACCGCTTGAGGAGGTCTTCGAATACCGGCATTTGCTCGGCGTAAATTTTGAGCGAGACGATGTGGCCGTTGTTGATGTCCTGCGCGAGCCAGGCTTCGAGTCCGCGCCCGCCCCAGCGGCGCTGAAGCACGCGGAACTGATCGCGCAGCTTTGCGAGGATCGCCACTTTTTTCTGCCGCATTGCGGGCGCGGATTGGCCGGAGGCGTAAAGTTTTTCGAGGTTCCAGCGCGAGCGGTCGATTTCTCGATAGAACTCGCGGCGGCGGACCAGCCGTTGTTCGTATTTCATCAAATCCGCCAGACGTCCCTCATGGCGCAGCCAGCGCTTCACCCCCTCCTCGGCGACGGTGTTGGCGAGCGATTCATTGAAAACCGTGTCGCCCCGGCGGAAGACTTTGCGGTGGGTGAGTTCGTGGAAAATCGTCTCCGCCAGATCGATGTCCGGATAGTTCACGAAAGTGTTGAGCACCGGATCGTGAAACCAACCGAGCGTGGAATAGGCGTCCACGCCGCCGACAAAAACATCGTAGCCGTCGCTCCGCAGCTGCCCGGAAAGCGCGACCGTATCCCGCTCGCGGAAATAGCCGCGATAGTCCATTTTCCCGACGGCCGGGTAGCGCCAGGTTTTCGCCTCGAGGGAAAATTCGGGGGCGGCGTAAAGCACCCAGACGACGTGCTGGCGCCCGAGATCGGCGTATTTGCCGTAGCTCGCCTCGCCCGGCAGCGAGAGGTGGTCGCTGGCGAAATGGCGGATTCCCTCCACCGCTGCCAGCTGGTCGCGCAAGGCGGGTCGGCTGGCGGGGTCGGCGCGGACTTGCTCATTCAGCCGGCTTTTACGCAAGATTTCCGCCTGTCCGCCGATGGCCTGGCCGTAAAAACGCAAGGTCTGGCAGGACGGCAGAAGCGCTAAAATCACCGCAAATACGGATAATAACAGAAGGAGAAATCGTGGCATGGCGTTGCGATTAAGAATTTTTTAACCGCGAATGGACGCGAATTCACGCGAATAAGAGATTTGGGGATTTACGCCTCATTCGCGTAAATTCGTGTTTATTCGCGGTTTCTGTTTCTTGCCTGCCGACGCTTATTTCCCCTTCCCTCATCCATTGGATTTCACTAAACCTCGCCGGACATGAGCCAAATCGTTCTCTTATTCTCCGGACAAGGCGCCCAGAAAGTGGGCATGGGCAAGGACTGGGTGGAAAACTCCGCCACCGCCCGCAGCATGGCCGTGCTGGCCGACAAAGCCCTCGGATTTCCCCTCTCGGACATCATGTTTGACGGACCCGACGAGGAATTGACCAAAACCTCGCGCTGCCAGCCAGCACTCTATCTGCATGGCCTGATGGCGCTCGCCTTGATCCGCGAGCGACTGCCGAATCTCGTGCCGGTCGCCGCCGCCGGGCTATCTCTCGGCGAATTCACCGCCCACGCCGCCGCCGGGACATTTTCGTTTGAAGACGGCCTGCGCCTCGTCGCGCGGCGCGGCGAATTCATGGAAGCCGCCTGTCTGGCGACGGAAGGTGCGATGGCCGCGCTCATCGGCGGCGAAGAAGCCCAGGTCCGCGCGCTCGCCGCCGCGGCCGATGTGGACGTGGCCAATCTCAACGCGCCCGGCCAGATCGTGCTTTCAGGCAGCGCCTCCGGGATCGATGCCGCCATCGCCCAAGCCAAGGATTTCGGCATCCGCCGCGCCATCAAGCTCAACGTCGCCGGAGCCTATCACTCGCGCCTGATGCAAAGCGCGCAGGACAAGCTCGCCGCCGAGCTCGCCACGGTTTCCTTCCAGTCCCCCGCCCTGCCGGTCGTTTGCAATTTCGGCGCCTCCCTCGTTTCCGACGCCGCCGAGATCCGCAGCATGCTGGAAAACCAGGTCACCGGCTCGGTGCGCTGGACGGAATCCATCCAACTGCTCATCGCCCGCGGCCATCGCACCTTCCTCGAACTCGGCCCCGGCAAGGTGGTCGCCGGACTCGTCTCGAAGATCGACAAGGAAGTGACCGTCCATTCCGTCGAGGATTTGACCTCGCTGGAAGCCGCGGTCGAAGCACTTTCCTGAGCATTCAAAAGGCTTCCGGAGAAAAATCAGAAAAGCTTGAAAAAGAGATTGCGCAGTCCGGGTCGTCTAAATAGCGTCCCGCACCCGAGCGGGACATGGAGCGGTAGCTCAGTTGGTTAGAGCGCCAGCCTGTCACGTTGGAGGTCGCGGGTTCGAGTCCCGTCCGCTCCGCCATCTCCCGTTCGGTAAAATTAACCCCGCCTGCAAAGGCGGGGTTTTTCTTTGCCTGCGGCGAGCAAATCAAAAATGGGTAGCCGGCGCGGGATGCGGGCGAAGAATTTGAGATTTTGGATTCCCGATTTGCAATTTCCGGGCATCGTCGCGGGGTGGATTGGATCATGCAGGCGGCGCAGGGCGCGGCGATTGGAGAGTGGCTGATGGGCAAGCGGCTGGGAAACCGGGCGCTGGCTTGGGGGGCGCTGCTTGGAATTTTGCCGGAGCTCGATGTGTTGGTTTTCCCGTTTTTGGACACGGCGCGGAAATTGGCGTGGCACCAGGGGGTGAGTCACTCGCTGGTGGTGATGGGAGTCGCGGCTTGCGGACTGGCTCACGGCCAGGCGAAAATCTGGCAGAAGGAAAAGATCACGAAGCCGCAGGCGGGCGGCTTGGTGGCTGCTATCTGGGGGGCACATGTGCTGGCGGAGTGCCTGACAGTGGAAGGCGCGGCGGTGTTGTGGCCGTTTGTTGGAAAGCGGGTGGCGTTTGATTGCCTGCCGCCCGGCGATTTGCTGTTTGCCGGACCGCTGGTGGTGACGGTGCTTTGGATGGCGTTTCTGCCGGGGGAACAGCAGAAGAAGCCGCGCGGGAAGAAGGCGGCGGCGGCTACGAAGCGGAGGAAATGGTGCTTTCTGGGGCTCGGCCTGAGTGCGGGGTATGCGCTGCTGGCCGTGGGGATGAAATTCGTCGCTTCGGCCGGATTCGAGGCTGATCTGGCGCGGCGCGGCGTGAAATACGAGCGCCGGATGGAGTCGCCCACGCCTTATAACATCCTGCTATGGCGTGCGGTGGTGGATTGCGGGGACGATCTCCGGGTGGGCTATCGGACGATTTTCGAACTGCACTCAACGCCAGTGCGCTGGACGATCTACCCGAAAGGTAGGGACGCGCTTGCCGCCGTCGCGGAACTGCGCGAGCCCCAAACTCTCGCCCAATGGACCGACGGCTGGTGGCTCGCCCGCCCGAACGCGCAAGGCGCGTGGCTCGGCGATTTGCGTTTCCCGGAGAGCCGGATCTGGGGCAGTAAGAAGGGCGCGGTGGACAGTCGTCTCGCGTTTTCATGGTTCATCCAGAAGACGACCAAGGGCGACTCCTTGCGGCAAATTTCCCCGGACGGCGGAAACGGCGGCGATTATTTCCAGCGGATGGGCGCGAGGATTTTTGGAAACCGCGAATCGTGGGAAGCGAATCCGCGTCTGGCGGGCGTGACGGGCAGCTTGCCGGAATTCCTGGCGGTGGATGAATGAATTCTTCGCTTTCGTCAGCCTGCGGATGCGCTAGAAGTTCCGCAGTGAAATTCCTCCCCGTTCTGCTCGCGGCCGCCATGACCGCGCACGCCGCACCGAGCGATCCGGGCAAGGCCGCCATCGATTTCCTCGAAAAGGTGCGGCTGAAGAAACTCGATCTGAGTCCGGGCGGCGACACCGCGCTCTCCCCGCTAACGGCCGATGAGAAAAAGCGCCAGATCGCCCGCCGCCTCGACCGCATGGCCCGCGATCTCGGCAACGATCCGCTGGAAGTCGGCGCGGTGAAGCTGGATGAGAACTTCGCGGCCGTGCTGGTGCGGAAAATCGGCGGGCTCGATCCGAGCCGCTTGCAGGTGTTCCCCGTGGCGCTGGTGAAGCGCGGCGCGGAGTGGTCGGCGGCACCGCTGCCCGCTTCGTTTGAAAACGTCGGCGCCGGCTACGCGGCCTCGCTCCGCAGCCGTCTCGAACTCCTCGAAAACTGGATGCTCCGCGAACAGGTAGTCGATTTGGAAAAACTCCGCGAGCAGTCGGTCAGCGGGATGCGGCGGAAGATCGAGGCGAACTTGGCTGCGGCGGGGCTTCGGAATCTCAATTCCAAGCAAGTCGGCGAGCGGTTCCTATCAGCCTGTGGGCGCGGGGATCTGCCCTCGGTGCTTGGTTTTCTGGGCGGCTTGGCCGCGAAATTGCCCGATGACTGGCCAGCCCGCCTGAAAGCCGCCGATCTCGCCGTCACCGCGGGTTCGCAAGCGCCGCGACCATGGCGACTGCTCGTCGCGCCAGAGGTCGCGCGGGTGATGGTCCATCATGAGGAGGAAGACGGGCACGCCCTCATTTCCATCGCCTGTCTGGACCCTGCCAGCGCCGAGCCGCGGATCGAGGTGGTTCATTTTGAACTCGCTAAAAGTCCCGACTCTCTCTGGCAGATCGATCCGCCCGCCGGGTTTTTGCAGATAAAGGAAAATCCGAACGATGACGCGGAAGACGATCTCGACTCGGACCTCCGCGATGCGTTTCCCAGGAAGTGGACCGCCACTCGCCCTTCGGAGCCGCAAGCCACCGCGGAACTTGCTAGGCAAAACCTGCTCGCCGTCCTGCGGAATGGAAATTTCCAAGCTTTGCTCGCGACTTCCAAGCTCGCTGAAAACCCCGAAGCCGCGCGCAAAGCCTGCATTCAAGCGGCACAAACTTGGTGGACACTCCACGACCCCGCGGCGGTCCGTCACGCCATGCCGCTAGCCTTCCAAGCGGACGAATCGGCGGCAGTGGCGATCTGCCAATGGTTCTCGGCCCGCGAACCCGACCGCTTCGACGCACGAGCGCTTTATTTTGAGAAATCCCCCGGCGGCTGGCTTTGGACTCCGGAACCCGCCAGCACCACCCGCGGCAAATTTCAAAACTGGGTGGATGCGGAGACCGCACGCTGGCCGGACCAATGGCTGCAGTCGCTCCTGGTCCACTGCCCGGTTTTGGAGAAAATCCACGCCATCCAGGCTCCGACCAAAGACGACGCGAAAAAAACCGTTGAAGCTTGGCTTGAAGCCACCCGCCGCGGCGATGTCGAGGCCGCGCTTCGTCTCGTCGCCCGCTTGAGCGACCCGCTGAGCGGATCGAACGTCCTTCAGAATCTGGGCTATGAAATCATCGCCTCCCGTCGCCGCAGGGACGAGCCGGCCATCGCCGGGGCCTACCAGGGAAAGACCTGGACGGCGGTGGGAGTGCAAATCAATCAGGATGGCAAGTCGACTCATCCTCTCTACCCGGTCGTCCAAACCGACCTCGGGCCACGAATCGTCATCGAAATCGACTTGTTCGCCTCACGCAACCGCGGCCGGGAGTTCCTCAACAAAACCGCTTTGGAACGTCTCGCGAAATCCAACTCCGCAGCCGGCGAGTTAAAGACGCTTTATTCCGACTATCAGGTAAATGTTGAAAAGCTCATCGGCGAGTCCGCTCGTCGATGAACGGGTCCGGTTTCAAGAAACCCCTGAAAAAAGCCTCTTGCGGCCGGTTTTGGTGCTTTTCTCGGCTGATCAATTTCTTAGCCCGCCACCATGGTTCTGAGACTCGCAACGCGGGCTTCCCCCGGCATAGTAAGAGTGTCGCGGCCCCATTGATCGGCGCAGTCTGGCGGAACTCCTTCCCGCTACTTCTGCCAGATCCGCCGGATCTCGACGGGACCGAGTTCGACCCACCCGCCTTGTGCCGAACTGATAGAGTCAAGCCGGCCTATCGCCACCCGGATCAGGCGCAAGGTCGGAAAGCCCACCGCCGCCGTCATCCGCCGGACCTGCCGGTTTTTCCCTTCGATCAATTGCAGCTCCAGCCACGCCGTGGGAATCGCCTGGCGGAAGCGCACCGGCGGATCACGCGGCGCGACCACCGGCTCCACCTCAAGCAGACGCGCTTGGCAAGGCCGGGTCCGGTAACCTTGAATGAGAATTCCTCCGAATTGAAGCTTCGCCACGGACTCGGGCGTGGGATTACCCTCGACCTGCGCGAGATAGGTCCTCGGGTGCGCCGTCTTCGGATCTAGCAAGCGGTTGTTGAATCCCGGCTCGTCGCTGAGCAAGAGCAGCCCCTCGGAATCCATGTCCAGCCGCCCGACCGGATAGACACCCGCAGGGAAGCCAAAATCCGCCAAGGTTCGCTGCCCCGGCAGATCCGGCGTGAACTGGCAGAGAACTCCATAAGGCTTGTGAAATGCGATGACCATGGCGGAATCCCTGGTTTCTATCGAATGGCCGCGTCCCAGGCTTCGCGCAGGATCCGGGTGATCCGGCCGGGCGGGAGAATTCTGTTTTCAAAGCGGGAGACGCCGGTCAGCCCGCGGATCGAGGAGGTGACGAACAACTCGTCGGCGGCGTGCAGGTCCGCCGGGGTCAGGTCGCGCTCCTCGCAGGAAATCCCGTGGCGCGCAGCGAGTTCGATGACGACTCCGCGGGTGATGCCCGGCAGGCAGCCGGATGCGAGCGGCGGAGTGAGGAGCGCGCCGTCTTTCACAAGAAACAGATTCGCGGTGGCGGCCTCACAGAGCCGGCCGGCGGTGTTGAGGAAAAGGGTCTCGTCGAAGCCAAGCCGCCGGGCGTGATCGAGAGCAAAAAAGTTTTCCGCATAAGAAGCGCATTTCAAACCGGCGAGCGGCGAGTTTTCGTTCCGCGGCCACGGGCAGACATTCACCGTCAGGCAGGCGGGAGCGGCGTCCACTGGCAGCGCGATCATCGTGACCACGCGGTCCTTTCCAGAAGCCAGGTCATCGATGGCACCGCTGCCACCGGAGACGGCGAGCCGGATGCGCGCGCGGCCGGAGGTGAGATTGTTGCGGGCTAACAATTCTTGCGCGGTTTCGTGGAAATCGGGCAGCGGGACGCTCCATCCGAGCCGCTCACATCCCTCCAGCAGCCGCGCGAGGTGGCGGTCAGCGAAGACGGGCACCCCATCCAAGGCGAGCAGCGTCTCGAACAAGCCGAGCCCGAGGATAGCCCCGCGGTCGAGCGGCGACACGGGGAAGTCCTGGAAATCAAACCATTCACCATTGGACCAGAGTTGGGTCATCGGCGGGGATTCTGGCGGCGGCGCGGCGCTTGTAAACCCTGCAAGCTTGCTTGCGGCCGGAAGATCGCTTCAAGTCCGGCCATGCGGTTTTACATTTTCCTTTGTGGCCTGGCGATTCTGGGGACGGGCGTGGCGGCGCTCTCGGTGCTGGATCAATCGCAAGCGCCAGGCTTCCTCCAAGGCGCGCTCACGCTGGGCGGCGGCATCGTGATCTGCGGGATTTTTTCGATCAAAATGCAGTGGCACGGCATCATCGGCGCGGGCGTGCTGGCTCTGCTAGGCGCGGCGCGGGGATTGGGGAACTTGCCGGACCTGGCGAAATTCATGGCCGGAGAGCGCCCCCGCGGATCCACTCCGCTACTGGAAACGGGAGTGACGATGATCTGCCTGCTGCTGCTGGTGAAGGTCATTCGGGCGCTGGCGCGGGAGCGGCTGCGTCGGATGTTGGAGGCGGAGGAGTGATCGCGGGAGCCGGTGCCGGAGGCGTCGGTTTCGGCAGCGTGTCCTGCCATTGGTGGAGCGCGTAGCCATCGCCGAGGCCGCCGATCTCCCCTAGCAGCTCGTGGCAGCGCTGCCGCCATTTTTCGAAATCCGGCGGCCCGCGCTCCGCCTCGCGGCTGCCGGGGAAGACGAGGTAGCTGACTTTCAAATCGGAAACCGGGCGGCTGTAGGAGGAGGCTTTCGGGTTGAGCTCGCGGGCGAAACGCAGCGAGCCTTCGCCGACTTTGAAGGTCGGACCACCGTCGCCGACGATGGATGGATAGATTTTCCCACCATGGATCACCACCGCGTAATCACCCACGTTCGGAGCGAACGCGTCACTGGACGTTAGAATGTCCACGGGGATGACGATGAACGGATCGTAGTCGGCGATGAGAAAGCTGCGGGCTTTGAGATCGTCGATGCCGCGCTTGAGAAACTTGACGCGCTCGCGCAGCCAGGTCTTGCGGGCGGCGGTGGTCGCGGGTTCGGCGAGCTCTTTCTGGGCGAGGCCGATCCGCCGCTCCCAACCGGCGACCATGGGATTCGGCACCGGTGTTTTCTTGGGCCAGCCATAGCTGGTGAAAGGCTGGTAGTTGGGGGAATCGACGATTTCCACAGGCATTTCCGGCAAACGGTCGCCATCCGAGCCGTCCGAAACCACGTCCATTTCCGCCTGCAGGAAAAACACCTTGCGGCCGCTCGCGGACTTGAGGTGGAGGATGGTCTCGCAGTCGTAGATATTGTGCTTGGTAAGGAGTTCGTTGAGCGAGTTGGCGTCGCGGCGGACGCGGCCGGCCTTGTTTTCGTAGAGTTTGCCGAACCAACTGGAAACCTCGGCCTTCTCGACGAGCGGCGTAAGTCCGGGGAGTATTTTTGCCAGATCCGGGCTCGAAGTTTCCAGCTCGGCCATGGTTTTCGCGGGCACCGGCAGCCGCAGCGAAAGCTCGTAAGTGGCGGTGTAACTCGCGTCGTCCACGCGTTCCTTGGACGCGATGCCGCCCTTTCCGATCTTCACCGCGGTCTTGAATGGAATGCCGGAGCGGAGTTTGCGGACGTCGGTGATCGTCCCTAAATCAGGCTCCGGAGCGGGCGGCGCTTCTTCGGCGTTTTGTTTTTCCGCGTCCTCCATGGATTTTTTGAGCGCGGCGATGTCGCGCTCGTATTTCTCCTCCAGCTCGGCCCGGATCTGCGCCTCCGCCTGGCGGGAAATGTCATCTTTTCCCGGGGAGACGATCGCCGGTCGGGGCGCGAAGATTTCCCGCAGGCCTCGTTTGACCTTTCCCGGGAAGCCCGTGAAACACAGCCCGATCCCTGCGCCGACGAGCAGCAGAAGGATACTGCCAAGTCGGGGGAAGCCCTTGGATTTGCCGCGTTTGGAGCTTTTTTGCGCGTTCATGCTCCCCGATTCATAGCAGCAACCCGGCGACCATCAATCCCCGTCCCACAAACTTTTCCCGCCCGCCAATCCAGTATTTTTCCGATTCCTGAAAACTCGGCCATGACAAACCCGCCGCCATCCCTACACTTACCGCCGTGAGTTATCAGGTCTTCGCCCGCAAATACCGACCCAAAACCTTCGACGATGTCCTCGGACAGGACCACGTCGTAAGGACCCTTCGCAACGCCATCGCGCAAAAGCGGCTGGCCCATGCCTATCTTTTCGTTGGCCCGCGGGGCACCGGCAAGACCTCCACCGCGCGGATTCTCGCCAAGGCGCTCAACTGCACCGCCGGGCCGAAAGCGGACTTCGACCCCGACGAAGACGTCTGCATCGAGATCGCCGAAGGCCGCTCGCTCGACGTTTTGGAAATCGACGGTGCCTCGAACAACGGCGTCGAACAGGTCCGCGACCTGCGCGAATCCGTCCGCTTCGCCCCGGCCCGCGGGCAATTCAAGATTTTCTACATCGACGAGGTCCACATGCTCTCGAACGCCGCCTTCAACGCGCTGCTCAAGACGCTCGAAGAACCGCCGCCGCACGTGAAATTCATCTTTGCCACCACCGAGGCGAACAAGATCTTGCCCACCATCCTCTCCCGCTGCCAGCGCTTCGACCTCCGCCCGATCCCGACGGAAACCATCGCGCAGCACCTGCTCCACATCGCCAGCGAGGAAGGCATCGCCCTTGAAGAAACCGCAGCGTGGGCCATCGCGAAAGGCGCCGACGGCGGCATGCGCGACGCCCAGTCGATGCTCGACCAGCTCGTCTCCTTCTGCGGCGACTCGATCAACGAAGCCAACGTGCTCGACGTCTTCGGATTCACTTCCCGCGAAAAGGTCGCCGCGCTCACCCAGACCCTGCTCGCCCGCGACAACCCCGCCGCCCTCTCGCTCATCCAGAAGGAAGCGGAAAGCGGCCGCGAACTCTCGCAACTGCTAGGCGAACTCATCGGCTGCCTGCGCGCCCTGCTGGTCGCGAAACTCGACCCGTCCGCCGACGGCGAGGGCATTCCCGCCCACCTCTGGACCGCCCTGCTGCAAGCCGCCGACGAATATCCACCCGACCGCATCCTCGCCGCCATCGACGTTTTCGCCGAGACGGAAGGCAGGATGAAATGGGCGACTAACAAACGCCTTCATTTCGAACTCGGAGTCATCAAGGCCATCCAATCGCTCGGCGAAGTCCGCATCACCGACGTCATCAAAGTCCTCACCCGCGGCGCGGATTTCATTTCCTCCGGCGCGGTCAGCGTACCCGCTCCAATCGCAGTCGAACCCGTTCCGACACCCGTCCGCGAGCAGGAACCGGAGCCCATTGCCGCCCCGGAGCCCGCGCCCGTGGCAGCCGCCGCCCCTCCCCGTCCCGCCGGCGGACTCTCCGCCTTCGACTCCATGATCGCCGAAGCACCGGAAGTCAGTGAGGCCCCTGCCCCGGCTGAACCACCGCCGTGGAAAAACGAAAAACCCGCCGCCGAAATCAACGCGCCGGAACCGATCCCCGCCGCCGCCATCATCGAAGACACCTTTCACAACGACCCGCTCATCCAAGCCGCGCTCATCAAATTCGAAGGAAAAGTCCTCGCCTAAGCCGGAGCGCGGAATTCATT
>CAMCUY010000047.1 GCA_945879075.1 Akkermansia muciniphila | reverse complement strand
GGCGCGCTCGACGCCTTCGCGCCGGATTTGGTGATCTGGATTTCCGGCGCGGACAACCACCGCAACGACCGCTTCGGCCAAATGCATCTTTCGCTCAAGGACATCCAGCGGCGCGACGAAGTCCTGCTAGACGCGTTCATCAAGAACCGCATCCCGGTGGCCGTGCTCTACGGCGGCGGCTACAACCGCCAGCCCGAGTTCACCGCGAAACTCCATCGCAACACCATCGCCACCGCCAAGAGGCTGGCCGCCGAGTTCCGCGGGATCTGAGCCGGTGTCACTTGGCCACCGCCGGCGGCGGGAAGGGTTGCTCGGAGATGACCCAGTCCTCGTTCTTGTCGGAAAAAGTTTTCAGCGCCCACTCGCTGGGGAGCAGGGCGACCAACCATCCGTTGGAATCCCGCGCCAGCGCCGCGCCGAGCGAGAGCGCCGGCCGCGCTTCGGGCGCGAGCGGATCACCTTCCTTCGGCTTGAGCCAGCGGGCGAGCGACCAGTTGGCCGGCTCGATCCGCGTCTCGGCGGCGTATTCGCCTTCGAGGCGGTATTGGAGGACTTCGAACTGCAGCGGCCCGACCGCGCCGAGCAGCGGGATTTGCGGGCCCTCGGTGTCGATGAGGACAAACTCGCTGGCCACGCCCTCCTTGAGGAGCTGTTGGAGACCGTCGCGGAAGCGTTTGTATTTCGCGGTGCTCTTGTTGTGCAGGAAGGAAAAACATTCCGGCGCGAACCGCGGGATCTCGTCGAAGGTCACGCCGGGCAGTGAGGACAGCGTGTCGCCGATGAGCAGATCGTAATTTCCCACCAGCCCGACGACATCGCCGGCGTAGGCGTCGTCCACGGTTTCGCGCTCGCGGGCGAAGAGCCGCTGCGAGTTGGCGAGTCTAACTTTCTCGCCGGTGCGGCCGTTGATTACGTCCATGTCGCGCTCGAATTTCCCGGACGCGATGCGGACGAAGGCGATGCGGTCGCGGTGTTTCGGGTTCATGTTCGCCTGGATCTTGAAGACGAAGGCGGAGAATTCCTCGGACGCCGGATCAATCATCATCCCGCCGCTTTCGCGCGGGGTTGGCGGTGGCGAGAGCTCGAGGAAACGGTCGAGCAGGAGCTGCACGCCGAAGTTGTTCGCCGCGCTGCCGAAGAAGACGGGCGTGAGCTCGCCGGCGAGGACTTTTGCCAAATCGAACTCCGCGCCCGCTCCTTCGAGCAGTTCCAACTCGTCGCAGACTTGCTGATAAGTCCCCTCCTCCACCGCGTCCTTCACGCTCTCGTCCTCGATGCCCGTCACCGCCACCGGCGCGCGATAGGCGCCGTGAACGGTGCGTTGGAAAAGGTGCACCCGCTTCTGCTCGCGATCATAAACCCCGCGGAAGCGCGGGCCGTCGCCGAGCGGCCAGTTGACCGGATAGGCGTGGATGCCGAGCACGGATTCCAGCTCGTCAAGCAGGTCCATCGACGGCCGGGCCGGGCGGTCGAGCTTGTTCATGAAGGTGAAAATCGGCACGCCCCGGCGGCGGCAGACTTCGAAGAGTTTCCGCGTCTGACTCTCGATGCCCTTGCCCGCGTCCACCACCATCACGGCGGCGTCCACGGCGGTTAGGACGCGGTAGGTGTCTTCCGAGAAATCCTTGTGCCCGGGCGTGTCGAGGATGTTGACGACGCAATCCTTGTATTCGAATTGCAGGACCGTGGAACTCACGGAGATCCCGCGCTGTTTCTCAAGATCCATCCAGTCCGAGGTCGTGGCGCGCTGGTTTTTCCGCGCGGTGACGCTGCCGGCCAGGTTGAGCGCGCCGCCGTAGAGCAGGAATTTCTCCGTCAGCGTGGTTTTGCCGGCGTCCGGGTGGGAAATGATCGCAAACGAGCGGCGGCGTTGCACCTCGCGCTGGAGCGCGGGCGAAGGGATGGCGTAAGGAGAGACGGACATGAAATCGGGCCGCAGGGACTATGCCCGGAACGCCCGCGGAGCAAGCCCGGACCGTGGTTTCTTTCGGCCGATTGGAGAAATCCTCTGGAGTGGATGCCGTTACTGTGCCATATTAACTCCCCGGTTTTTTACCGGGAAATCATTCATGAAAGGCGATGTATGTTCCGATGGCTGCCATGGAAATTCTTCGTGAAATACGCGGCGCGACGCTACGGCGTGCTCGATCCGGCGACGCTGCTTGCGCGCATGCGGCGTTTCGCCCAGCCCTCGGAAGTCGCCGAGCCGTTGGAACTCCTGCGCGCTGGCATCGTTTTCCACGCCCGCGGCTTGGTGAATGCCAAGGCGATCCAGCACAACCTCGACTGGGTCTGGCCATACTGGGTGGAGCGGCAGTTCAACCCGGCAGACAAGTCGTTCGTGCCGCGGGCGTTTTCCTTCAGCCACATCAATCTCACCCACCGCAACTGGACGGCGGTGGGGCTGCCGGGAGTTCCGGTCTATCCGATCGTCGATCCGCGCGGCTTGGTCACGCCCTTGCATGACGGTTGGTCGCTGGATTTCTGGATCGTGACCGACTCGCGGCGGCGCTTGTTGCCGAGCAAACTGGACGACGACGCGGTGAGGCAGCGCTTGGATTTGGAGCCCGCACTCACGGTGGTCACCGAGTGCCGGCAAGGCGGCCTCTCGCTGGATCTCGCCACGAGCATGGTCATCGCCGAGCACGGTTCCGCGGAAGCCCGCACCGGGGTTCGCGCCGTTTCCGATGAGAACGGCTGGCTGGTGGTGGCAGTGCGGCCTTACAATCCCGAGGGAATCCAGTTCATCCAAAGCATCGCGATCGACTCGTCGGGCGCCGCCTTCCGGGTGAATAACGAGGCGACGGTGAAACTGGGAGAACCGCCCGACTCGCTGCGGATGGCCCATTATGCCGAGGGCGACGTCTATCTGGATCTGCCCGGCTGCGACCGCCAGCGCGAGGTGAAATGCGACGTCGGCATGGCCACCGGCGCAGCGCTTTTCCGAATTCATGCCGGTATTCCTCGCGAGTTGGGCGTTTCCGTGACGCTCGAGCGCGACTTCAGGGAGCTGCCGAAACGTGCGGACACCGGGCTTTCCTGGCGGGACGCGCTGGTCGGCACCGCTGAGCTGCGAATCCGCGACGAGCGGATGCAATTCCTCTATGACGCGGCGGTGCGGACGCTGCTGCTGCTCTCCGCCGACGACATGGTCCCCGGCCCTTACACCTACCGCCGGTTCTGGTTCCGTGACGCCTGCCTGATGCTTCACCCGCTGACAGCCATCGGCGAGGCGGACCGTGCGGAGCGGATTCTGGCGGGCTTCCCGGTGCGGCAAAACTTGGCGGGCTATTTTCTATCACAAGAGGGCGAGTGGGACTCGAACGGGCAAGTGCTGTGGATCGCCGCCCGTCACGCGGAACTGTCGGGAAAGCTTCCGGGAAAGGAAATGGAGCACGCGCTGCGCAAGGGGATGCACTGGCTGGCGAGGAAGCGCGCGACCGCCAGCGGGCTGTTGCCCGCCGGATTCAGCGCGGAGCACCTCGGTCCTAACGATTTCTACTACTGGGATGATTTCTGGGCCTGGGCCGGCTTGAAAGCGATCGCGAAACACTGGCGGCACACGGGCGACAACGCCGCGGCAGGGGAGGCGGAAGCACTCGCCGGGGAATTCGCCGCCAGCATCGAGGCGAGCGTTGCCTCCGTCCCCGCGTCCCGCTCGAAGGGCGCCATCCCCGCCGCGCCAGACCGCCGGATGGACGCCGGGGCGATCGGCTCGATGGTCGCGGACTATCCGCTCCAGCTCTATCCGCCGGGCGATCCGCGGATCGCCAAGACGACGGAGTTTCTAATTAACCGCTGCTTCCACGAAGGCGGGTTTTTCCAGGAAATGATCCACTCCGGGGTCAATGCCTACCTGACGCTCGACCTCGCCCAGACGCTGCTGCGCGCGGGCGACTTGCGCTTCGCCGCGCTCATCCGCCGCGTGGCGGAACTCGCGTCGCCCACCGGCCAATGGCCCGAAGCCATCCACCCGCAGACGCTCGGCGGCTGCATGGGCGACGGCCAGCACGGCTGGGCCGCTGGCGAGTGGATCATGATGATGCGCAACTGCTTCGTGAGGGAGGAGGAGGACCTGTTGGTGATCGGCTCGGGCATCCTGCCGGAATGGCGGGAGGGAGGCGGGGAAATCCGCTTCGGCCCGACACTCACGGCGTGGGGCGCGGTGAGCATCCGGCTCGCCGACTCGCAACTCAATTTGGACGCGCGGTGGAGAGGTGTCGCCCCGCGCGTGAGGATTTCGGTGCCTGGATTCGAGCCGGTGGAGGCCGGTCCATTAGATACTCAATTCCAACTCAAAAAATCATGAAAATCGCCATGTTTACCAACACCTATCTCCCTCACGTCGGCGGCGTGGCGAGGTCGGTGAAGACCTTGGAAGACGCCTGCCGCGAGCACGGACACGAGGTCCGCGTGATCGCGCCCGATTTCGACGGGCAGAAATCGTCAACCAACGTCCTGCGCGTCCCCGCCATCCAGCATTTCAACGGCAGCGACTTCTCGGTGCAGCTCCCGGTCCCCAATCTGATCCGCGACTACATCCAGGATTTCGGGCCGGACCTGATCCACAGCCACCACCCATTCCTGTTGGGCGACGCCGCGCTCCGCGAGGCGCGGAAAATGCAGGTGCCCATCGTCTTCACCCACCACACGCTTTACGAGCGCTACACGCACTACGTTCCGCTAGACTCGCCCGCGCTGCGGCGGTTCGTGATCCGGCTGGCCACGGAGTATTGCAACCTCTGCGACGAGGTCATTGCCCCCAGCGGCAGCGTCGCCCGGTTGCTGCGCGAGCGTGGCGTGATCACCCCCATCCAGGCCATCCCCACCGGCATCGACCTCGAATTCTTCGCCTCGGGAAACGGGGAGCACTACCGGAAAGTCCTTGGTATTCCCCACGACGCCAAGGTCATCGGCCATGTCGGTCGACTCGCCAAGGAAAAGAACCTCATTTTTCTAACCGAGTCGGTCGGCAAGTGCCTCGAAGCCGATCCCTCGACAGTTTTCCTCGTCGTGGGCGACGGCGAGGCCCGCGAGGAAATGCTCGCCATCCTCCGCAAGAGCGCGGGCAAGCGGCGCGTCCACGCCGTCGGCACCCTGATGGGCAAGGACCTCGGCGACGCCTACGCCGCCATGGACTGCTTCGTCTTCGCCTCCCAGACCGAGACGCAGGGCTTGGTGCTGGCGGAAGCGATGGCGGCGGGAAAACCCGTGGTCGCCATCGACGGACCCGGCGTGCGGGAAATCGTCAACGACGGCGAGAACGGAGTGCTTCTATCCGGTGACGCCTCCAGCGACGAATTCGCGACCTCCATCCGCTGCATCCTGAGCAACCCGGAACTCATCCAGTTCTGCTCGGAAAACGCCCGCCACACCGCGCTGCACTACGGCGAGGAGCGCTCCTTCCAGCGTGTTCTCCATTGTTACAAGCAGCTCGTCGCCGAGCACCAGCACCCCGCGAACGTGGACTTCACCGGCTGGGACAAGCTCCTCGCCACCATCGGAGTCGAGTGGGATTTGTTTGTCGAAAAAATGTCAGCGGCGAGCGCCGCGGTGATGAAAACCCCAGCCACCGAAGCACACATTGATTAGCAGCATCGTCGCCCGTTGGAGATGGTTGCGGCGGAAATTGAGCCGCACGCATTGGGCGGCGCGTTTGCTTGGCATTAGGGCTCCTAGGGGCGAGGCCGACGAGCCCGGACTCGTCATGATCCAGATCGACGGGCTGTCGCGCAGCGAGTTCGAGCGGGCGGTGGAAAACGGGAAGCTGCCATTTCTAACCCGTCTGATCCGGCGCGGGCATTTCACGTTGGAGAGTTTTTACTCCGGCGTTCCGTCCACCACTCCGGCCGTGCAGGGCGAGATTTTTTTCGGCGTGCGGACCGCCGTGCCGAGCTTTGAATTTCTCCGCCGGCGATCCGGCAAGATCTTGCGCCTGTATGAATCCACTGCCGCCGCGGAAATCCAGGAGGAGCTGGCGAAGCGCTGCCCCGACCCGCTCTTGAAGCGAGGGCGCGCCTATCTGGATATCTACCGGGGCGGTGCCGACTTTTCCCATTATTGTTCCCAAGACACCGCGCGCCCGGAGGTTTTGAGGCAGTTGAACCCCGTCAAGTGGCTGATCCTTTCCATCGCCTTCGCGCCGAAAATCCTGAGGATCATCGCGCTGGCCCTGTTGGAGCTCGGCTTGGCCCTCGTCGATGCTGTCAGGGGACTCTATGAGCGGGAGGATTTGATCCGGGAACTCGTCTTCGTCCCTTCCCGCGTGTTTTTCAGTCTGGTGCTGCGGGAATTGATCCGCTTCCGGGTCATGCTCGACATCGAGCAAGGCGTGCAGGTCATCCACGCGAATTTCCTCGGCTACGACGAGCAGGCGCATCGCCGCGGACCGGACTCCGCCTTCGCCCATTGGACGCTGAAAGGCCTCGACCGGGCGGTGCGGGACATCTGCCAGGCCGCCGGACGATCCGGTTACCGCGATTACGAGTGGATCGTCTATTCCGACCACGGACAGGAACGGACGATTCCGTTCGCTAACAAACACGGACGCAAGCTCGATGCGGCCGTCCGTGAGGTCTTTTCCCGCGGCTCTCTGGCAGGCCGGGAAGTCTGGATCAGCCAGTTGCCCGAAGTGGTCGGAAGCGCCATCGAACGCTATCGACATTTTTTCGGCCTGAAGCCAGTGAGTCGCGAGAATGCGCCCGTCCCGGATCCGGCTGCGCAGATTGTCATCACCGCCATGGGTCCCGTAGGGCATCTCTATCTGCCGGAAATTCCCCCGCGCGAGGAGATGGATTCCTATGCCAAGGATCTCGTGGAAATCGCCGGAATCCCCCTTGTTCTGATTTCCAACGAGGACGGCGGCGTCCGCGCCTTCAACCGCCGCGGCGTATGGAACCTGCCGGATGACTGCGTCGAAATCCTGGGTGCCGCGCACCCCTATCTGGACGAGGCGGCTGTGGACTTGGTTGCGCTTTGTCACCATCCCGACGCGGGGGATTTCGTGATCAGCGGCTGGGACTATCAGGATGCTCCGTTGAGTTTCCCCATGGAGAACGGAGCTCACGGCGGGCCGGGAGCGGAGGAAACACGCGGTTTCCTGCTGGTGCCGGACCGCATCCGGCGCTGGCACGTGGCGCATCTCGCCAACACCCGCAACCGGGTGCGCGGCGAGGATCTCCGCAAAATAGCCATGCACTTCCTCGGCCGTGATGGCACGCGCGAGGAGCGCGTGCCCCACCACCGCGCCCGCGACCAGGATTTAACCATCCGGGTGATGACCTATAACATCCACAGCTGCCGCGGCCTCGACGGCAAGGTCCGCCCCGAGCGCGTCGCCCGCGTCATCAACCACTTCGACCCGGACGTGGTCGCCGTCCAGGAAGTGGACTCCCACCGCTTCCGCAGCGGCGGGCATGACCAATCCCAGCTCATCGCCGAACACCTGCGCATGTCGCACGTTTTCCATGCGATGTTCGAGGAGGAAAGGGAGCGCTACGGCATCGCGATCTTCTCGAAGTTTCCATTCACCATCGTGAAAGCCGCCCACCTGACCGGAGCCGGGCGGCGGATTTTCCGCGAGGCGCGCGGCGCGATCTGGGTGCAGCTCGAGTTCGACGGGCGGCGGCCCTTCCACTTCATCAACACCCACTTCGGTCTCGGCGGTGAGGAAAAACGCAGGCAGGCCGAGCAGCTGCTAGGCGGGAACTGGCTGGGAAACATCCCGGAAGGCGAACCCGTGATCCTCTGCGGCGATTTCAACTCCGGCCCGCGCTCCGCCGTTTTTCGGCGCCTGCAGCAGCGTTTCGGTGACGTCCAGCTAGAGGCCGACAACCACAAGCCGCGCTCCACCTTCACCTCGCTGAAGCCGTTCATGAGGATCGACCATATTTTCGTGAGCCGCCATTTCACCGTTGAGCGGGTGGAGCTGCCAGACACGCCGACGGCGGTGATGGCCTCGGACCACCTGCCGCTCTGCGCCGAACTCACCCTGCGAGCCCGCCATGAAACTTCTTGAAAGGCTGCGGCGGCATCCGTGGAAGTTCGGAGCCGCGCTGGTCCTTTTCGCCGCGGTGGCGTGGTTTCTTCCCGCCCATCGCGGCGAACTGACGCGCGAGGCCGTCATGGCGCGCGGTCTGGCGCTTCCCGCCGCCGGATTCATCGCGGCATTCCTCATCCTGCCGCTGATCGGGTTTCCCGTCGGGGTTCTCCTGGTGCTGGCGGGCGTCCGGTTCGGTTTCGCCGGCGGCATGGCGGTGGCGGCCGGCGGCGTGCTTTTCCACAACATCGCGGCCTATCGGATTTCCCACGGCTGGCTACGCGAGCGGGTTAAAGCTCGTTTCGAGCGCGCGGGGTATGCGATTCCGGACATCAAGGCGCAGCACCGGTTGTGGCTGACGCTTGTGTTCACCGCCGTCCGCGGGCCACCCTATGTTTCGAAACTCTATCTGCTGGCGCTCACTGACATTCCCGCCCGGATTTATTTCGGGGTGGGTGCCGCGATCCACATTCTCTTCTGCCTGATTCCGGTCGGCGCGGGCAGTGCTGTGATGAGCTTCGATCCTACGTGGATTTATCTCTTCATCGGGATGTTCACCCTGCTCCTTCTGGTCGGTTATCTCCTCCGCCGGCGCCTCGGCAAGAGTCCCGGCATTTTTTAACAATTCTTGGCCACGCTGGAGCGTGGAGAACCTCAATCACTACAAGCGCGACACCGGTGCAATGACATCCAAAGCCAAGCGCCTTGGGTAGTCCGACGGGGAATGCTGGGGAGTGGGTTGATTCCACGAGAGTTCGAGGACGTGGAAACTGCCGCCAAGGTGGGTGGGATGGGTGAGGGTTTGGAATTGGCGGAGTCCGGCGGCATCGGGGTTACCTTCCTGCGCGAGGAGCCAGTCGCGGGCCTGACCGGTGAGCCAGCTGCCTTGCGAGGCGAACGCGACGGGCCGGCAGCCGAGCTGGATCGCGGTTTCCGCGACGGCGGTGAAATCGACGTGTGCGGTGATGTCGATTTCCCCGGGCGTGGCGAGCGGGTCTTCTGCGGCGCGGTGTTTGGAAAAGGTGCGGAGGGTGCCGGTTTTGCGGTCCGGGTGATAATATTCGGGCCGCGCGAAGCCATAGTCGGGCCAGAGGAGCAAGCCGGAGGACAGGCAGCGGGTGAGTGGTTCGAGGATGTCGCGGAAGTTCGTGCGGACTTCGGTGCGGTAGGTTTCCGGGAATGAATTTCCGAGCGGAGCAAGCGCGTCGAGCAAGGCGGGGAGGGTGATTTCATGAGCGGCCTGCCAGACGAAATCGCCGTCCGGGGCGGTCGCGACCTTGCATTCGCGCCAGCTACCGTTAGCCCGTTCGACGACATGAAACGGCAGGGCGTCGAGCAGTTCATTGCCGAAGGCGATGCCCGGCAGGGGATCTGCGTGGAGTTCGCCGGCCGCCGTGATGAAGCGCGTTTGTCCCTGAAATCCGCCGAGCGTTTCCCGCTGTGCCTCTTGGAGGCGGGGCAGGGGCTCGGGGATGGCGTATTCGAGCGCGGCGAATGCGTGCGGGTCGAGCCGGGAAATCGCGCCGAGAATGTCGGCGGCGAGCGTGCCGTCGTGTGCGCCGCATTCGATGATTCGCCAGCGTGCGGGCGAGCCGGATTCCCGCCATTCGCGGAGAAAGCGCCGGGCGAGCAGCTCGCCGAACAGCGGGCCCACGCTCACGCTGGTGAAGAAATCTCCGCCGCGCCCGACTTGGCGGGTTTCGCGGGCGTAGTAGCCGAGCGACGGTTGATACAAGGCGGCGGCCATGAAATCCGGAAACCCCAGAGGGCCTTCCCGCGCGATCCGGTCCCGCAAAATCGCCCCCAACGAAGGGGTTGCGGGAGCCGCGTGGCTCGGGTAGCGTTCCGCTTGGGTGACCGACTGGCAGGTCGGTGATGAATCCGGATCAGGCATGGCAAACATTCAAAAAACGAGTCGGAAGAAGAGCAGCAAGCGCTGGTTCTTCAAGCGCAAAGGCTTTTGGCTGTCCGTTTTGGTGCTGGGCTTGCTGATGGGCTTGGTTGCGAGCGGCGGAGGCTGGCTTTACATGGAGGCCTTCACCCGCGAATACCGCCAGCGCGCCGCGACTTACGATCTCGCCCGGATCAACGACCTTGAGGAACCGAGCATCATTCTCGATCGGAACGGCAAGGAAATCGGCCGGATTTTTGTCCAGAACCGCAGCGTGATCCCGATCGAGCGGGTTCCGGAAATTTTCATCAAAGCCCTGCGCGCCGGCGAGGATTCGCGGTTTCTAACGCACCACGGCGTGGACTACATCGGCGTGGTGCGGGCGGTCATTCTGAATGCCCAAGGCGGCAACCAAGGCGCGAGCACGATCACCCAGCAACTGGCGCGCAACGCCTACAATCTCAAGGAGGAAGCGCTGGTACGGAAGGAGACGACGATCCAGCGGAAAATGGTCGAGGCCTTCCTCTCGCGGCGGATCGAAGACCGTTACTCGAAGCGGGAAATCCTCAATTTCTATCTCAATCGCATCTATTTCGGAAGTGGCTTTTACGGCATTCGCTCCGCTTCGCTGGGTTATTTTGGCAAGGAGCCGGCGGAGCTAACGGTCGATGAGTGCGCCTCGCTGGTCACTCTGATCAAAAATCCCAACGGTCGCTCGCCGCTGAACAATCCCAAGGCGAATCTGGACGGGCGCAATTACGTGCTCGGCCGGATGCGCGAGGAGCACATGATTTCCTCCTCCGAGCTGGCCCGGCTCAAGAGCCTGCCGCTTTCTCTCAATTCGCAGCCGCTGCGCCGCGGCACGTCGCACCTCTACGAGCGGGTCGCGGAAGCCGTCGGCCAGGCGCTCGGCGAGGACGCGCTGGCTTCCGGGAAATTCAGGATTCACACTACGATCCTCGCCGAAGCGCAGAACGCGGCGCAGAAATCCTTGCTGGAAAGCCTGGCCAAAGCCGAGACCCAGCCGGGATATGCACACCAGAAATATCAGGACTATCGGAAAAGTAGCTCGAAGCCCGCCACCTATCTTCAAGGTGCCGCGCTGATGCTCGACCACGAAAACGGCGAGGTGCTCGCCCACGTCGGCGGGCGCGACTACGCGCAAGTTCCCTATGATTTCATCGAGCTCGGCAAGCGGCCGTTAGGCACCGGCTTCTTCCCTTATATTTACGCTGCCGGCTTGAGCGGCGGCCAGACGCCCGCATCACTCATCGAGGACGAGCCGATGGACAACCGCGCGGTGATGGTGGGCGGGCAGGAAGGGATTCTCGGCGAATGGGGGATGGAAGTCCCGTCGCCGACTTACGCTGGGATGATCCCGGTGCGCGAGGCGTTGGAAAATTCAAAGATCGCCGCCACGGTGCGCTTCGCCGGGACGGCGGGCTTGCAGCGGGTCGTGGATACCAGCGTCGCCTTCGGCCTGCCGCTGCAGAAGGCGGAATTGCTGCCGCGTCTCGCGGTCGGTTTCGAAGAAGTCTCGATGAAGCAGGCGGTGCGGGCGATGACGACATTTCCCCTCGGCGGGATGTCCGGGCCCGACAAACTGGTCTATCTGGACCGCGTCGAGAACGCGGTGGGGCGGGTGGTATATCGCCGCCAGCGTCAATCGAAGACGTCGCGCCAAGTCATCGACCCGGCGACGGCGTGGCAAGTTCACAGCATGATGGCCGGTTCGCTTTACCGCGGCAGCTCGAAGGGAGTTCTCGGCGGATTGGTCGAAAAGTCGTTCAGCGGGGCGGGCAAGGGCGGCTCCACCTACGGCTTCTCGGACTCCTGGTTCATCGGTTATAATAAGCGGATCACCTGCGGAGTGTGGACGGGATTTCTGACGGGCAGCGGCGAGCAGATCTATCCGGGAGCCTTCAGCCGTGATCTCGCGATGCCGGTCTGGCAGGCCGCGATGAACGCGGCGGCGCCGTCGTTCGGCGGCGGGGGCTTGTCGGCTCCGGCGAGCGTGATCGAGGTGCCTGTTTGTGCGACTTCCGGCCAGCGCTCGACCCAGTTTTGCCAGGAGCACGTCGAGGATATCAGCTCAGGAAAAGTCCGTTCGCGCTCCACGGCGATGTCCGAGTATTTCCGCAAAGGCACGGAAAATCTGCCGTTTTGTACCGTCCATTCCGGGGCTGTCAGCGAGGGAATGATCCCCGAAATGGCCATCCTCAACCTGCCCGCGCTCGACGCCGTGCCGGTCCGCCCGAAGGAGCCTGTCCTCGTCGGCGACGATCCCTATCACATCGAAGTCCCGAGTTTCGCGGCCACATCCGCCGAGGCCGGGCTCGTCCGTCGCCACACCAACGTGCTCGATAGTCTCGACCTCGGGGACGTCGAAGAAGGCATCCCGCTGAAGCGCCCGCTGCGGCTTCAGATTCTGGACGAGTGATTTTTATGGAGAAAATGATGAGCTGGCTGCAGCAATCCGGGAACGTATTTATTCGTGAAATTAGTCTTGAAAATTAAAATTAGCTTGGGCTAATTTATCGATTGATGACTACTCGCTCTTACAAATCCGCCACCTTTCCGCTCGCCGTCATGGTCTGCGGAATTTCAATCAGCCCGGCCGCCGAGCTCCGTCCGCTGAGCACCGACCGTCCCGATACCACCGAAAGCCCTCGCACCGTGGACGCCGGGCATTTCCAATTCGAAATGGAAATCGCCAGTTCCACTCGCGAGAGCGGCGCGCGTGAATTTTCGCTCGGGGAGCTCAACGCCAAGATCGGCCTCGATCACGCGACCGATCTGCAAGTGGTGATGCCGTTTTACAGCCACGTCCGCAACGGCGGCGAAGGCTTCGGCGACATGGAAATCCGCATCAAGCGCAATCTCTGGGGCAATGACGAGGACGCGACCGCTCTGGCATTGATGCCGTTTATCAAGATTCCTACGGCGAACGGTGACCTCGGAAACGGCGAGTTTGAAGGCGGCTTGATCGTCCCGCTCGGCTTCGACGGGCCCACCGGCTGGTCCTGCGCGGTGCAGGCGGAACTGGCTGTGGAGGCGGACGAAGATGGCAGCGGCTACCACCTCGGCCTGCTGAACTCGGTCACGGGCAGCCACGGATTGACGGAAAATACCGCGGTTTTTCTGGAGCTGGTCAGCGTTTTGAGCGCCGAATCGGGAGCTGACTGGGAAGCTTATTTCAACACCGGCATGACCTGGGCGGTGACTCCTACTTGGCAAGTCGATGGCGGGGTTCGAGTCGGCCTTACCTCGGCCTCCGCCGATTTCACGCCATTCCTAGGGCTGAGCACGAAGTTTTGACCCTGAATTTAGCCTCATCTAAAATTCTACATTGTAGCGAATATGAAATTTGACATTGATACGCCCATGAAACGTGTTGCCCGCAGAAGCGTGCTCCTGCTCGCGACTGGGTTGTGCGCCATGCTCGCCGTTGGCTGCGGTGGCGCGAAAAAACCGTCCGGCTCGGGGAAAAAGCGGGTGGTGACCAGTTTTACCATCATCGCGGACATGGCTCGCGAGGTCGCCGGAGACGCGGCGGAAGTCGAGTCGATCACCAAGCCCGGCGCGGAAATCCACGGCTACGAGCCGACTCCGAAAGACATCGTCAAGGCACAGTGCGCGGACCTCGTTTTGTGGAACGGCATGAATCTCGAACTGTGGTTCGAAAAATTTTTCACCAACGTGAAGAACGTGCCCGGCGCGGTGCTGACCGAGGGTATCACGCCCATCGGCATCGACGAGGGGCCCTACTCCGGCAAGCCGAATCCCCACGCCTGGATGTCACCGGCGAACGCCGTGATCTATGTGGAAAACATCCGCCGCGCGCTCGTAAATGCGGACCCCGCCAACGAGGCGGTTTACACCGCCAACGCCGCCGCCTACACCGCGAAAATCAAGTCGCTCGACGAACCGATCCGCCAGAAACTCGCCGCCATCCCGGAGGATCAACGCTGGCTGGTGAGCAGCGAGGGTGCCTTCTCCTATCTCTGCGCCAACTACGGCCTCAAGCAGCTCTATCTGTGGCCGATCAACGCCGATGCCCACGGCACGCCGCAGCAAGTTCGAAGCGTGATCGATGGCGTGCGGGCGAACCGGATTCCTGTGATTTTCTCCGAGAGCACCGTCAGCGACAAGCCCGCCCGCCAAGTCGCGAAGGAAACCGGAGCCCTCTACGGCGGCGTGCTTTACGTGGACTCGCTGACCGCCGCGGATGGGCCGGCGCCGACGTATCTGAAACTTTTGGAGAGCAATGCCGAGACCATCGTGAAAGGATTCCTCCGTCCGTAATGAGCACGCAGCAAAATTTTCCGCAGCTCGAGGTCGAGGGCGTTTCAGTAGCCTATCCGAACGGCCATCTCGCCCTGCACGATACCACGTTCCGCCTCGAAGGCGGCACGATTTGCGCCCTCGTCGGCGTCAATGGCAGCGGCAAGTCCACTCTATTCAAGAGCATCATGGGTTTTGTGACACCGAAGTCCGGCAGCGTGAAAATCAACGGGCTGCCGGTAAGCGCCGTGCTCAAGCAGCACCTCGTCGCCTACGTCCCGCAGTCGGAGGAGGTGGACTGGCAGTTTCCCGTTAGCGTCTGGGACGTGGCGATGATGGGCCGCTACGGAGCGATGAATTTTCTGCGAATCCCGCGTGCGTTGGACAAGGCGAAGGTCGAGGAGAGCCTGCGCCGGGTCTCGATGTGGGAGTTTAAGGACCGCCAGATCGGCGAATTGAGCGGCGGGCAGAAAAAGCGGGTTTTCCTGGCCCGCGCGCTGGCCCAGCGCGGGCGCTTGATCCTGCTGGACGAGCCTTTCACCGGCGTGGACGTGAAGACCGAGGAGGCCATCATCGTCCTGCTCCGCGAACTTCGCGCCGAGGGTTGCATCATCTTCGTCTCCACTCACAATCTGGGAACCGTCCCGGAGTTCTGCGACCAGGTGGTGCTCATCAACCGCACCGTGCTGGCGTATGGTCCGACTTCCCAGGTGTTCACCGAACAAAACCTGGCGGCGGCTTTCGGCGGCGTGCTGCGGCAGTTCAAGTTCGACCAATCCACCATCCAGGACCACGACGGTCGGGCGGTTAGCATTCTCACCGACGACGAGCGCCCACTCATTTTCGGCAAGGACGGCCACCTCGAATACAAGGACCGCGGCGAGCACGAGGAGTTGTTGAAACAGCGATCCGAAGAGCATGAGTGAACTCCTCCAGTCCCTGCTGACGCCGTTTCACTACGACTACATGCTACGCGCCATCTGGGTCAGCGCGCTGATCGGTGGCGTGTGTGGATTTCTATCGTCTTTCGTGACTCTCAAGGGCTGGTCATTGATGGGCGACGCCCTTTCCCACGCAGTCGTTCCCGGCGTTGCGCTGGCCTACATCCTCGGCTTGCCTTTCGCGCTGGGCGCGTTCGTCGCTGGATTGTTAGCCGCGGCCACCATGGCTTTCATCAAGGCGAAGAGCCGCATTCGCGAGGACGCCACCATCGGCATCGTCTTCACTGCCTACTTCGCGCTGGGCTTGTTACTCATCTCGCTATTCCCGGCACGGGTGGATTTGAAAGTCATCTTGCTGGGAAATATCCTCGGCATTTCCGATTCTGATATCTGGCAGGTTTTGGCCATCAGTGCGGTCACGCTGCTGGTGCTGGGCCTGAAATGGAAGGACCTGATGCTCTTCTGTTTCGATCCCGGCCAAGCCCGCACGCTCGGACTTCCGGCCGCCGGGCTGCATGTCACCCTGCTCGCGCTGCTGGCGGCCACCGCCGTCGCGGCCTTGCAAGCGGTGGGTGCCTGCCTGGTGGTGGCCATGCTCGTCACACCGGGCGCGACCGCCTATCTGCTGACGGACCGCTTCGGGAAAATGCTCTGGCTGTCATCCGCCATGGGAGTCGCCACCTCGCTGGCGGGCGCCTACGCCAGTTACTTTTTCAATGGCGCGACGGGTGGCTGCATTGTCACGCTTCAGACGCTGGTGTTTCTAGCCGCCTTTATCTTCGCCCCCAAGCACGGCATGCTCGCCTCCCAACGCCGCCTCGGACGCGCGGCCATCACGCCCGCGCCATGACGGAGTTTTTCGAACCGCTGCAATACGCTTTCATGCGCGACGCGCTGCTAGTCGGAACGATGGTCGCGGCTCTTTGCGCGGTGCTGTCGTGTTTCCTGATTCTCAAGGGTTGGTCGCTGATGGGCGACGCCATTTCCCACGCCGTGCTGCCGGGAATCGTGCTGGCTTACATCGCCGGGCTGCCGCTCGCGATCGGCGCCTTCGCGGCGGGGCTGTTTTGTGCTGTTGGCACGGGCTTCATCAAGCGGAACAGCCGGATCAAGGAGGACACGGTGATGGGTGTCGTGTTCACGGGATTATTCGCCTTCGGGCTGGTGCTCTTCAGTCGAACGCCTTCGGACATGCATCTGGATCATATTTTGTTAGGAAACATTCTCGGCATTACGCCATCCCAGATGTGGCAATCACTCGGTCTCGGCGGAGTGGTGCTTGGCGTGACGCTCGCCCTGCGGCGCGACTTGCTGCTGATCTGCTTCGATCCCGGACAGGCGCGGGTGATGGCGCTGCCGGATCGTTTTCTCAACTACTTGCTGCTCGGCTTGCTGTCGCTTGCCATCGTCGTTTCGCTTCAGACTGTGGGAATCATCCTGGTCGTCGCCATGCTGGTGACGCCCGGCAGCATCGCCCACCTCTGGACGGACCGCTTCGACGGGATGCTGGCCATCGCGGTCACCGCGGCCGTCGGCTCGACGGTGATAGGGATTTTCACCAGCTATCACATCGACGCATCCACCGGGGCCTGCGTCGTGCTGGTGCAAGCGCTACTGTTCGCAGGCTCGCTGCTCTTCGCGCCGAAATACGGAATCATCGGGCGCCGCGCTCAGCGTCCAGCCGCCAGTGCGTCGATGAGATAACGCGCGGGTCGGAAGTTCTCGATGAGGATTTCCTGCTGCTGCCCGCGATTCATGCGCACCTGGCTGATGTTGAAATTGGGCGTTTTGTGCGGTGCGAACAGGATGTCGTCGTGGGTCGAATTCTCGTGCTTCTTGAACATGCTTGGTAAGATGTCACCGCCGAGATGGTCGTCGCGACCGGTTGCCAAGTGGCAGGTACCGAGCACCTTTTCATCCTGAATATCCGCCCCTGAAACCGGCAGCACCTGCGTGCCAAAGCCGAGCTCGCCGAGCGTGCCGGTCATCGGGTCATCCGCCAATCGGGCGTTGTGCGCGTCGATGGTCGCCTGGTTTCCCTGAATCAGCGTGGAGCGGATGATGCAGCGGTTTTTAACCTCAAGCACCCCCAGCGTTCCGTCTTCGTATTTCATCGGAAACTGGCCGCGGGCGTCGGCTGGCACGAAGTAAACCTCGCCCGCAGGAAGATTCGCGATGTCAGGAGTTCTTCCGAGGCAGAGACCGTGGGATTTCTGCGCTTTCTGGGCGTTCAGACCGAGCCACGCCGTTAAGACGCGGCCGTCTTCGAGGGCGAAGTCGATTTCGATCGAGTCGGCTTTCGTCAACGCCACGCGCAGGCGCTCCGTGTCCTCCGAAACCTCGTGATAGTCCACAGCGAGGCCCGAATTGAGGATTACATCATTGAGCCCGTGAAGGGTGGCTCCGCGGAAACCGTATTCCTTGCACTTGGCCGTTAGTGGCGCCGTGGCGGAGAATGTGGAGATGCAGAGGATCAAGTCGTAGTTCGGGTAGATGTCGGCATCCAGCGAGAGTTTGTCTCCCTTGGTGTCCCAAACTTCGTCTGCCAAATCAAGGTTCGAGCCATGGGTGCAGCGGTAGGCGAAGATCTCGCCGCCTGTCATCTCAAGCTCGTCGAGAGCTCCGTTCTGTAGGCCGAGGTAGAAATGCTTGTAGGCGTTCTTCTGGACTGGAAAGCCTTCGTAATGAAGGAACGCGTGGTTCTTGACGAGTTCCGCCGGCTCGTCGAAATCGATTAGAATGCAAACCCGGCATCCTTGGGTGGGCGCGAACACGGTGCCAAGAAGACGAACGAGATCGAACGGTGGAAATTCACGATTCTCGGGGTGAAGCAGAATCTCTTCGTGAAAGTAAGCGGGAAGGGAGGGGCTTGATATCGTGGTCATGATTTTTCATTTTATAACCGCCCTCAATCGCCGCAACAAAAGATTTAGCGGATCTCACAGAATCCCTGAATCCGGCTCGCCGCCTTCGTCCGTGCCGCTTTCCTTCCGCATGTCCTCGAGGACGCCACTCATGTCTTCGAGTCGGTCCCAAAGCTCCTTGACTACATAAAACGGAGCTCCGCAGCGGACTGCCAGAGCCAAGCAGTCGGAAGGGCGAGCATCCAATTCGACGATTTTTCGCTCCATGATCTCGTTCTCGGCCTCCACAATCAACCGGGCGTAATAGACCTCCTGTTCCATCCGCACGATCACAGCCCGCGAGATTTTCGCGCCGAAGGATTCCAGAGCGAGCAGGAACAAATCATGTGTCAACGGGCGCGCCGGGAGTTGGGAACTCAGGGCAGCGTTGATTGACGCACCCACCCCTGGATCGATGTAAAATAAGATACTTTTCCTCCCGTCTCCCAGAAAGACAGCACACCCCGCTTGAGTGGGTAGAAGCGCAATAGGCTCAACGCGAACGAGATTTGGCATCTGCGACAACGTCGCGACTCAAATCGATTTATCCAAGGCAAAAGGTCAAATTGCGCCGGCCTGTTTTACCAATGACTCCTTCCGGGTTGAATTGAGCCCTCCTGCGAGTGATTTTCAAAGTAAAACCAAGTTGAATGCGATAAACTCCTTCGAAATCCTCAGATTTCACACCTCACAATCAGCGAGTTGCGAGAGATTCCCGGAAACTTTCAAAAAACTCCACAAAATGGATTGACCGGCGGCGGCGTGCCGGAATAGGTTCCGCCCGTCGCCACGACGGAGGGCGACCGAGAGACAGGATGTCGATCGCGGTGCTTACTTCGGTAAACCCACCCGATCGGCTTTTTAGTCCCCTCGAAACAAGCTCTTTGACAGTATGGCTCAGCGGTAATCGTGCCAAGCATTGATGCAAATCAATCGAGGCGGTCTTAAGC
>CAMCUY010000046.1 GCA_945879075.1 Akkermansia muciniphila | reverse complement strand
GACCACCACGCCTTCGCCGCCTCATCGTCCACGATCTCGCGGTAGTGGCGGAAGATCATTTTCGGGGAGTTGCCAGCCTCCAGAGAGGTCCGTGCCACGTCACCTGTCAGTGCCACCCGATAGCTGATGTATGAGTGTCTGAGGGCATTCTGACGCCATCCGCCCGGGATTTTCGCCTTTACGGCAGTGTCGCCTAAGGCACCAGAGGCATCGGTGATCGTCAGGATAGGACCCGTCTCGCCGCGCCAGGGGGCGAGCCATGCCTTCAGGTTGTCCGATAGCGGAACCAACCGCCTTGCTGCCGTCTTGGCTTTGCTTCCGGCCAGTTCAATGTGGCCGCGATCCCACTTGATGTCCTTCCATTCGAGCCGTGCGACCTCGGCGGATCGGATGCCGGCGAATCCACCGATGGCGATGAGCGGCAGGATGCGGGCGTGGGCGGTGAGCAGGAGACTCTCCATTTCTTCGGGGGTGAAGATGGCAATTTCCTTCTCAGCCTCCTTGAACGAGTCGGTCAGTTCGGCAGCGGTCTTCCGATCGGGATGCAGGTATCCTTGCTTTTTGGCGAACCCGAACATGGTGACGATATTGCGGCGGATTCCGTTCTTGCTGACGGGACCGAGCTTCTTGAGTCCGTCGAGGAACCGGGTGATGTCAGCCACCGTGACGTCTGCGATGTTTCCAGAAACGGCGTCCGTGAACCGCTTCAGGCTGGCCGTCGCGTTCCTGACATAGATGTCGCTCACGCCTTTCCGCTTGAGGGACACGGAGAACTCAGCGGCAGCTTGGACGTTGCTGCGAGTGGGGAACAGGTCAGCACGGTTTGTCGCGTAGAACCGGACGGCATCCGAAAGCGGGACGCTTCCAGCGGTCCGCCGTGCGCTCGCCCATTCCTCGATGGCGGCCGCCAGCGTCACTCCGAACTCGGTGGCGGTGCGCTCGCAGTGGCGAAGGATGTCGAGGTCCCGGCGGGTCGCCTCGCAGGTATCGGTGAAGCCATTGATGAGCCGGACGGTCACTTGCTGGCCGACCATCTTGGCCTCGTCCATGCAGGAGAAGCAGCGGGTTCGTCGGCTGCCACCCTCCTTCCATGTGAGGGTGAACTGGTCGTATCCATCCTTTCGGTTGATCGTGTAGATCCGGACCTTGGTCGGACCTGTTCCAATTTCCACGATTGCACTGCGTCGTTTGCGTTTCTGGGTCATCGAAACCGGCTTCCGCGTCAACTTGTGTGGAATTGTGTGTGGAAAACCTGTCGCGGTTTCCGTTGATGGCTCGCAATCCTTTGATTGATAAGGACTTACGGGGATCGTGCTTGACGATGGCGGAACGGGAGGGATTTGAACCCTCGGTACGGTTACCCGTACGTTCCCTTAGCAAGGGAGTGCTTTCGACCACTCAGCCACCGTTCCGTGAAGCAGGTCGGAAGGGTTGAACCATAGCGGAGGATGCACGTCAACTCTTGGAAGGTAGAAACCTCGACGAATTTTGGATTCGCGGAATTTAATCGCTGAAAGGGTGAGAGTATTCCTCTTCAGTCTCTACGGAAACCGGTTCTTCGGCTGGGTCGGTGATCGGAAATTCTTGCTCGGGAGCGGTTTCCTCGGCCGGGACGACCTCGACCTCGGAGGCCTCGGCGACAGCTGGCAGGGCGGCTTCCGCTAAAGTTTCCGATGGTGTTTCCCCCTCGGTCGCTGCGGGCGATTCCTCGGTTGCGACGGCTTCGCCGGCGGGTTTCTTTTGCTTGGACTTCTTTTTCTTCTTCTTGGCCTTTTTCGGTTCGTCACCGGCTTCGGCGGCACCTGCTTCGCGGGCTTCCTGAACGGCGAGGGTATCGTCGGTGGAGAGCAGGATGTGGCCTTGATGGAGCAACCAGAAAAGATCGGCCGCGTATTCGGCGGGCGGTGCGGTGCTGCCCTCGGGCAGGACGGATTTCCAGAGTCCTTCGAGTTTCGCGGGCTTGTTCTCGCGGATCCATGCGATCATTTGGGCGGGGCGCTCCGCGAGCACTTGGTTGAGCGGCAGCGGGTTCGGACGGGCGGGACCGGTGTGGAGTTTGCCCTGGCGCTTGAAAACAGGTAGGTGCTCGGCTTCGACGGCGCGGCATACCGCCGGGATTAAAATCGCGGGATGATTGCGGGCGTGGGTGCCCGCGATTTTCAGCGACATGAGCAAGGAAGGGGAGAGGTTTTTCGCTGGGATGGCACCGGAGACGTCGGCGCTGCGGACTTCCTCGTAGGCATTGTCGAAGCAGCGGGCTGCCACCGCGCGCTCGGCTTCGGCGCGGTTGTCGATCCAGGCTTCTTCACCCTCGCCCTTGATCCGCCAGCGGGTCTTCTTCTTCATTGTTTCCAACCACGCGTTGACGGCTTCCTCGCCACGCTCGGTGCGGACCTTAGACGCGTAAACCTCAAACGGCATCCGGGCGAAACGCTCGCGGTGCAGGCGGCGAAGGTTGGTCTGATAGGAGTGGAAATTGACCGGGCCGAGCCACTCGCCGGAAATGCCGCAGCGGGCGATGGCTTGGAAATTCCCCGTCGGAGGCTCGACCTCGATGGTTTCCTCCTCGATCAGCTCGTTCCGCAGATCTGAGCTCCAAAGGTGCCGGACCGCTTCCTCGCGGGTGAGGAAAAGGGATTCCTCCAGCTTGCCGCGGATGAGCGGGGCATGGGGTTCGGGGGCCTCGAAAACCGCGCGGCAGCGGGCTTTTTCCGCGAGCAGGATCTTGGCGACATCGAAGAGCGGATAGACGCGGGCGACCTGATGGATTTCCTTGCCGATGAGATGGACCGCTTGCGGATCGGGCGCGATGGTCACGCGTACTCCTTCTTCCGGACGTAATTCCTCGACCCGGAGAGGGGCGTCGCGGCGATCGCCTTGGTCGCGGCCGCGGCCTTGAAACGGGCGTCGCTCGCCGCCGTCGCGCGAGCCACCGCTGCGGGGTCCACGGTCGTCGCGGCGTGGCGGACGGTCTTCGGAAAAGGTCTTGGGTTTGTGCTCTGGCTTGCTGTCGCCGGCAGCACGCGCCCACGCGGGTCCGAGGGCAAAACTCGATAGAAGGCTGCTCAATGGGTCGTTTTCAGAATCGCTCACGGCGCGGAGTTTAGGGGGGAATTCCCAAATGACAAACCCCGCTTGCATCAAAATGTCGGGGCGCTTCAAGCCTTCAAAAGCGCCAGAATCCGCTGCGTCGCGCCCTCGTGGGGGGCGAGTAAGGCGGACGCGTGACGAGTCATGGACCGCGCATTTTCCGGATCGAGCGCGGCGCTGACCGCGCGCGCAAGTTCGTCCGGACCGCTGGCGGAAATGCAGCCGCCGCTGGCGATAAGACGGCTGGCGAGCGGTTGGAAGTTCTCCATGTGCGGGCCGAAGATCACCGGTCTTTCCGCCATGATGGCCTCGCAGGGGTTCTGCCCGCCGGTGGATAGAAAACTTTTCCCGATGATGACCACGTCAGCGTGCGCGGTCCAGTCACCGAGCTCGCCAGTGGAGTCGATGAGGAAAACGTGGCGGCGATCACCGGTCGCCGCGAGGCCGGTGGATCTCAAATTCACGAGAAACCCCGCCTTTTCCAAATCCGCAGTCACCTCCGACCGGCGCTCGGCGTGGCGTGGCACGAGGACGGCGAGTGCTTGCGGATTCGCCTCGCGGATCGCCGCCGCGATGAACGCGTCCTCGCCAGCATGGGTGCTGGCGGCCAGAACGACGGGACGGTTCGCGCCGAAGGAGTCGAGCATTTCCTGGAATTCCTGGCGCCGGTTCGGACGCGCGCCGCTGGCGGGATCGAATTTCAAGCTGCCGGTGTGGTGGATCTTTTCCCGGGCAATGCCGAGCGTCTGCCAGATCGCGGCGTCGTCGGCTTCCTGGATGGCGACGGCATCGAGCAGGCCGTAAAGCGGCCGCAGCCATGAGGCGAATTTGGCGAACCGGCGGGCGGAGCGCGGCGACATGCGGGCGTTGACGAGGCGGACGGGGATGTTCCGGCGCTCGCATGTTAGCAACAAGTGCGGCCAGGCCTCGGCTTCGATCAGGACGATTTGGGATGGCTCGAAGCGGTTCAGATAGCGGCGCACCATCGACGGGAAATCCAGCGGAGAGTAGGTGACGCGCAGGCCGGGAATGGCGGCTGCAGTGGCGACGGCGTGGCCGGTGGCGGTGCCGGTGGCGAGCACGAAGCGGCGTCCGGGCTCGCGGCCTAACCACTCGCGGATGAGTTTGAGCGCGAGCATCGCTTCGCCGACGCTGACGGCGTGGAAATGGACTGCGCAGCAGGGTTCGTATTCAAGCGGCGCGGTGTAAATCGCCGCGCGCTCGCCAAGCCGCGTGCCGAGGCCGCCGCGGCGCAGCATTTTCACCAGCCAGCCGGGAAAGGCCGCGATGAAGAGCAGCGGCAGGAGCAGGCGGTAAAGGGTGATGGCGGTTAGGAATCGCATCGCGGGTGTGGTTTTGAAAATGTAGTCGAGGACTTCAGTCCGTTCTTCCGGATTGAAGATCGGACCGCAGTCCCGGACTACTTTGATAGAGCAGGATCGCGCTGCTGCCGTATTCGCGGCGGTCCACGAGGGTGAAATCATTCGCTTCCGGTGATTTCTGGTTGGAGGAAATTTCCGCGACGAGCCAACCGCCAGGGGCGAGGCGGGGCGGGAGTAGGCCGCTTTTGAGGAGGCCGGTGACGTGGTCCTTATCGCCGTGGTATTTCCAATACGGAGGATCGGCGAAGATGAGGTCGTAGCGGCCTGCGTCGCGCTTGAGGAAGGTGGCGACTTCGGATTTCACGGCGTGGCCGCCGTCGAGCCGGGCTTTCGCGAGGTTTTCCTGAATGATTTTCACGGCTTGGCGGTGTTCATCGACGAAGGTGCAGGCGGCGGCACCGCGGCTGAGGGACTCGAGTCCGAGCGCACCGGAGCCGGCGAAGAGGTCGAGCACGCGCGCGTTTTCCACCCGCTCGCTGAGGATGGAGAAAAGCGCCTGACGGACGAAGTCCGTGGTCGGCCGGGCGACGGCGGAGGGGACTTTGATGGCGATGCGCCCGGCTTTTCCGGCGATGATTCTCATGAAGGTGTGGCTCAGTGTTTCAGGTTCACGACCGGGCCGTCCCTGCCCAGGCGAAGGAAAAGCTGGCTGATGTTGCCGAAGGCTTCCAGATCAAAGGCGGCGCGCTGCGGGGTGGCGAGCGGCGTGAGGGACGGCGCGGCGAGATGCGGGAAGATTCGGCTGACGATGCCGGTCACGGATTCCGGGGCAGCGACCAGGCGGGCGGCTCCGGCGGCGCGGCCGTCGGCGAGGAGCGTGGCGTTTCCTAATAAAGATAGCTCGTCTCCGATCAAGCGCGCATCCACGCAGGAAATGACGCCGCCGCGCAGGATGGTGACGGCGCTGCCGCGGTCGAACTTGGTTTCACGGGCGGCGACGCGGATGCCAGGGGCAAGGGACTCGGCGATCAGGTCGCCCTGCCAGGTGCCGGGGGCTAGCAGAAGTCCGCGGAAGCGGGCGTTGGCGGTGATGGCTTCGGCAGAGGCCTGGCCATCGAAGGGAAGCGCGAACGCGGCGAGCGCCTGTCGCGGAAGTTGGGCGTCGATCTGGATGGGCAGGCCGCTGAAGCTGGCGATTTTGCCGGCGAGGACGAGCTTGTAGCCGGCGATTTCGGTTTCGAGGGGCTTGAGGGAAAGCAGTGGATAGGTCCAGTCCAGTTGCGCGGCGAGGTTGCGGGCCAGTTCGTTTCCGAAGGCGGAAACCGAGTCGATCTTGAGAGCGGCCTGGGCGTGATCACCGGCGATGGGGACGGAGCCGGTGATTTTCGCAATCTCTATCAAGGTGCGGTGCGAGCTGGCGTGGACCAGGGTGAACGAAGCGTTTTTGAGGTGCAGCCAGCCTGTCGGTTGTGACGGTGGGGCCGGGGGGGGCGGCGGGTAAACCGCGGCCGGCGGAGTGGGCGCGGGAGGGCCGGGCAGCCCGGCGGCGGGGGGCGCTGTGGCGGCCGCGACCGGCGGTGGAGTGGTTTTCTGTGGGCGGGCGAGGTGGGAAGCCAGTTCCAAGGGCAGCACGAAGCGCGGGCTGACAAGCTCGATGGAGTGGACTTCGAGCCGCCCGCGCAGCCAAGCTTTCCATACCGGAGTCACCCGCAGCGAGTCGATCCGGACGAGCGGTTGCTTGAGCGCCGCGCGCAGCGGGACGGGTTGGAGCAGCTCCACGGCATCGATGGCCGCGCCATTCCACGGCGACCACGTAGCGCCTCCGACGCGGGTTTCCATACCAGTGCGGCGTTCGATTTTCGCGGCGATCCGATGGCAGACCCACGGCGAGGAAAGCGAGAGATTTCCTAGCAGGATAATGCCGGCGGGCAATCCCAGAAGGGAAAAAATCACCCATCGCCAGCCACGGATACCCCGGCGTTTCGCGCCAATCGGGGCTTCGGAATCCATGCTTACTTTTTGAGTTTCGCCTTGGGGGCGGGTTTGGGCGCGGCTTCCTTGGCTTTGCCTAGGGGGAAGCGGACGATTAGGCTTTTGTCGAGCAGGCGGGTGCCTTCGGTGGAAAGTTCCTGGGCGCGATAGACGATGATGCCGTAGTTGTTATTTGCGAGACGGCCGAGCGCGAAGTTCTCCTTGATCTTGCCGAGGCCGGTTTCCTCTTCGAATTTCCATTCGAGACCGGTCCACGCGCCGAGGATGCTCGACGAGTCCGCCTTGATGTCGTCGAGGCGCTTCATCTCGCCGTTCGGGGAGCGGAACAGATCGCTTTTCGGATTGTAGCGCAGCGTGGAAAACAGGCTGGCTGCGCCGGTGGAGGTGATGCTCCAGGTGTCGCCAGCGCTCTGGCGGAGCAGCAGCATGACTTGCTCCCTCGGCTTGAATTCACGCTTTTCCCAGAGCGCGAGATACTCGTCGTATTCCGCCTTGGTGAGGCCGAGTCGCTGGTCGTAGGGAAGTGGCGCGCCGGATTTGGCCTGGCCGGAAAACTCCCGGAACCATTTCGTGTCTTTGCGCGCGGCGGTTTCGACCTTGGCGACGTATTTTTCGATTTCCGGGGGCGGCATCATCACGCCGATCTGGCCTTTTACCGGCACGTCCTGTTCGAAAAGCCCGGCAAAGACCTTGGGCACCTCGGCGGCGGAGAGACTGGCGGCAAGGGAAAACGCGACGAGCGGGGCGTGGAATTTCATGGGGCGGGGAAAAGTTGTCCGCCGGGCTGCGAAAACTCAAGCGGCAATGCGGGGGTGTGGCTCACTGCGGCTCGCCGGCGGGGAAGATTTCCTCGATGGAGGATTCGGTTTGGTGGTCCATCCAGCGCTCGAGCGCGGCTTGCAGCGGGGCGAGAACCTCGGGCCGCCCGGCGGCGACGTCGGACTCGCCATGCGGGTCGGTGGCGATCTGGAAGAGTCCGAAATGGCGGGTGCCAGCAGAGGTGGGGGTGCAGACGAGTTTCCAATAACGGGTCCGCAGGCAGCGCTGCTTGGCCTCGATGAGCCGGGGGAGGTATTTCTTCTTCAGGACGAACTGATAGTTGTAATCCGGGTCGATGCTGGTGCACTCGTCCATGGGGGGGAGATAGGGGCGCTCGACGCCTTTGACGTTGAACTGGATGAAGGGAAATCCGGTCTCGCCATAAAACGGGCGGAAGGCGGGAGTCTCGGATTTGTGGATCCAGTTGGCGAAACTCTTGCCCTGCCAGGTGGGGGATTTCTCCAGCCCGGTGAGGTCGGCGAGGGTGGGAATGATGTCGATGACCCGCACGGTTTCCGGGATGACCTGCGGCTCCGCGCCGGGGACGTGGACGATCAGTGGGACGTGGTTGGCCTGCAATCCGCCGTTGAAGGTGAGGCCGTGGCCGAGGGTGACGCCCGGCTCATAGAGGTCGTCGCCATGGTCGGCGGTGATGACGACGATGGTGTTTTCCGCGAGGCCGTTCGTCTTGAGCGAGGCGAGGATTTTCCCGACGCAGTCGTCGAACTGGCGGGTGCAGCCGTCGTAGAGCGCGCGGATCTGTGCCACTTCATGGGGCGGCAGGGCCTTCCATTTCGACTCGAGGTCGGTGCCGCCGATGAAGGAGTCGATGTCGAAGTCCACCTTGTTGCGGTTGACTCCCTGATAGGCGGGACTGGCGAACATGCTGCGGTAGGGTTCCGCATTGCCGTAGGGGAGGTGGTTGCAGGAGTAGAAGACATGCCAGAAGAAGGGCTTCTGTTGGCTGGCGGCGGTGGCGAGGCGCTTTTCGACGCGGTCGGTGACGACCTCGGGGGTGACGAACTGGGCGAAGGCTCCGAGCTGGGGGAAAATTTGATAGCCCAGCGCGTTGTCGAAATAGAGCGGGACGACGAAGTGCGCCATGACCACGGCCTGGCTCATGTAGATTTTGAAATTGTCAAAACTCGATACGGACAGGTGCTCCATCCCGAGCGGCATGACTTCGTAGTAACCGGCGCACCAGTCGCCGATGGCGGCGGTGTCGTAGCCGCGCTGGCGGAGCAGGGTGGGGAGGGTTTCGATGTGTTTCTTGGTGGCCTCGACGGTTTCCCGATCCGGATACATCTGGCGGATGCCGTGGCTCTGCGGATATTGGGAGGCCATCAGCTGCACGCCGGATTCCATGGTCGAGGCGATGGAGGTATAGCAGCGCTCGAAATGGGTGGACTTGGCGGCGAGGGCGTCGATCACGGGTGAGACGCCGGCACTGGCGATGCCGTCGCTGCGCTGCGGCTTGTAACCGGCGCATCCGAGGCTGTCGCCGCGCAGGGAATCGGAGCCGATGATGATAACGTTCATCGGCTTGCCGGTTGCGGTGCTTGTGGATTTCACGGCGTCGGCGGGGCGGTTGATGCCCGCGGTGAGCAAGGTGAGTCCGGCGGTGGCGCCTGCCACGGCCCAGCCGCGGCGTCCGTGGCGGTGGATTTGCCAAACCAACGCGATGGCGGCGACGGCGAGGGGAAGCAGGGTGAAGATCACTAACGAACTCATGGGTCTGACGGCGTCCGGGAAAATTTCCATGATCCGGTAATACCAGTGTCCGAACTCGTCCTTTTTGAGGAAGTAGGGGCGGGTATCCACTAACCGGATGGTGAAATAGCCGTGCACGAGCGCCGTGATGCCAAAGCCGCGAAGCGTGACCGCGCGGCGGCTCCGATACTTCGAACGCCGCGTCCACAGGGCGGCGAAGGGCTGGATGAGAACGGCGGCGGCGGCGGCGAGCACGACGTAAGCGACGAGCATCTGCAGGTTCTGCCAGACGAGAAACCCGAGATATTTGTCGCGGGCGAGGGCACTGAACTTGTTCGCCATCTCACCCGAGGCGTGCGCGAGCGTCCACAGGGCGACGCCATACTGGAACGCCAGGAAAAGCGCAGCACCTAGCAGGAGCTGTGAAAATCCAGCAGCGGGAACCGATGGCGGCTTGTCGTCAGACGAGTTCAAAGCAGGGGTAGCTGGAGTCATTCGGCGGGTGCTTCAAGAGCTCGGATCCGGCGGATCGATGTGGAGCCAGCGGGGGCTCAGCATTTTTTCGATCACCACTCCGCGGCGCGACTGGAGCCCCTCGGGGACGTTGACGCGGAGAATGATGGAGGCCCGTTTTGCCTGGCTCAGGTTCAAGATCTCAAGCATGTCGCGGGAGGTTTGATCCGATTTTTTGGCGTAACCGAAGAGGGTTTCCTCACTGTCCAGGGCGGTGAGGCGGAAGCAGTTCCAGACGTTGGGGTCGGAGAATTCGTGACTGAAAAACGTGTCCTGCTCGGCGTAAACCCGGAAGTCGAGGGTGGTGTTTTCCGGGCGCTCGCCGACGAAGGTGTCCCATTTCATCGGCTGATAGCAGACCAGGGTTTCCCAGTCGATCCGAGGCTCGCCGGAATCGAGGATTTCGATGAGCAGGTTGTGGGTTTCACGGTTGGCGAGTTCCACCTGCTCCATCCAGAAATTGCCGCGAGAACCGAGGGTGACGGGTTGGAGAATCGTGGTCCGGCGGATACTCTGCGCAGGGATGGGTTTGTCGCCGTAATGGGCGTGCATCAAGGGAGCCACCCGCTCGGAATGGCGGACCTGGCGGGCCAGTTCGCGAACGTCGGTGGTGCCGAAAAACTTCCGGGTGGCGGCTTCGATCTGGACGATCAGATCGCTGGCCTCGCGGTCTTCGCGGGCGTCGTGATCGACGATGGACTCGGCGGCGACTTGGATTTTCTTGGCTTGGACGTCTGCTTTTTGGATTCCGCCCAAGGACCAGATGACTGCGGCGGCAAGAATCGTCCCAATGAGGAAGAACCATCCCCAAGGGACGTTTTGACGGTAAGATGAGTTTTTCTCCCAAGCCTGTTCCACCAAATCGGGGTTGGCGCAGGCCTTGTCGATGAGCTCGTCAATGCCAGGCTGGTGGGTGCGGAATTCGAAGTCCTCGCGCGTCGGCATATCGAGGCGATGGCTCGGTAGGGCGGCTTCCGGCATGGTGAGTCGCACGAGCTTTTCCCGCGCTTGGGTTTCTTTGTTTTCAACCAGGATGACGGGCACCCGCTCTTCGGCGATGTCATCCACCGGCTTCAACTCCAGTTTTTTTGTCTCGCGGGCCATCCGTGGCGGAAACAAAGCTGCAAAACTCCATCGACGCAACGCTACACTCACTCTAAATCTCTCGCGCCACCTGTCATGCCCGCACCGCCGCGTATTCTCATCATCACCGCCGCCTTTGGCGAGGGCCACAACAGCGCCGCCCGCAATCTCGCCATCGCGCTCGACGCCGCCGGCGCGGTCACCCAGGTGAGCGACCCCTGCATGCTCGGCGCCCCGCGCCTCACCGCCATGGTCAACAGCGGCTACCGCTACGTGACGACCCATTTTCCGCAGATATGGGCGAAAATCTACCGCTCCACCGACCGCTGCGATTTAAGCAAGCAGGACTCGGCGCCCTTGCGGATGGCCCAGTCCGCGCTCGCCGCTTTGATCGGGGAATTCCGGCCCGACGCCATCGTCAGCACCTATCCGCTCTATCCGTATTTGTTGACGCGTATTTTTGCCGGCCCCGTGGCACGGATTCCGGTGTTCGTCGTCGTCACTGATTCCATCGAGATCAACGCCGCCTGGCAGCGCGCGGAGTGTGAGCGCTGGCTCGTCACCGATTCCGCCACCCGCGAGGAGATGGCGCGCGCCGGGCTGCCCGGCGAAAAAATCATCGACACTGGATTCCCCGTGCATCCGGCTTTTTCCCGGCTCGTGCCTGTCGAGTCCGCGGCCGCCTGCGATCCGTTCCGGATTCTCTATTTCCCCACGGCCAAGCTGCCCTTCGTCCGCCGCCACAGCCGCGCGCTGCTCGACGCGTCGCCCGCCGTCCAGCTCACCATCGTCCTCGGGCGGAACGTGCGGCTGCTCTACTCGCGCGCGCGGGAAATCCAGAAAGCCTATCCGGGCCGCGTCCGGCTTGTCGGCTGGACGCGCCGCGTCCCGCAGCTCCTCAACCAGCATCACCTCGTCGTCGGCAAGGCCGGCGGCGCCACCGTCCATGAGGCCATCGCCGCCCGCTGCCCGATGCTCATCCACCACCTCGTGCCCGGCCAGGAGGAGGGGAATCTCCGGCTCCTTGAAATGATCGGCGGCGGCCACCTCGCCCAGACGCCCGCCGCACTCACCCGCAGCGTGGGCGACCTTCTATCCGACCATGCCGCCGGTTGGCGTGCCATGAAAAACGCCCTCGCCCGCCACGGCCGCAACTCCGGCGCCATCACCGCCGCCAGATTCATCCTCGATGAAATCTGAAATCTGAAATCTCACCGCATGACCTTCCTCTTCGACATCGGCCGCGTCCTTCTCGACTTCAATTTCGAGGCCTCCCTCGCCCGCCTGTTTCCCGACGGCGACTCCAACCTCGCCGCGCGGATGGACCGGCTGCTCGACCGCAAGGACGAGTTCGAAGCCGGCCGGATCGACACGGACGCCTACATCGCCTGGGCTATTGAGGTGATAGGCAGCCCGGTCACGCCGGCGGAATTCCGCCACGCCTGGCAGCAGATCTTCACCCCCAACGAGCCGATGTGGGCCTGCGTCCGCAAGCTGGCGGGCGAGGGCCACCGGCTGATTCTTTTCTCCAACACCAACGGCATCCATTGTCCGTGGGTGTTTGAAGAATTCCCCGAGTTCGATCTGTTCGCCGCAGGCGTGCTTTCCTTCGAGACCGGCTTCATCAAGCCCGAGCCGGAAATCTATCATTACGCCATCGACACGCACGGCCTCGTCCCTGCGGACACCCTTTACATCGACGATCTTCCGCAAAACATCGCCACCGGTCGCGAGCTCGGCTTCCGTTGCTGGCAATACGATCTTAACGACCACGCCTCCTTCGAGACCTGGCTCGCTGAAAATTTAAAATCCAAAATCTGAAATTCAACATCTCTTCCCATGTCCACCCTCACCATCGCCGGTCGCGAATTCAACTCCCGCCTCTTTCTCGGCACCGGCAAGTTTCCATCCAATGAATCGATGCGCGACGCCCTCGCCGCCAGCGGCACTCAGATCGTCACCGTCGCCCTCCGCCGCGCCGACCTCACTGGCAAGCGTGACCCCTACGCCAACATCCTCGAATTCATCGACTCGGGAAAATACCTGCTGCTTCCCAACACCAGCGGCGCCATGAACGCCGAGGAAGCCGTCCGCCTCGCCCGTCTCGCCGCCGCCGCCGGTCTGCCCAAGTGGGTGAAACTCGAAATCCATCCGGATCCCACCTACCTCCTTCCCGACCCGATCGAAACCCTCAAGGCCGCGGAAATTCTCGTCAAGGAAGGCTTCACCGTCCTGCCCTACATCAACGCCGACCCCGTCCTCGCCAAGCGCCTGCAGGAAGTCGGCACCGCCACCGTCATGCCGTTAGGCGCGCCCATCGGCTCCAACCGCGGCGTCGTCACCCGCGACCAGATCCGCATCATCATCGAGCAAGCCATTGTCCCCGTCATCGTCGATGCCGGACTCGGTGCGCCCAGCCACGCCGCCGAAGCCATGGAACTCGGCGCCGACGCCGTGCTCATCAACACCGCCATCGCCATCGCCAGCGACCCGGTGCGCATGGCCGTCGCCTTCAAGCAAGCTGTCCAAGCCGGCCGCGAAGCCTATGAACTCGGCCTGCCGGAAACCAGCTCCCACGCCCACGCCACCAGTCCGCTGACCGGATTTCTCGGATAGAAAATGGAATGTGTCCCGGCTGCCCCGGCCGGGTCCCAAACCACCGCTCAACTCCAACGCCGGAGGTCGCCGGGGAAACTTGATGTTGTGCTTTGGGCACGGTGCCTCCAACATGTGTCCGATGAAAAAAGCAGCCGTTGGATTTGTCGGAGTGGGAAGAATGGGGGCGAATATGGCCCGGCGTCTCGCGGATCTGGGATACCCGGTCGCCGCGGTTTACGATTCTCATCAGGTGACCGCGGCATCGCTTGCCGTCGAGCTCGGTTGTCTGGCGGCGAGGACGCTGCCCGAGGTAACCGCGGCAGCGGATGTGATTTTCACGGTCGTGACCGACGATGCGGCGATGCGCGGAATTTTGGAGGGCGACGAGTCGTTGCTCAAGGGCGCGGCGGGCAAGGTTTTCGTCCACTGCGCCACGGTCAGCCCGGCGGTGCATGAGGCGGCGGAAGCCGCAGCGGCGGCGGTCGGCGCCTCGACCTTGGCGGCGAGCATGGCGTCAAGCATCACCCAGGCCCGGCAGGGCACGCTCTATCTGATGATCGGCGGTGACGCCGTGGTTTTCGAGGCGATGGAGCCGCTGCTGAAGGATATTTCAAGCTCGCTGCGTCACGTCGGCCGGGTAGGAAACGCGGCGAAGATCAAGGCGCTGGTGAACATGGTGATGAACATCAACACCGCCGGACTTGCGGAAGGCCTCGGGCTGGGGGCCGCGCTGGGACTGGATTTGCATTTGCTCAAGGAGGTTTTCTCGCAGACCGGCGCGAACTCGCGCGTGCTGGAAACGGACGGCGACGACATGATCACGGGCGAGCACGAATGCTATTTTTCCGCGGCTCACGCAGCGAAGGACAGCGGGATTGCGAATGCCATGGCCGATGCCGCAGGCGTGATCGTCCCGTTGTCCGGAGCAGCCGAGGTGCAGTATCGGAAAATGATCGACCTCGGACTGGGGGAACTCGATAAGTCGGGGATCGCGGAACTCACTTTCCCGGATCGCGCAGGAAACCAACTTTTAACATCATGATGACAGGATCAGAAATTCGAAACCGGTCGGGCGAGAGCATCGACTACACATTTCATCCGGGCACCCGGGCGGATGCGTTGGTAATTTTGGGCCACGGCGTGACGGGGAACAAGGACCGGCCGCAGCTGGTGGCGCTGGCGGCAGGTCTCGCCGCGCTTGGCTGGCCTTGCCTGCGGATTTCTTTTTCGGGGAACGGTGGCTCGGAAGGTCGCTTCGAGGATTGCTGTATTTCCAAGGAGATCGGCGACTTGCAAGCCGTGCTCGACGTGGTTCCTAACGATGTGAACGTCGCCTATGCGGGCCACAGCATAGGGGCCGCGGTCGGAGTGCTCACGGCGGCGCGGGATCTGCGGGTCCGGGCCTTGGTTTCACTGGCAGGCGTGACCCGCACCGAGGCATTCGTGGAGCGCGAGTTTTCCGCTGTCACGCCGGATGCGGGCTGCATGTGGGAGGATGAGAATTTCCCGCTTTCCCGGACTTTCGTCGATGACCTCAAGGCGATCGACAACACCCTTGATGCGGCGGAGGCCGTGACCCAGCCGTGGTTGTTGATCCACGGTGCTGCGGATGATCTCGTGCCGCTGCAGGACGGGCTCGACGCCTTCGCGGTTGCGACTTGTGAGAAGCGGTGGCTGGCAATCAGCGGGGCAGGGCATTCGTTCGACGAGTTGAGCTACCCGCGGCTTGTGGAAGCGGTGGATGAATTTCTGGAGGCGGCGCTCAGCTGAAGCGTTTTCATTTCATGTGGCAAGAGGGTTGAGCCGGGGCGCGGTGCCCGCTAGGATCGCGGCATGCGGATTGATATCGTGACTTTATTTCCCGAGGTGGCGCTGGCTCCGCTGAGTGATTCGATCGTCCAGCGGGCGCGGGCGGCGGGGTTGGTGGAGGTGATCGGACATCAGTTGCGGGATTGGTCGGAGGACAAGCATCGGCGGGTGGATGACTCGCCGTGCGGCGGCGGGCAGGGGATGTTGCTCAAGCCTGAGCCGTTGTTCGCGGCGGTGGAATCGCTGCGCGGTCCGGCGACGCGGGTGATCTTGATGACGCCGCAGGGCAAGCCGTTCAAGCAGGCGGTGGCGCGGGAGTTGGCGGCGGCGGAGCATTTGTTGATCCTCTGCGGGCATTACGAGGGCGTGGACCAGCGGGTGATCGAGGCGCTGGTGGATGAGGAAATTTCCATCGGCGACTACATTCTGACCAACGGTGCGCTGGCGGCGGCGGTGCTGTGCGACGCGGTGATCCGCTTGTTGCCCGGTGCGCTGGGCGACGAGCGTTCGCCGGTGGACGAGTCGTTTTCCGACCCCAATCTGTTGGAAGCTCCGGCTTACACGCGGCCGATCGACTTCCGCGGGATGGCGGTGCCGGAGGTGCTGGTCTCGGGGCATCACGGGAAAATCTCGGCGTGGAAGGAGGCGCAGGCCTTGGCGCGGACTCGGGCGAACCGACCGGATTTATTGGAATCCCGGCCGCTGGAAGGCGAAATTTGAAGTATCCGAAGAATTTGGTTTTCCGATTCCAAATTCATGTCAAAATCATATTCGTGAAAACAATGACGGACACGGCATTGCCAAGTTTAGATGATGATCGCCCCCGCGTGGAGCCCGCCACGATCGAGGATTTGCCGGCGTTGACCGAGTTGGTGATGAACCTCTTCGACTCGTCTGGCGACTTTTCGCCGGACCGCGCGGTGCAGGAGCGAGGCTTGCAGCTGATTCTCGAACAGCCGAACCGCGGCCGGATCTTCGTGGTGCGCAATCAGCATCAGATTTTCGGAATGGTGAATTTGTTGTTTACCATTTCCACGGCCTGCGGCGGGTTCGTCATCCTGATGGAGGACGTGGTGATTCACCCCGACCACCGCGGCCAGGGCTACGGCTCGATGCTGGTGGACTACGTGGTGGATTTTGCCAAGAAGAAGCACTTCAAGCGCATCACCCTGCTAACGGACCGGATCAGCGCGGAGTCGCAGGAGTTTTTCAAGAAGCAGGGCTTCGAGTATTCCGGCATGATCCCGATGCGGAAGATCATCGGTTGACGGCGGGCTCAGTGCCCTTGCGGCTTCTGTCTCGGCTCCCATTCTTTCCGCGACCGCGAGCGGACGGATAGAACGACGGGGATGCCCGGAGCCGGATGCGCGGCACGGTATTTGTTGACGATGTAGGACTCGTAGCTGGTGGCCATGAGGCGCTTGTCGTTGACGAAGAGCACGATGGTCGGCACCGGGATGACGCTGTATTTCTCCTCCACCGCGGCGGTGGCGTAGTAGAGTTTGAGGCGCTTGTTGAGCTTTTTATCGATGGGCGGCGGGGTGGCTTCGAAGGCACCCTGCAGGATGCGGTTGAGCTGGCCGGTGCCGGGGATGTTCTGGGCGCCCTTTTTGATCTTGAGCGCTTCCTTGAGCACGTGGTCCACCGAGCCGCCGGTCTTCGCCGAGCAGGCGACGAAGGGGGCATAGTGAAGGAAGAACAACTCCTTGCGGACGTGTTCGCTAGCTTCCTCTAACCGCGCGGTGCGGTTGGCGCCGGGGTGGAAGAGGTCGAACTTGTTGAGCACGATCAGACAGGGTTTTTTCTCCTCCATGATGAGCTGGGCAATCTTGCGGTCCATCGAGGTGATGCCGGCTGCCAGGTCGATGACGAGCACGCAGAGGTCGGAGCGGCGCACGGCTTTCTCGGTGCGCATAGCGGAGAAAACTTCCACCGAGTTGTCGCGCTTCGCCCGCGGGCGGAGGCCGGCGGTGTCGATGAGGGTGAAATTCTCGCCCTCGAAGGAGTAGGGCAGATCGACCGCGTCGCGGGTGGTGCCGGCGATGTCGGAAACGATGGTGCGCTCGTCTTTCAAGATCGCGTTGACCAGCGAGGACTTGCCGGCGTTTGGCTTGCCGACGATGGCGAGCTTAATGCCGATTTTCTCGGCGACTTCGGCCTCCGCTTCGGTTTCGGAAACGAGCGGGGCAATGACGGCGTCGATTTCATCACAGAGCTGGCCGAAATTCCGGCCGTGCTCGGCGGAGACGAAAACGCTGTTGCCGAGGCCGAGGCGGGTGAAGTCGGAGTGGGAATTCTCGTGCTTGTCGTCGTCCACCTTGTTGATCACGAGCAGGACGGGCGGCTTGGCCTTGCGGAGTTTTTGGGCGAGCGCTTGATCGACCGGCGTGAGTCCGGAATGGGCATCGACGACGAACAGGATCAAATCCGCCGTTTGCATGGCGATGTCCGCCTCGATGGTGACTTGCTCTTCAAACCCGTCGTCGATGTTGCCGCCGATGCCGCCAGTGTCGATCAGGGTGCAGGGGACTTGCGTGGCCTTGGAGGGCGCGGCGATGCGGTCGCGGGTGACGCCGGGTTGATCGTGGACAATGGCGATCTTCCGCCCGGCAAGGCGGTTGAAGAGAGCTGACTTCCCGACATTGGGGCGTCCGACGATGGCAACAGTAGGCATGGCGGAGGGATGTAGGCCGGGAACGAAGCAATGGCAAGGTCGGAGGCTTTTTTCCGCAGGGTTGATGGGATTGGTCCATGCGTGCGCCATGTCTTGACGCGGCCCCATCATCCGCAAGATGCTCCGCCCGCGATGAACGACACCACACGCCCCTTTTCCAGTCCGCTTGTTGACGGCCCCGACCGCGCGCCGAGCCGCGCGATGCTCTATGCCGTCGGCTTCAAAAAAGAAGATTTCACCAAGCCACAGATCGGCATCGCCTCCACCTGGAGCCAGGTCACGCCTTGCAACGTCCATATCGACAAGCTCGCCATCGAGTCCGCCAAGGGCGTGGATGCCGCTGGCGGAAAGGGGATCATCTTCAACACCATTACCATCTCCGACGGGATTTCCATGGGCACCGAGGGGATGAAATACTCTCTCGTTTCCCGCGAGGTCATCGCCGATTCCATCGAAACGGTCGTCGGTTGCGAAGGTATGGACGGCTACGTCGCCATCGGCGGCTGCGACAAGAATATGCCCGGCTGCCTCATGGCAATGGCCCGCATGAACCGCGCGTCCGTCTTCGTTTACGGCGGCACCATCCTTCCCGGCTGCGCCGTCGTCAAAGGTGAGAAAAAGGACCTCGACATCGTTTCCGTCTTCGAAGCCGTCGGTAAACACGCCAACGGCGAATACACCGACGCTGAGCTCGAAACCGTCGAGGCCAACGCCATCCCCGGCGCCGGATCCTGCGGAGGGATGTATACCGCCAACACCATGGCCAGCGCGATCGAGGCGCTCGGCATGTCGCTGCCGAACAGCTCCGCCCAGAACGCCATTTCCGACGACAAAATGCGCGATTGCTTCGACGCCGGAGCCGCCGTGCTCAACCTCCTCAAGCTCGGCATCAAGCCGCGCGACATCCTCACCAAGAAGGCTTTCGAGAACGCCATCACGGTGCTGATCGCGCTCGGCGGCTCGACCAATGCAGCGCTTCACATCCCCGCCATCGCCCACTCGGCGGGCGTGGACATCACCATCGACGACTTCGAGCGCATCGGGAAAAACGTCCCCGTGCTCGCCGATCTCAAGCCGTCCGGAAGGTTCTCCATGTCCGACCTCGTCGCCATCGGCGGCACCGTGCCACTCATGAAAATCCTGCTCGATGGCGGCCTGCTCCACGGCGATTGCATGACCGTCACCGGTCGCACGATGGCCGAGAACATTGAGAAATTCTGTACGCCTTACCCGGAAGGCCAGCAGATCATCCGCCCACTATCCAATCCGATCAAAAAGGACAGCCACCTCCGCGTCCTCTATGGCAATCTCGCGGAAGGCGGGGCGGTGGCGAAAATTTCCGGCAAGGAAGGCGAGCTCTTCACCGGTCGCGCCCGAGTTTTCAACTCCGAGGATTGCGCCATGAAGGCCATTCTCGGCAAGGAAATCGTCAAGGGCGACGTGATCGTCATCCGCCTGGAAGGCCCGAAAGGCGGCCCCGGCATGCGCGAAATGCTCGGACCCACCAGCGCCGTCATGGGCATGGGCCTCGGCAAGGAGGTGGCACTCATCACCGACGGTCGCTTCTCCGGTGGCAGCCACGGATTCGTGGTCGGCCACATCACCCCGGA
>CAMCUY010000045.1 GCA_945879075.1 Akkermansia muciniphila | reverse complement strand
TTTAAAATGGCTCCGGCGGTTGGGATCGAACCAACGACCTAGTGATTAACAGTCACCCGCTCTGCCGCTGAGCTACGCCGGATTTTGCTCCTTTCGGACGCGGGCGGACCTTGGGATTCGCGGACCTCTTGTGGCAAGGGAAAAATACTTAAGGCCTGCAAAAATCCATTCCCCGGGCGATTTGCAGGCGATCCGACCGCAATGAAGACCCTGCGGTGACCTAGCCCCCCGCCGCCAAGGTGACGATCTCGATCCGGGCGCCTTCCTGGATCAGGGTGCTTGGATAGTCGCGGGGAAAGACGGCCTGCTCGTTCAGTTCCACGACGACGGGTTTGCCGCCGAAGCCGATGCTTTCGAGCAAGTCACTCAGCGTCATCGCGGATTCGAGTGGGTGGGGATGGCCGTTCAGTTGGATTTTCATGATCAAAAAATCACCTCCATTGCGCGAGCTGTTCGGGAAACGGGCAGTTCTGGCAGTCCGAAAAATCCTCAAGGCAAAAGTCCTGATAGACCTGGAGCAGCGCCTGGTGGTGGCACACCCGCCGCATCCACGGTTCCGAGCCTTTGGTGGAGCCGAAAAGCCTGAGTCCGCAACGCCTCACCTTGTCGTTAGCCGCGGAATTCCGCAGTTTGTGGTATGCTTGGAAGGTCATGCCGTCCTCGTGCATGGCCAGCGGGGCGAGGTGGTTCGCGATCAATTCCAGCGCCTGCGCTCGACCGAACAGGGCGACCCGCTGCACCGAAGCGACCGAGGTCAGCGTGTGCCTGTGCGTCCAGAATTCATGATCGAGGGTTTGCAGGAAATCGATCAGCGGCTTTGCGGCGAAAGGTCGCGCGAGCGCCAGACGCCGGTATTGCGGCCAGACTTTCACGAGCGCGGCCAATGACCCCACGCGACGGTGGGGGTGGTTGGCCGGGCGCTGACCATGGGTCTTCCAAGGAATCGCCCGCTCGCCGGTCGCTTCGCAGCAGGCCCGGTTTTTCCACCAGGTGTCCCACAAGCCGCGGAGATAATCACGAGTGTCAGCCGGGGCTTGCTCGTGCAAGTCTGCGGCTAGAAACCCGGCGGTTCCGAAAAGAATCGCCTCGGCGGCCTCGCCCTCCGCCTTGAGCAGGCCGAGCGGCGAGCGCTGGGCCAGCAAGCGCATGGCAAGCGAATTTCCGCGGTATCCCAGAGTCTCGGCCGTCGCTTGAAACAAGGCGGCGTCGCGCCCGTGCGCGTCCGCCGTCCGCAGCCAGCGGGTGGCTTTGATTCCCGCGCGATAAACCGCGGCCTCTTCCAGCAAGCGATCAATCGCTCCGACCGGCATGCCTTTCAGCGGCGCAACACAGCGACCGGGATGGGCGATGGCCACCTCCCGCTGCGGAAGATTCAATGCGTCTGAAAGCTGCGCCTCGCTGATGACCACCTGCGGGACCTCGCGATGGTCCCACGTCCGGGTGAAGATCCGCCGCGAGTCCGATTGGAAAACCACGTGCAAGACCACTTCGCCGAAGGCGGGATTGGTGGCATGGCCGTGTGCGTCCCAGTCGCTGGCCACGGGGTCCAACTCCAAAGGACCGGTTCGCAATTCACCATTGATCTCGACCGCCGCCTGGATGAAATCCGGTCCCGCACCGCGATTCCATTCGCCGAACTGCACGATTCTAACCTTCCCGCCGGTGGTGGTGCGAAAGTCCCGGCCCAAAGCCCCCGCAAACCACAACGCCTGCAACTCCAGCTCGGGTGGAAGCACACCCGCGGCAGTTTCCGCAAACGCCAGCGGCGGGTGCCATATCAATTCCAGCAAAAATCCGTAGGTCATTTAAAATTCTTGATAGATTCTGACTTGTTCACGGCAGGCACCTTGGTCGGGTCCGCCGGCGGTGGTGGTGGCGGATCGAGGATATCCAGCCAGCCCTTCAGGGCGTCCGACTCCGGGATCGGCCCGTAGAACAACTGCGCGTCTCGCAGGCCGCGCACCGCCAGATCCTTGCGGTTCGCCGTGCGGTCGAGGGAAATCAGATTAAAATCCCCGCGCAGTTTGTCCTCGGTTTTCGCGTAATACGCCTTCGCCGTCCGGAACCATTGCGCGGCTACCCCGGGATCTCCCTGTTGGAGTAAATCCAGCCCGACACTTTCTGCTAGAACGCCGCTTTTCATCCGCTCCGCAGCCTTTTCCAGTTGTTTTCCCCGCTCGCGCGGATCTGTCTTCCACTCGATGGCTGCGGCTCTCAGCGCGCGGTATTCGATGTCTCCATCCTGCTTCATCCCGCCGCCATCGAAATGCCGGAATGGTCTGTATAACGGATCACCCAGCACCACACCTTGCCACGATGTCACCGGCATCGCCATCCAGCAGGCTTCCCCGAACGAGTATCCGGCAAGCAGCCTTTGATGCAGAATGCCGAAGTCATGGGTCAGGTGGAGATACGGCTCATAGACGTTGCCAATCGTCGCCGCCGCGCCTTTTTCCAACAGTGCTCCGCTCCAGTTTTTCGCTCCGCTGGAGAGCTGCTCCGCGCTGAACGAATGCAAGTGCATCGCCACGGCCCCCTTCCGGAATTGGAAACGGTTGTTCAAAAACGGCCCGCTCACGTTCCAATCATACCAGCCGTAATAGAGAGCGGCGTCTGTCATCGGATAGTTCTTTGGCAGCGTGTCGTTGAAGCGGTCCACCACCGTCGGGATTCCAGCCTGGCCACCCGCTTTCACGACCGATTCCAGCCACTGGTCCCCCTGCGGGAACTTGTTGGCGATGTCCACATAAGCCCGCCCCCACAAGCCGGTTTTCTCGACCTCGACCGCGTCCCGGATCATTCTCTCACAGGTCGCGTGGGTCGGAGCGTCGATCCGCGCTGTCAGCACCAGAAACGGCAGGTTGGCGTCAGCGATCGACTTTTCGCTTTGGTAAAATTTGTTCTGCAAAACCCCATCCACGGGGACGCCTTCCACTCCGAACATCGCCAGCTCCGAATCCACCGACGCCTCGTCGTGCCCGGCCACCGGATTTTGCGGGTTGGGAGGAACCGGCGGCGCTCCGGGTTTCGGCGCAGGCTTCGGCAGCGGCTGGATCCGCAGCGGCACGCCGCGCATCGTGACCAGCACGCGGATGCGGTTGACGGTGGGCAAAGTCACTCCCCCCGCGTCCTTCTGGCGCTTCCACCAGCGCCGGTCCTCGAATTCCCAGCGCAGCGGTTTCAAAATCCATTTCTCGAAATCCTCGCGGGAAATATCCGCCGCGGCCGGCATGTCCAAGCCGATCAGGTTTTCCGCCGGGATACCCCGCACGTCGCGATACACTTCCGCCAGTTTCCGGGATTCCGGCGCCGCGCGATTGTAAAGCACCGCCACGGATTCAGGAGAAATCGCCGCGCTCGAAACCCACGGAACTCCCGTCAGCAGCAGCAAAATCAGTGCGAAAATTCTCATCGCGGGAAGCATGCCCGGATACCCGGATCATGCAAGACCCGGCGCAGCTTATAACGAAATCCGCAGCCCGTCCCAGGCCATCCGCACGCCCGCGGGGAGCTCTTTGGAAATCGATCCGATGTCGTATTCATGGCTCAAATGCGTCAACCAGGTCTCCGTCGCCCCCACCTCCGCCGCCGCCGCCAAGGCCTCGCCCAGCGTGAAATGCGTCGGATGCTCCGCCGTCCGCAGCGCATCGACGATTAGAATATCCACCCCCCGCAGCATCCGCATCGTCTCCTCCGGAATCCGCTTCACGTCCGGCAAATACGCCGTTTTCCCCGCTCCCGGCCACTCGAACAGATAACCGATCGTTTCCACCGCAGCGTGCTCGACGGGCAGCGGCGTCACCTTCAGGTCGCCATAAAAAAACGGCCCGTCAATGATCCGGACATCCGGCCTGACATAGCCGTCGATCACGTTGTCAGGCGAAAATGCCCAGCCAAACATGGATTTCAGCGTATCCATGCAGTCCTCCGTCGCATGCATCGGCAGCGGTCCTTTTTTCCGCCAGCAAAACGCCCTCAACTCGTCAAATCCCGCCACGTGATCCACATGCGCGTGGGTGTAAATCACCGCGTCGATCGCCCGCAATCCCTCCCGCAGCGCCTGCATCCGCAAGTCCGGCCCCGAGTCCACCAGCAAGGTCTGATCCCCCGCCCGCACCACCACCGACGACCGGAACCGCTTGTTTTTCGGGTCATCCGACGTGCAAACGGGACAATCGCAACCAATCACCGGCACCCCCACCGAGGTCCCCGTGCCAAGAAATGTTAAGGAAAATTCCGCCGCCATTGCTTCCTGCCGCGACCCTTGCATACTGTCCCCCGTTCCGCAAAACGAATGCTCACTCTTCTCAAAATCCGCAATCTCGCCCTCGTTGATGAACTCGCATGGGAGCTCGGCGCAGGCCTCATCAGCGTCACCGGAGAAACCGGCGCCGGCAAATCCGTCATCGTCGGCGCCCTCAAGCTGGTCCTCGGCGAGCGCGCCGAAAAATCGCTCATCCGCACCGGCGAGGAAAGCTGCTCGGTCGAGGCGGTTTTCGAACTCAAGGACCCGCTGGAAATCAACGCCATCCTCGAAGACGGCGGACTCGCTCCCTGCGACGACACGCAGCTGATCATCCGCCGCGTCATCGGGCAGACCGCGAACCGCCAGTTCATCAACGACTCCCCCGTCACGCTCGCACTGCTCAAGCGGCTCGGCGAGCATCTCGTCGATCTCCACGGCCCGCACGATCACCAGTCGCTGCTCTCCACCGAGCGCCAGCTCGCGATGCTCGACGCCTACGCCGGCGCGGATTCCGCTGTTTCGAGCTACCGCGAATCCTACCGCTCGTGGCGCACCAAATCCGCCGAGCTGGAGGAAATCCGCCATGCGGAAAACGCCAGCGAGCAGGAACTCGACCTGCTCCGCTATCAGCTGCAGGAAATCGACGGGGCGAATCTCAAGCCCGAGGACGAGCAGGACCTCGAAGACCGCTGGCGCCGCGCCTCCAACGCGAGCCGCCTGGTCGAAGCCGCCGCCGCCGCGACTGCAGCCCTCAACGGCGATGACGGAATTCTCGAACGCCTCACCGAAGTCCAGCGCCTCGTCCGCGATCTCGAAAAACTCGATCCTTCGATCCGCGAACGCACCGCCTCGTTAGAGACCGCCTGCCTCGAACTTCAGGACCTCGAAAGCAACCTCGCCGATTACGCCGACGAGCTCGACATCAATCCCGCCGAGGCCGCCACACTCGAAGAGCGCGTCAATTTGCTAGAATCGCTCAAGCGCAAATACGGCCCGTCGCTCACCGACGTTCTTGCCCGCCGCGATGCCGCAGCCGCTCGCCTCGACACCATCGAAAACCGCGGCGAGAAACTCGAAACCCTGGAACGCGAGCTCGCAGCCTGCCGCACGAAGTTAGACGCCGGTGGGAAATCCCTCGGCACACTCCGCCGCAAGGCCGCTCCGAAACTCGCGAAGGAAATTTCCGGCCAGCTCAAGGATCTCGGCTTCAAGCAATCCTCGTTCGAAGCCCCGCTCAAAACGCTGCTGGAGCCCGGTCCGCAGGGCCTCGAATCCATCGAATTCCAATTCGGCCCCAACCCCGGTGAGCCGCTTCTTCCACTCCGCCAGATCGCTTCCTCCGGTGAAATCAGCCGCGTCATGCTCGCCGTGAAGTCCGCGCTCGCCGATCAGGACGCCACGCCGCTGATGGTCTTCGACGAGATCGACGCCAACGTCGGCGGCGAGGTCGCCCGCGCGGTGGGCCGGAAAATGGCCGCGCTCGGCACCCGCCACCAGGTCGTGGCCATCACCCATTTCCCGCAGGTCGCCGCCATCGCCACTCACCATTTCGTGGTAGAGAAGGAAGTGTCCGGCGGCCGCACCCGCTCGCGGCTCTATCCGGTGCTGGGCGAAACCCGCGTCCAGGAACTCGTCCGCATGCTGGGCGGCGGCGGCGAACAAGCGCGCGCCATGGCGGCCTCGCTCCTCAATCCGTGAAACCCATCTTCAAAGCCGTCCCGCTGCCCGTCGAGTCCACGTCCAGGGACCTCGCCGCCTCGCTCGGCTTGCCGTGGCGCGGGACGGGCATGCCACGGTTGGTCATCGGCCGCCGCGAATGGATCGCCCTGCCCGACCTCGGGATTTCCCCGATGAACGCCAAAACCGACAGCGGCGCGCGCAGCTCCTGCATCCACGCGGAAAACGTCAACCTATCGAATGACGAAAAAACCGTCCGTTTCACGACCACCAACCACTACGCCGAAGTGATTTCCTGCGAGGCTACGGTGGCGCGACTCGCCCGGGTCCGCAGCTCCACCGGTGCTGCGAAAAACCGGATCTTCATCGAGACCACCGCCGTGCTGCCAGGCGGTTTCCGCTGGAGCATTCTCCTGAGTCTGGCGGACCGCTCCGAAATGCTCTGCCCGATGCTGCTCGGCCGCCGTGCGCTTTCCGGTTATTTCCTCATCGACCCACAAGGCTCGCACCTGCTAGGGCCGCGGCGCTTGCTGGATGAATACCGCGTCATCCCGCCAGCCGGGAATCAAAGCTGAACGGCAGCGGCGTCCCCGGGACCAGCTCGCTCATCAATGGATGAAATGGGTTGAGCAAAAGGGATTTTTCCTCGGGAATCACCACGTTCGGAACTTGCAGCGCGAGATTCGTGCCGGTCCGCAACCAGTTTGCGCCGAATACCTGGGCGGCCCGCGACGACGGCTGCGCCCGCCAATTTTCGGGCAGCGCTGACGGAGAAACTTGCTCGATCTGGGAGTCGGGGATTTCCAACTCGATCACCCTCCAATTGAGCCGCAACGCCTCCCGCGGGGCGTGCACCAGGATTTCCAGCGCCGCGAGAGCCCGCGACTCGGCCAGATAGACCGCCGCGACACCCGGCAAATTCCAACGCCCGCCGTAACGACGCGCGCCCTCGCCATCGAGTGCCGTGGCCGACCACTGCTCCTGCACGATACGGTAGAACAGCGCCATGATCAGGAAAAAACGCCGTGTTCCAAACGCCCCAACAAAGCATCCACCTCACGGGCGCCGATCTCGGTGTCCGCAAAATCCAGCGGCGTCTCCCCATGAAACGCGAAGGCCGGAGCCGCCAGCCATGACCGCGCGCCTTCCAGCCCACCGAGCGCCGCGCAGGCGTGGGCCACCAGCCGGGCGTAGCGGACCAAACGGTCCGACTCCGCCCGATCCAGAGTCCCGCCCTTTTTCCGGCGGTGAAGCGTGGCCCGGGACATCCCGAGCAGGCCACCCAGCCGCTCCTCCGTCACGCCCAGCGTTTCCCGCATGGCGTGAAATTCCGCCAGCGGCAGCCCGTCCCGGACCCGCTCGATCATGTAAGCGGCTTCCGGCTCTCTGAGGACGGAGGATTCCGACGGGATGTGATCATGATAGTTCACCGGCTTCTTTTTCATGTGAGACATTTAAATGCCTCTCCTGAATCATTTCAAGCATTTTTCCCCAAAAAAACAGCCAGCCGTTGGTGCGGCTGGCTGTTTGAAGAACAGGCAGGAATGCCTGTGTCACGGCGAATCAATAACGGTATTGCTCGCCCTTGAACGGGCCTTCGACCGGGACGTTGATGTAGTCCGCCTGTGCCTGCGTCAGGATCGTGAGCTTGGCTCCGACTTTGGCGAGGTGGAGACGGGCGACTTCCTCGTCGAGGTGCTTCGGAAGCACGGTGACCTGACCGGGCTTGTTGGTGTCCCGGTTCTTCCAGAGGTCGATTTGCGCGAGCGTCTGGTTGGTGAAGCTGTTGGACATCACGAAGCTCGGGTGGCCCGTTCCGCAACCGAGATTCACCAAACGGCCTTCGGCTAACATGTAAATGCTGTTGCCGGTCGGGAAGGTGTATTTATCCACTTGTGGCTTGATGTTGGTGCGGATGACGCCAGGAGCTTCGTTGAGCTTGTCGATCTGGATTTCGTTGTCGAAGTGACCAATGTTACAGACGATGGCTTGGTCCTTCATCTTCGCCATGTGCTCAAGGCGGATGATGTCGAAATTCCCGGTGGTGGCGACGTAGATGTCGCCCCAGCCGAGGGTGTCTTCGAGCGTGAGGACGCGGAAACCTTCCATCGCCGCTTGCAGCGCACAGATCGGGTCCACTTCGGTGACAACAACTTGGGCACCTTGACCGCGGAGGGCTTGGGCACAGCCTTTACCGACATCGCCATAGCCGCAAACGACGCCGACCTTGCCGGAGATCATGACGTCGGTGGCGCGCTTGATGCCGTCCACGAGCGACTCGCGGCAGCCGTAGAGGTTGTCGAACTTCGACTTGGTGACCGAGTCGTTCACGTTGATGGCGGGGACAAGCAGTGTGCCAGCCTTGGCCATTTGATAGAGTCGATGGACACCGGTGGTGGTTTCCTCGGAAACACCCTTCCAGTCCTTCACGATCTTCGCGAAGATGCCGGGTTGTTTCGCATGCACATCCTTGAGCAGATCCTTGATGACTTGTTCCTCATGGTTGCCGGACGGGGTGTTGACCCAGTCGGAACCGTTCTCGAGTTCGTAGCCTTTGTGGATGAGCAGGGTCGCATCGCCACCGTCATCGACGATGAGTTCAGGTCCGAGACCTGCGGGATTGACCAGAGCCTTCCAAGTGCACCACCAGTACTCTTCAAGAGTTTCGCCCTTCCAGGCAAACACCGGAATCTCGCGAGCTGCCATGGCGGCGGCGGCGTGGTCCTGGGTGGAGAAGATGTTGCAGGAAACCCAGCGCACCTCGGCGCCGAGATCGACCAGCGTTTCGATGAGCACCGCGGTCTGGATGGTCATGTGGAGCGAGCCCATGACGCGGACGCCTTGCAGCGGCTTTTCCTTGCCATACTTTTCGCGGGTCGCCATCAGGCCGGGCATTTCGTGCTCGGCGATTTCGATTTCCTTGCGCCCGAAGTCGGCAAGGCCGAGGTCTCTAACTTTGTAGTCTGTGAAGCTCATATGTTTGTTGGATAGATGGTGGAATCAGCCGATTGCCTTGATGAGAGCGGCCGCCTTGTCGGTGGCTTCCCAAGTGAGGTCGGGGTCGGTTTTGCCGAAGTGGCCGTAGTTGGTGGACTTCGAGTAGATGGGGCGGAGCAGCTTGAGTTGCTTGACGATGTCCGCCGGCTTGAAGGAGAAAACCTTCAGGATGGCGGCGAGAATCGCCGCGTCAGGCTTGGTGCCGGTGCCGAAGGTGTCGACGTGCACGCTCACGGGAAGCGGGTGGCCGATGGCGTAAGCGAACTGCACCTCGCACTTGGTGGCGAGTTTCGCGGCGACGACGTTTTTCGCAACCCAGCGGCCCATGTAGGCGGCGGAGCGGTCAACCTTGGATGGATCCTTGCCGGAGAATGCGCCACCGCCGTGACGGCCGGTGCCACCGTAGGTATCGACAATGATTTTGCGACCGGTGAGGCCGGAGTCGCCTTGAGGACCGCCGACGACGAATTTGCCGGTCGGGTTGATGAGGTATTCGGTGTCCTTGGTGAGCATGTTTTTCGGCAGGACCTTCTTGATCACTTGCTCGATGCAGAATTTTTCGATCACGGCGTGCTCCACATCCGCTGCGTGTTGGGTGGAGATGACGACGTTGACGATGCGGGTCGGCTTGCCATCGATGTATTCGACGGAGACCTGTGACTTCGCGTCAGGGCGGAGCCATTTGGCGAGCTTGCCAGCCTTGCGGATCTTGGTGAGCTCGCGGCCGAGGCGGTGGGCATACATGATCGGCGCGGGCATGAGCTCGGGCGTTTCGTTGCAGGCGTAGCCGAACATGATGCCTTGGTCGCCGGCACCTTGCTCGGCGTGTTTTTTGCCTTTTGCTTTTTTCGCATCCACTCCCTGAGCGATGTCCGGGGACTGCGTGGTGAGGTAGTTGTTGATGAAAAGTTGGTCGGCGTGGAAAACGTCGTCGTTATTCACATAGCCGATGCCACGGACCGCGTCGCGGATGACTTTCTCGACGTTGATCACGGATCCGATCGGTTTGTTGCCGATTTTCGGGATGGTGATTTCACCGCCCACGACAACCACATTGCTCTTCACGAAGGTCTCGCAAGCAACCCGGCTTTTCGGATCGATGGTGAGGCAGGCGTCAAGAATGGCGTCCGAAATGGTATCGGCGACTTTATCCGGGTGGCCTTCGCCAACGGATTCTGAGGAAAAAATGTAGGTGCTCATGTGCTTTTTAATTTTCGTATCGTCAAATCGTGATGCGTTGATGTATGAAGCTGCGCATGCCGTCAATGCTGAAATCTCTCAAGCTTCTTTCCGATCCGACCCGCCTGCGGATTTTGATGCTGGTGGAGCACGAGGCCCTTTTCGTGGCAGAGTTGCAGGAGATCCTCGGAATGGGCCAAAGTCGGATTTCCACCCAGCTCTCCCTGCTCAAAACCGAAGGGCTCGTGAGCGACGTGCGCAGCGGGAAGAACAATATTTACACCTGCGCCGCCGATTCCGACCTGATGGAAGTCGCCCGTTTAGCCGCCGCCGAGGTTCCCGAGGTCGCGGAAGATGAAACCGCGCTGCGGCATTTGCTGCGAAAGAGGAAGGACAGTTCGCGGGCGTATTTCGACGAACTCGCCGGGCGTTTCGGCAAGGATTACGTGCCCGGCCGTTCGTGGAAGGCATTGGCCGAGGCGCTCATCAAGGTGCTGAATTACAAAGTCGTCGCCGATCTCGGAGCCGGGGAAGGAACCTTGGCCCAGTTACTCGCCCAGCGCGCCGAGAAGGTCATCGCGGTGGATTTATCCCCGAAAATGGTCGAGTTCGGCCAAACTCTCGCCGTGCAAAACGGCCTTTCCAATTTGGAATACCGCATCGGCGACATCGAGACGCCGCCCATCGAAAACAACAGCCTCGACCTCGCCGTCCTGAGCCAGGCGCTGCATCATGCCGAAAATCCGCAGCGCGCGCTCGACGCCGCGTTCCGCATCCTCAAGCCCGGTGGCCGGTTGATCGTTCTGGATCTGCTGCTGCACACCTTCGAAGAAGCTCGCCAAATGTACGCCGACCGCTGGCTCGGGTTTTCCGAGAGCGATCTCGCCACGATGATGGAGAAGTCCGGCTTCATACAAATCGAAACCGTGGTCGCCGACCGCGAAAGCGAGGCCCCGAAATTCCAGACGCTACTCGGCATCGGCATCCGCCCGGCCTGAATCCCCCACCGCCCCATGCGACTTGAAACCATGCGCTATCTGATTTGCGGGCTGCTCGCACTGCCCTTCACCAGCTGTTTCCCGGCGAAGCCCTTGCCGGAAAACACTCCGATAGTCCAAGCCGCTGCGGTTCGGGAGACCCCACCGGTCGCGTCCCCTGCACCCGTGCCGCCGCGGGTGATGGTTCGCGAAATTTCCGGAATCACCTTCGAGGGCGTCGCCTTCGATTCGCGCGACCACCGACTCGTCGTCGCCGATCAAGCGAACGGCCCGGGTTCCAGTTTCGCCGATTCCGCAGCGGCAGCCAGAGCCGGCGGTGGAATCGCCGCCGTGAACGCCGGCTTCTTCACCCCGAAGGGCGATCCGCTCGGACTCGTCGTCGCGGCGGGGAAAATTTCAGGCTCGTGGAATACCGCATCCTCACTTGGCAGCGGCGCGTGGTTTGAAAGCAGCACCGGAAAAACCGCCATTGCCCGCCGCGAAGTTATCAACCGCGCCGAAGCATCCGCCATGCGCGAACTCATCCAAGCCGGCCCGCTGCTCGTCGAAAACAGCCGCACCGTCAGCGGACTCGAAGCCACCAAATCCAGTGTCCGCACGCTCATCTTGTGGGACGGCGGCACGCACTGGTGGATTGGCCGCAGCTCGCCCTGCACGCTCGCAGCTCTGGGCCAGGCACTCGCCGCTTGGCCCATCCGCCATGCACTCAACCTCGACGGCGGGCGCTCCTCCGATCTTTGGATTTCCGAAACTGTCTCCGGCGGCCCCCTCCTCCGGCGTTCCTCATGGAATCGCCCGGTCCGTAATTTCCTCGTCATCCTCGCCAGGTGACGAATCCGCCTTGGCGACCAACTCCGAAAAATTTCGCTTGATCCGGACTCCATCCTCGGGTTTGTTCGAAGGAACACTGTTCATAAAACAATGCAACATCCAGAACTTACCCACCGCCAACAGGAGATTCTCGATTATCTCCGGAAGTCACAACGCGAAGAAGGCATCATGCCAACGACCCGCGAGATCCAGCGCCACTTCGGGTTTGCCAGCCAAACTGCCGCCATGAGCCACTTGCGCGCGCTCGAACGCAAAGGCGCCATCCAGCGACTTGCCGGCAAAGCCCGCGCCGTCATTTTCCCGGACGAACTCGACCGCGGAGAAATCCTGGACATCCCGATCTACGGCAACATCGCCGCCGGCATGGCCCAAGACGTGGATCAGGAGCGCCAAGGCTGTATTTCCATCGACATCACCGCGCTCGGCATCCCGCGCAACGCCCGCACCTTCGCTCTCAAAGTCCGCGGAGACTCGATGATCGACGCCCACATCTGCAACGGAGACACCGTGATCCTCGAATTCCGCGAACCCCGTAAAGGTGACATCGTCGCCGCACTCATCGATGGCGAAACCACTTTGAAGCGCTATCTGGTAGCTCATGGGAAGCCCTTCCTGCGCGCTGAAAATCCGGACTACCCGGATTTGCTTCCCGCCCAGGAATTGATCATCCAAGGAGTCCTCGTCGCACTGCTGCGGCATGCCGCCTGATCTCCGGATTACCGCGGGCTTATTGACGCTTACGCATGATTGAGGGGCCGATGGGGTTGGCAAAATTCCGGCCCAGTCCCCATCAAGAATGTAACCATCATTCCGACCTTGCCTGTCTCGCCAGTCCCCTTCCGGCGACGAGTCACATCCAGATCGTCGCCCAGGTGAGCAACCCAGTCGAGCAAGTGCTGGATTTCTATCATAATGAGGAATTTAACGCGGACGACAAGCCCATCAATCCGCAAACGTTTCTCGTCAGAACTTGAGGAACCGGCGCGCCTTATCTCGAGGCGCTCGATCTCAAGACTTTGGATTGGAATCCTTGATCCGTCCGGCCTCGCTCAAGGCGCGCCATCCACCGCGCAATACCGAGACGTCCGCGCCAAGTTGCAAGCCCCGGATTTTATTCGCGATCTGGTGGCTGAGACCGCAGTTTTCATCGCCGCAATAGACGATCACCCGCGGCGTTTCGATGATCCGCATCGCGACATCCGCCTCGAAAGCCTGCATGTCCTCGCCGGATTCGAGATTCCAAAGCACGGAGCCGGGAATCCCGTTTTTCAACCAATCTTTCCGCGAGCGCGCGTCCACCCATAAAACTTTTGCACCGGCAGAAACTTGTTCGAGGCACACCTCGCCGGGTTTCAAATTGGTCGGGTCGCAGGACAGTGTCCGCGTCGGTGGCCCCATGATCCAATAAGTGCCCCCGGCTGCCGCGAGGGAAATGCCGACGATCGCGGCTAACTGACCGAGCCCGTTCATGGCTTCACCGGCGTTTGTGGCGGCGACGGCTTGCGCACCACGGCGAACGCCTGCTGGACGCGATGCTTGGAAATCGCGCAATCCGTCTCGACCCGAATGACGGTCATCCCCGGCGTATCGATATTCCGAGGCGTCACGATCAAATCGTATTTTTCCCCCTTCTCGACGGTCTTCAACTCGCACGCAAATGACTCGGAAGAGGACGTCACTCCGGTCACGCGGATCGATTTGCCCTCGGCCATTTGAATCCGGATGATCTGTGGATCGGCCTTCGTGCCGAGATCCCACTTCAAGGTTTTCGGCTCCAATTCCACCAGCACGGGGATGTGGACCCGAACAGTTAGCCGCGTGGAAGGGTTGTCCACAGGATCATCGTCAATCCACAAAGCCACCATTTTGTCGACGGTTCCTGAAAAATTCCCCATCTCGAAAGTCGTCCGCACGACCCCGGATTCACCCGGCGCATACTTGAGTTTACCGCCCGAAATCTCGATCTTCAAACAGGAGCACCCCGAGTCGCTTTTCGTGATGGAAGCGGGCTTGTCGCCCTTGTTCGTGAAGCTGAATTCCGTGGTCACGAGGGTCGCATCCGCCCCGGCATCGACCTCCTTGAGCGTCTCGGTGAATTCCAAGCCTCCGGCTTGGGTGAAAACCGCCAGCACCAGCCAGGTGAAGATTCCAATTCTCATGGCTGGATTATGAGCCCGGATTTTTCTGCGGCGCAAGAGCAACTCCGATGATCAAGCGCCCGCCACGCCACTCGGGGCCGAGGATGAAAAGCGGCCGGTTTCCCTCGAGCCGCGCATCCGTCTTCAGGATCTTTTTCCGGCTGAGCCAGAGCTCAAGATCCAACCCCGTCGCCTGTCGGGTGGGTTGGCTGCGCGCTTCGAAACGGACTAGCACCTCGTCCGACGGCTTCAAAGGCTGCGCCCAACTTTCATAACTCCTCAACAACGGCTGCACGTCCTGCCCGAGCAGCCGGTAGTTCTTGAACCGAAGCCGCTCTTCGCCCCGCAAGCGCTTTTCGATCTCTTGCGTCACCGCAGCCGTCCTGGTGCCCGCCACTTTCGGATCCCCGTCCGTCGCGTGATAGACGGTCACGCCGACCCACCCGATGTTGGTCTTTCCCGGATCTTCTTGGGAAAAACCGATGTTGGAACAAAGCATCACTGCCGCTGCTAGGCGGAGCCATTCACGTCGAATCATCATTGCCCCGTTTCCATTGCGGGTTTCACCTCGCGGCTCGCCGTCGAGTCGATCTCGCGCTCCGCTGGCAAATAAACCGTGGCCGAAAAATCAGTGGCATCGGGGATCGCCGCCACGCCTTTGAGGACAATGACCGTGGCCGAAGCCTCCTTGCTCGCGAACCACTCGGCACCCACCCCGTGTTCCGGCGTGTAGACAACCGGCTCGACGGGGATCGCCTTGGGCGCGCCCGCCACGTCGTATTCAGCAGGGGTTATCGCGTTCGTTCCCGCCCAAAAAGTCAACGCCATGCCCGCGCAGGCGGCCACCGGCATCAACCAGGATTTCCATAAAAACGATCTCCTGCTCGGTGCCGCCGCCGGAGCTAGCTCGCGAATGGCTTGCAGCACGCGGCTGTTGAAAAACTCCGGATAGGGCGGCTCCTCGGTGGCCGGCAGCGCCGAAGCCATCGTCGCCCGCCAGTGGCGGATTTCCTCGCGGGCGGCAAGCTGTTCCGGCTGGGTCAGCGCCCACGCCTCGACGGCGGCGAGATCCTCGCCTGCCAATTCATCGTCCAGCCACAGGGCCAGCGTTGCTTCATCGGGATTCGTATTCATCTTTTAGCAATGCTTGGAGTTTCTGACGCGCGTAAAACAATCGGCTCATCACCGTGCCCAAGGTGCTCGACATCGCCTCCGCGATTTCCTTGTAGGAGAGCCCCTGCACGTCTTTGAGGAGCACCACTTCCCGGTGGTCCGGAGAAAGTTTGCCGAGGGCGATCTGGATTTTCACCCGCAGCTCGCCGTTCGCCATGGTGGCGTCCGGCGACTCGCCGCCGGACGGGGTGGTGAACGAGCCGGAATCAATTCGCCCCCGCTCGAAGATCTCGTCGTTGAACTCGCCGGAACTTTCGATCTTACGCTTCCTCGCCCAGTCGTAAACGGTGTTGTGGGCGATTCGATAGAGCCAGGTGGAGAATTTCGCCTTCGCCTCGAACTTCGGCAAGGCGTGCCACGCCTTGATGAAGACCTCTTGCGAGAGGTCCCAGGCATCGGCTTCCTGATGAATCATGTTGCGGATCATGGCGAATATCCTTCCCCGGTGCCGGGTCACGAGCTCGTCGTATGAGCGCGTGTCCCCTTGTTGCGCCAGTGCAACCAGTCGGAAATCATCGTCGGAATCGACAGAACCGACAGGCTCCTGCGCGACTTTCGACGTCTCATCATTGAGTTTATTCATCATTCCTGGGAAAAATTCCAACAGCGCCGGGCTCGAGCGGTCACAGACGCAGCCTGCCCGCCTCTCGCCGAGCGCGCAACCTGGAATCTCGCGGTCCTAAATTCCAGCCAAGACCTCACCAAACACCGTGAGCGTGTCATCCAGATCCGCCTCGGTGTGGGCGAGTGAAATGAAGCCGGTCTCGTAAGGCGACGGTGCGAGGTAAATCCCCTTGTCGAGGCAGCCCCAGAAGAACTTTTTAAAGAACTCCAAGTCCTGCTTCATCACGTCATCCACATTGACGATTTCCCGGTCGGTGAAGAACAGGCAGAACATCGAGCCGACGCGGTTGAAGCGATGGGGCACGCCTTTTTCCGCCAGCAAGCGGCGCAGGCCGCTTTCGAAATGTGCGCCAAGCTGCTCCAGCCGGGCGAAGCCGGAGCGGTTGTGCAACTCCCGGAGCTGGGCGAGGCCGGCCGCCATTGCGAGCGGATTCCCGCTCAAAGTCCCAGCCTGATAGACCGGGCCGATCGGCGCGAGATAGTCCATCACGTCAGAGCGCCCGCCGAAGGCTCCGACCGGCAGACCGCCACCGATGACCTTGCCGAAGCAACTGAGATCCGGCGTGAGATTTTCCAGGCCTTGCACGCCCGCCTTGCCGAGACGGAACCCGGTCATGACCTCGTCGAAAATCAATAGAGCCCCATGCTTTTTCGTGATCGAGGAGAGCAGATCCAAGTAGCCGGCCTTCGGGAAAACCAACCCGGCGTTCGCGGGATATGACTCCACAATGATCGCTGCGATTTCCTCGCCGCGCGCCGCGAAAAGCGCTTCAAGCGCTTCCGGATCGTTATACGAGAGGACGATGGTCTTCTCCGCGAACGCCCTCGGCACCCCTGCGGAATCCGGCTCACCATGAGTCAGCGCCCCGGAACCTGCCGCGACTAGCAGCGAGTCGCTGTGGCCGTGATAACAGCCGTTGAATTTCACGATGCAGTCGCGCTTGGTGAAACCCCGCGCGAGGCGGATCGCGGACATCGTCGCTTCGGTGCCCGACGAGGTCATGCGGACTTTCTCCACGGACGGCACCCAGTCACAGATCGTGCGCGCCATTTCCACCTCAAACATGTTGGGAATCCCAAAGGAAATCCCGCTCTTCGCGACCTCATGGATCGTGTTGGTGATGGCGACCGGCGCGTGGCCGAGAATATTAGGACCCCACGAGCCGATGTAGTCGATGTAGTGCTTGCCGTCGATGTCCTCGATCCGGCTGCCCGCGGCGCGGCGGACGAAAAACGGCTCGCCGCCGACGTTGCGGAACGCCCTCACCGGGGAGTTCACGCCACCCGGGATCAGTTCCTTGGCGACGGCGAAAATCTTCTGTGATAGCGGGCCTTGCGAGTGCATGCGTGGACCATGAATCAAGAATCACAAACGTCCAATCGCGAATAATCCACGAATAATCCGCAGCCCGCCGCCTCAGTGCGAAATGAGGATTCCACATTGGAGAAATACCACTACATTCCCTCCCATGAAGCCGGGACTTTTCACCATCATCGCCGCCATGCTCGTTTTCCCCATGCAGGCCCAGACCAAGCGTGCCGGGCGAAAGTCGCTGCTCGATGTCGACCCCTCGGTCGTTTACATGGATCAAGCGCTGAGGAAACCAGTAGAGCTTAAGGTCATCAAGGAAGCCCCTGTTTTTTCCGACAAGGAAGGCAAGCAACGCCTCGGCACCCTCAAAGCCGACCAGACTGTCCGCCTCGAAGCCATTACCGATAAAATCTACCGGGTCCGCGGCCAAGGCACGCGCGAGGGGATTTCCGGCTGGGTCGCGCCGTGGGCGTTTTCCTCCACCGATCCCGAATTCGTCGATCACCTCAAACAACTCTATCAACGCCAGATCCAAGTCCAGGCGCTCATCGCGAACAAACAAGTCGCCTCCGGAATGACTCTAGATGAAGTGGCGCTTGCGAAAGGAAAACCGACGAAAACCACGGTGCGGAAAACCACCACCGGCCAATCCGGGCGTTGGGAATTCATCGACTACGAGGAAGTCAAAAACTACGTCACCGAGATCGATCGCGCCACCGGCCAAGCCTACCGGCGGCTCGTCAGCGTGACCCAGATTGAGAAGGGCAAGACCTCCGTCGAGTTTGAAAACGACACCGTCACCGCCGTCGAAGAAAGCGAAGACCGCCATGGCGGAAATATCCGGATCATCGTGCCGCCCGTGATTTTCCACTGGTGAGAAAATCACGGAAGCCAGATCCCGGAATCCGTGCTTTCTTTCCACATGAACCTGCACTGCCCCGATACAATGGCCGCCGTGGCGGACCTATTCATGGAAATGTCTCCCGGAAAACTGGAGCGACTGGGTGACATTTACAGTCCTGGAATCGCCTTTTACGACCCTATCCACAAAATTCGAGGGCTCGCGCAATTGCGCGTGGTGCTTTCCAAGTGGTTTCGGAAAATGCCCAAAATTTCATTCAAAGTTCTGGACGCCCACGCCGACGACCGCACCGGGTTTTTCCTCTGGACCATGACCTACCCGCAGAACGGGATCGAGCGGGTGATCCACGGCATGAGCCACTTCCGGTTCGCCCCGGACGGGAGAATTTGCGAGCAGCGCGACCAATGGGACGCCTCGTTCGTGCTCTACGGCGAGCACCCGGTGCTGGGATGGCTAATGCAGAAAATTAAACGCCGAGCGCAGTTCATCACGGAAGCGGACGGCGCGTGAAGCCAGCAATCGGCGACAGATTCGTTGGCTCCTCGATCCGCTACTCCACCAGCACGTCGAGCAATTCATCAAGCAGGCGGTTCAAACCCAGCGCATGACACAATCCGCCAGATCGCGGAATGCCCCGCGGATCCGGGGATTCGCCGTCCACACCGACTGCTCGCCGCACCGCAAGTTCCGGGGTTAATTCGGTCAAATCCTGCGGCGACCGGCACGCATTCATAAGGTATTGGCGGATCAATTCTTCCAAGTCATTCGCCGTCCTCCGCCAAGTTGAAGTCGTCAGCCTCCAAAGACCTGTGAATGATTTGTCGAATGACCTTGCTCGCCCCCTTCGCGCTGGCCTAGAAATTCCCACCCCGATGGCGAAGAGGACAATAAGCCGTGGATTTTCTGAATTGCGCTCTTTGCTGCATGGTTTCGAAATCCGTGCAAATAAAGGCATGCATTTTAGAGCTGAATTTCCGACAGAAATCTTCGTAACTCATTGACGGGCCTGTAGCTCAGCGGTTAGAGCAGGGGACTCATAATCCCTTGGTCCAGGGTTCAAATCCCTGCGGGCCCACCTCATTATCAATTGTTTATGGATATTCCCGATGGATCGATTTTCGCGCCATGGCAATTGTGGGCCATCATTTGAGCGTGTCCCCGGTATAAACTGCCGCATCCAAGCCGCCTACCCTAATTGGCCACGCAGACGTGATCGCCCGTATGGCCTACAGTTCGTCCAACTCCCAGCGGATGGCCCGCACTCCGCACCCGACGCTGCGACGCCAGCCCAACCGGCATTCCGGCCAAGGTCCTTGGCCTCAGCGGCCAGGTTCCCATTCGCAGTTGGATCCTTATCATCGGCCCCAACCGCCGCAACCGCAGTGGCAAATCCGAAATTGTGCTCCGCCACATTTCTCCCCGCTACGTATCCGCGCTACGTTTCTACCAAGAGCCTAATTCTACTTAGTTAAATTGGATCGAGGCTTCAGCCCGGGCTTCTGCTGCAATCTCCGGTCAATGTCACGTTGCCGCGCGGCGTGGCGTTTTTGGATCTGGGAGTGGAGTTCCTCCTCGTCTCGGTGGCGACGTGGCAGGTAGTGGTCCA
>CAMCUY010000044.1 GCA_945879075.1 Akkermansia muciniphila | reverse complement strand
GAGGAACTTGCCCGTGACTGAGCATTGGATCATCGATGCTTCACCGCTGATCCTGCTCGGGAAAGCTGGGCAGCTTGACTGGTTGCTGCAAATGGGACGCATCGTTGTCCCTGAATCTGTCGCCGCCGAAGTGGTGGCCGGAGCACCTGATGACCCTGCACGCCGATGGCTCGAAGCTCCACAAGGCGCGGCAAGCATGGTGCGGGATGATGCTCCCACGAACGACTTGCTGGCATGGGATCTGGGCGCTGGCGAAATCGCCGTGATCGCGACGGCCATGGCCAATCCCGGATATGAAGCGGTGCTGGATGACGCCGCCGCTCGGCGCTGCGCGATGGTTTTCGGTGTTCCCATGCGTGGCACTCTCAGCTTCGTGGCGCTCGCCAAAAAGCGAGGGTTGATACCTGCCTGCCGACCGGTCTTTGATGAAATGTTGGCAGCTGGCCTCTATGTCTCACTCGCACTGGTGGAACAGGTCGCGCTGGCAGCGGGCGAATGATAGAGAATGCCCTCGATAGGGTGCTTCGAGGTCGGCCCCAAATAACAGACATTCAGGCATCAAAGTATCCAGTCGTAAAAATTGGCAGTCTTTCAGGATAAAAATCCGGTCAACCGCTGAAGGGCAGAGGCCGCATGGAGCACTCCGGCTGACGGGCCCGATTTTGTTACTGATTGCCGCCGCGGCAGGGATGTAGATTGATTTTGATAGAAACAAGGACGGCGGCGCGAACCGGGCGGGAGGCACAAACACGGTCCGCGGGAATGTTGCAAGGAGCGGGAAGTCCACGGGTGGCGAGAAGCTGGGGGGCGAGCGGAAACGGGGATGATGAAACGGAAGTTAGCGACAGTCACAGACAGCCGCTACAGTTTCGGGGAAAGCCGGTGGAGCCGGCGGCGGCCCCCCTGTCAGTTGGTCGGCTTGATGTCGAGCATCAGGGAAATGTGCATGGCGGTGAGCTCACCCATCGAGGCGCAATCGCCGAAGCCGCTGGTGGCATGCATCCGGTCGAGCTCGCGGGCCAGCGTGACGACGTGCTCGCGCGGGGCGATGTCCTCGCGCCGCATGATCCCGAGCAGCGCGCGCAGGCGGCCGCTCTCGACTTTCGCGCGGCGGGCCATCTGCGCGTGCTCCTCGGCCACGTATTGGTCGATGCTCTTGCGGTTGAGCACGTCGAACGCGAGCCGGGTGACCTGGCGGTTCGAGTTGAAGCGGAACGCTAGATAGATATTGCCGTTCCCCTCGTAGGATTGCTGGTCGAAATCGATCGCCCGCACGCGGTATTGCACCTCCTCGAAGTCCGGCGTGATGTCCACCACGTAGTTCACGCTGCGCATGTCGCCCAGCAGGCGGATGAAGCTGCGCTCGGTGAATTTCGTGAACTCTTTGGCGATCCGCACCTTGTTGAGGCCGGGCTGTGAGAGGTAGTCGCGAATGAAGACATCGCCCGGAACCCCCGCGATGTGCTCCTCGATGAGCGTGTTGCCGTTGACCAGATAGTTGATCCGGTTTGGCGAGAGGATGTGCTCCAGCTCCAGCCCGTAAATGCGCGAGGCGTCCGCTTGCTTGACGTAGAAATAGTCCGAGTTGTCGTTGAAGAGGTTGGTGACGCGGATGCGGAAAGGTTTCGAATTTCCGAAGTCCCCGAAGTCGATGCGGTCCACCACGAGGTGTTCGTGCTGCTCCACGTCGCGCCCGAGTTTGAGCTCGGTGTAGATGCTCGTCAGCCGCGGCCGCAGTTCCTCGAGGACCTCCGGCGGATACATCACGGTGAGCCACAAGGTTTCCCTGCCCTTGGGATCCTCGTAGGGAATCGCCCCGCTGAAGCGGCAGAGCTCCTCGTAAACCCGCGGGATTTCCCGGTAGCGGTCGAAGTGATAGAGATACTGCCGCAACGATTGGGAAACCGGATATTTCGTCTTCTGTCGCGCGATCACAGCTGGAAAATAAGCACAGTCCGGCCCGAAGGCGAGCGCCGCTTTAATGCTGCCCCGGCTTGGGCAGCGGCTCGTCGCCAAGGATTTTATCCAAATCCGCGACCCGCTCCCACGGGCAGCGCTTGCGTTGGTATTTTTTCCAAACCACGTCGCGCAACTCGCGCCACACCGCTTCCGACGGCGGTTTCAGGTCGGTCCATGTCGGGTTGCGCTTCTCCCGCGTCGTCATGATCGTCCACCGCGTGCCGAGGTAATTCGCACGGTAGAAGACTTTCCCGTCGTCGGTATTTTCGAACCACTCGTGACTTTCCATGGCCGGAGACTGGCGGCGCGGGAAACCCGAGACAAGCGGCGATTCCAAGTGACCCAGGCATTCCTGCCTGTTCTTCAATAGCGTGGAAGAACAGGCAGGAATGCCTGGGTCACGGCGGGCGGCAAATCTCCATCGACTCGCCATCTCCGCGAGTGCATCGTCCCGCCATGGCAACCATCGGCGAGCGCGCATCCCTTCAAATCCTCCATGAAAAATCCTTCGGGCTCTTTCTCGACGGCGGCGAGATGGGCGAAATCCTGCTGCCTCACCGGGAAATTCCACGGGGTTGCAGCATCGGCGAATCGCTCGACGTCTTTCTTTACAACGATTCCGAGGACCGCCCGGTCGCCACGCTCCAGTCGCCCAAGGTCATGCCCGGCCAGTTCGGCCGCTTGAAATGCGTGGCGGTCACCGGTGTCGGCGCGTTCCTCGACTGGGGCCTGCCCAAGGATTTGCTGGTCCCGTTCCGCGAGCAAAAACTCCGCATGGACGTGGGGAAAAACTACATCGTCCATGTCCACCTCGACGAGCAGACCCACCGTGTCATCGCCTCCAGCCGGATCGCGCGGCACATGGACCTCACGCCCCCGGATTTCCGTCTGGAACAGGAAGTCGATCTCATCGTTTTTGGAAAAACCGACCTCGGCTACAAGGCGATCATCAACAGCACCCACAGCGGCCTGATTTTCGCCAACGAGGTTTTCCAACCGCTCCAGCCCGGCGAGGCCCTCAAAGGCTACATCACCGCCCTCCGCCCGGACGGGAAAATCAACATCAGCCTGCACCCCGCCGGCCGCGCGAAGGTCGATGACCTCGAAGCCCAAATCCTCGCCGAACTCGAGGCCCGCGGCGGTTTCTGGGCCATCGGCGACCACAGCCCGGCGGCGGAAATCAATGACGAACTGGGTGTCAGCAAGCGCACCTTCAAGCAAGCGACCGGCGCGCTGTTCAAGAAGGGGAGGATCGGCATCGAGAAAAACGGCATCCGGCTGGTGAAGGAAGCTGACTAAGGGGACGAGAGGTCAATAAGGAGGCACGACACTCTTGTCGTGATTGCCGATGAGTTTGCGGAGGATGGCGACTGGGTCGGGCAGCGTAGCGGCGATCACCGGTCGCCGCGAGTCGTCTTCACCGGAGCGATCCAGTCGCGGCGACCGGTGATCGCCACTACAGTCCTCCCAGCCATACGCTTCCAACGCGGCTTCATCCAGCTCGTCGTGGATCTGGCGGAGGACGGTGACGAGGCCTTGGTCGTGGATTTGCTTTTCCTTGGCGGTGAGCGGCTCGCCGCTGCGGAGTTTTTCGCGCACGTTGTAAAATGCCGGTGAGCGTGAGGCCGGGATGCAGCTCCTTAGAGGGATTTGGAGGTTTGGGAAATTCTCTCCAATCCCCGCCTCGACGGATCGTTAAAATCGGGGAAGTTCGGGCATGTCCGAATCCCACCCGCCAGCTGTTCCAGCGTTCGCTGCCACCGATGCCGGTTGGCGCTTGGAGAATTCCTATGGCTCGCTGCCCAAGGTCTTTCATTTCGCCATCGCGCCGGTGCCAGTGCGTGCGCCGCGGCTGGTGGTGCTGAATCATGCGTTAGCGGAGTCCCTCGGCTTGTCCGCTGACGCGCTGGATGAGGCGATCTTCGCCGGAAACGCGCTGCCGCCGGGCGCGTCGCCGCTGGCCCAGGCCTATGCAGGCCACCAATACGGCGGCTTCACCACTCTCGGCGACGGGCGGGCGATCCTGCTAGGCGAGCAGATCACGCCGCGGGGCGAGCGCTTCGACATCCAGCTCAAAGGCTCCGGCCGCACGCCGTTTTCCCGCGGCGGCGATGGCCGCGCCGCGCTCGGGCCGATGCTGCGCGAATACATCATCAGCGAGGCCATGCACGCGCTCGGCATCCCGACCACCCGCAGCCTCGCCGTGGCCGCGACCGGCGAGGAGGTCATGCGCCACGACGGACCGCTCCCAGGCGCGGTGCTGACGCGGGTGGCCGCCAGCCATATCCGCGTCGGCACCTTCCAGTGGGCCGCCGCCGCGGGCGAAAGGACGGACATCGAGGCGCTCGTCGCCTACACGCTCCAGCGCCATTTCCCCGCACTGACCGCTGCGGAAAATCCCGCGCTGGCCCTGCTAGAGGCGGTGATCGCGCGGCAGGCGGCGGTGATCGCGCGGTGGATGGGCGTCGGCTTCATTCATGGCGTCATGAACACCGACAACATGGCGCTCTCCGGCGAGACCATCGACTACGGCCCCTGCGCGTTCATGGATGTCTATGATCCCGCCACCGTCTTCAGCTCCATCGACCGCCGCGGCCGCTACGCCTACGGCAACCAGCCGACCATCGCGCAGTGGAATCTCGCCCGTCTGGCAGAAGCCCTGCTGCCGCTGATCCACCCGGAGGAAACACGGGCGATCGAACTGGCGACCGCGGCCATCGAGAATTTCGCCGTTCGCTATCAGGCCTGTTGGCTCGCCGAAATGAGACGCAAGCTCGGCCTCTTCAACGAGGAGGCGGGGGACACCGCGCTCGTCCATTCCCTGCTCGAATGGATGCACCGCGCCAAAGCGGACTTCACCAACACCTTGGCCACACTGGCCCAGCCCGCGGCCGATGAAAATTTCCGCCAGTGGCAGGAAACCTGGCAGGCCCGCCTCGCCCGCCAACCGCAGTCGCCCGAGGAATCCGCCGAACTCCGGCGCGCCCACAACCCCGCCTTCATCCCGCGCAACCACCTCGTCGAAGCCGCGCTCGCCGCCGGCCAGCAAGGCGACCTAGGCCCAATGGAGCGGCTCTTGGAAATTCTCGCCGCGCCCTACGACCCCTCTCGCGATGCCCCGGAATACCGCTCGCCCGATCCCGCCGGAGGAGCCGGCTACAAGACCTTTTGCGGGACCTGAGCGGTCGATGAAGCCTCCGGGGGAAGGCCTCCACGAATTGTCAGGCCGCCCGCAACCGCTTTCCCGTGGCCGGACGGCTGCGCGATTCGATGGCCTGCGATTTTATCGCTGACACGCTTGCTTGACGCGCGGCCCCGGGAGTGCGGAAACTACCGACCATGGCATGGAGGATAGAAGACGCGGTCGCCCACGGCGAAATCGACAACACCGTCGAGGGTCACACGACGGGCCGTATCTGGCTGATCGACCGAGACGAGCCACTGATCCTCTCGCTCGACGGCGATTGCTGGCGGGATCTCGCGGGCACGCGGCTGCGGTTTGAAAATCCCACGCCGAGGGCGGTCGCGGATTCGGACGCGCTGGACGTGGACCAAGCCGGAATCATCGGCGACATGACGGCCTCCCGGAAGAACAAGGTGCCGACGGTGAGCGAGGAGGAGTTCCACGAGCTTTACCAAAACCACCAGGACATTCCCCACGAGTGGCGGAACACGCTCTATCTGGAGTGGTTCAGCGAGATCAACGGCCGGGTGGTGGTCGAAACCTCGGATTACGAGCTGTCGATTTCCCCGCACGAGTGGGAGATGGACGAGGACGCGGAGGAGGCACAAAAGCTGGCCAACCTCAACTCAATGCGCGATTTCATGGCGCAGGTGATCCGCCGCCGTGACTCGGACGGGCCGGATCGGGAGGTTTGCGAGGAGCTCGATGAATTCGCCTGGGAGGAGCGCCTGAAGGAATCCGACCGGCTGACGGACGCCTATCAGGAAGTGCTGGAGAAATACATGGAGGACGCCGACAGCGAGCAGAAGGAAGCGTTCGTGATGGGCTGGGACGGCTTGCTCGACGCGCTCGCCGAGCGGGACGAGGCGGGCGAGGAGGATTTCCCGAGCGGCGAGTTGAGCTACGGGGCGATGGAGGACATGGCTCTGGATTTCGATGAGGAAGATGACGACGATGATTTCCGGGATCCGGACGACGGGTCGTTCGACGACGAAGAGGACCACCCGCTGCAAATGAAGGCCCAGGAACTCGCGATGCGGGCGATGGACGTGATCGAGCGCGACGCGGGGCCAGGCACACCTTCCTATCAGCTCATCACCAATCTCCTGCAAGTGAGCGGCAAGCTCGCCGGCGCGCTCTACGGCAGCGGGAGCGGCTACCAGCCTGAAACCGGCTTCGTGCTGGCCGTGCTGAAGCGCTGCCTGAACTGGCTCAACGAGGCGGTCGGCGCCTGCCAGAAATTGACGGAACTGGAACGCGACCCCGCTCAAAAGGCTGCGCTCGAACACATTCGCAGCTCGATGTTTGAAATTCGTGACAGCATCGTGGAGATGCGCCGGCAGCTTAAATAGGTTTAGCGCCGCAGCTTGCGGGTGATCATCGCGAGCGCCTCGTCCGCTTCCGGCACGCGCAGGATTCTCACCGCGAGAAAATAGGCTCCCGCCGCGACGGCGATGGTCGCGCCGAGGTAAACCCCCTTGAGCAAGAACAGCGTCGCCGCCAGGTCCCGGAACAGGAAGCGGTTGGCCAGCACGCAGACGCCCGCCATCAGCGCGCCCGCCGCCACGAGTTTTCCCAACAGGACGAGCAGCGCTTCGGTCCCGAGATCGCCCGCGAATTTCCGCATGGCGAGAAATAGCAGCAGGAAATTCACGGCGGCGCTGATGCTCGTGGTCAGGGCGAGCGACTCATGGCCCCATTTCATGACAAAGACGAAGAAGTAGTTGAACCCGAGGTTGAGCCCGAGCGCGAAAAGGCTGACCATCATCGGGAACCAGCGCTTGTCGATGGCATAGAACGCAGGCTGCAAAACCTTGAGCCAGGCGTAGAATAACAAACCATAGCCGTAGGCCCGCAGCGCCCCCGCCGTCTGCATGCGGTCCACCGCGTCGAAAGCGCCGCGCTCGTAAAGCAGGCTCACGATCGGTTCCGCCAGAAGCACGAGCCCAAGCGTGGAGGGCAGCACGAGGAAGGCTACAAGCCGCAGCCCCTTGGCCAGCGTCGGCCGGAAATCCTCGCCGATCCCGCCCACCGCCGCACGTGATAGAGCGGGCAGCGTAACGGTCGCCACCGCCACGCCGAACACGCCGATGGGAAGCTGCATCAGGCGGAACGCATAGCTCAGCCAGCTAACAGCACCCTCGCCCACGCCGTAGGCGAACATCGCGTTCACCACCACGTTGATCTGCACCACCGAGGCCGCGATCACCGCCGGACCCATGAGTTTCAAAATCTGCCGGACGCCGGAATCCTTCCAGTTGAAATCCGCCGCAAACCTGTAACCCACGGCTTTCAACGCCGGAAACTGGCAGACCAGCTGCGCCAGTCCGCCGATCACCACGCCGATGGAAAATCCTATCAGGCTCTGCGGTCCCCAGTTCGGATCCATCCAGTAACCGATGGCCGCGCCAGCTATCATCGAGCCGAGATTGAAGAAGCACGACGAAAGCGCCGGCATGCCGAAGACGTTTTTCGCGTTGAGCATCCCCATCACCAACGCCGCCAGCGAGACCAGCAGGATGAACGGATACATCACCCGCACCATTGTCACCGTCAGTGCGATTTCCGCCGGATTGTAGATTCGTGGCGATGAGCCGCCGCGCGAAAGCGAGGTCAGCAGATCGACGATCCACGGTGCCGCGAGAATTCCCAGCAGCGTCACGCCGCTCATGAAGACGGCGGCGAGCGTCATCATCTTGTGCGCCAGCGCCCAGGCGGATTGCTCGCCCTCGGACTTCAGTTTTTTGGAAAACGTGGTGACAAACGCCTGCGAAAGCGCACCCTCCGCGAACAGGTCGCGCAGCAGGTTTGGCACCTTGAAGGCCAGATAGAAACAGTCCATCCACTTGCTGCCGCCAAAGAGGCCGGCGAACATCATTTCCCGCGCCAAGCCGAGCACCCGGCTCGCCATCACAGCGGCGCTGACTTTCCAAGTGGCTTTGGCGGACATCAGGAGAGCAGCCGCTCGCTGCTGATTTCCACCTTCATCACGGCGTGGCCGCGGGGCGGAAGGGTGGTTTGGTTTTGGGCGACGTTGCCGGATTCCACGCAGACCATTTGCCGATATTCGTCGTCGCCGAAGTCGGGCATCCACTTGGATTTGTCGATCCACGGGTTCCAGACGACGGTCGAGTTAGAGCCGGACTTCGCGATCCGGATCTTGCGACCAAAGCCGGGATCTTCGATCTCGGTGGTGGCGGTGGTGGCGAAATAGACGCGGTCCACCTCGCTGCTGATCCGGATGGCGGCGGCGGTTTCCGTCTCGGTGGTACCGGCGACCTTGTCCTGATAGCGGGTGCCAGCCAGCCCGGTGATCGAGATGGCGTCGATGCCGCTGATTTGGAAATAGGTGTGCAGGCAGGTCTCGAAGGCCGCGTCCCGGGTGCCGGTGTTTCCGACGCCCAGCTCCAGCGTCAGACTCTCCGCGACGGTGACGAGATACTCGACCTGGAAGCCTTCCGCGCCGGACAGGATGAAGCGCAGTCTCACCGCGCCGTCAGGGAGCAGCGTGGTTTCCTTGAGCTCCCACGCCGTGATGCGGGCGAAGCCGTGGGCGGGAAATCCTTCGCGCCCGCCAAACCACGGGAAAATAACCGGCACGCCGCCGCGGATCGGTTTGCCGTCGGTAAACTCGCTGGCCGCGCTCATGAACAGCAACGGGGGTTCATCCTTTTTCTGAAATCCGGTGACGTGCGCGCCGTGCGGATAGATTTCCGCGCGACTCCAGACGGTTTCGACGACGACTTTCGGCAAGCCGCCTTCGCCCATGGAGAGACTCATGTGTCCGGGGATTTCAAAATTCTTCGGATCGCCCATAAAGCTGTTATTTCTTCTTCCGCAGGAAGGGCGGTAGATCGAGGTCCTCGCCATCAAAGACGTTCGGTGTCTCGCCCTCGAAACGACCGCGGGGAGCGGAGTCGAGCGAGAGTTCGCTTTGCGGGCCGGAGGATTTGATGCCGAGCTTGAGCTTCGGCGGCTCGGGCTCGGAAGGCGAGGCTGGCTGGGGAGTGACGGTGTTTTCTCGGCCCGGTTCCAACCCATCTTCGAGACTATCTTCAGGAAATTGGGCGGGCTTGGGCTTACCCCAGCGAGCGGTGAGGCTCGGCCTCCTCTGCGGGCCCGGCATGAAGCCGGTGGCAGCGGGCGCAGCTTCCCCGGTGTCCGTGTTCTCTATTAGTTCGGGTTCGTTTTCGGGGAGGGGCGGCGCCTCCTCCTCGGCTTCCGGCTCGGCTTCCGGCTCGGGCTCGATGAAGGTGAAGGCGGCCATGTGCCGCTCGGGTGCGGATTTCGCAGGCTCCGGGGCGGCAGGTTCGGGTTCGGCGTAAGGCCGCTCATTGTCGAAGAGCGAGGGCGCGGCGGCAGCGGCGATGACGGCCCCGGCCTTGCCGAACAGGGAAACAAGCGGGTCTTCCAGAACGGGTTCCGGCGCGACTAACGACTCCGGCGCCGCGACGATTTCCGCGGCCTTCGCAGGCAGCGGGGTGAATTCCTGGCTCGCATCGAGAATGGGATTTTCCCGCGAGTGCTGGCTGAGGGATTTCCGCGGTGCCATGGAGAGCGAATCCTCGGGAAGCGCGCTGATCAGGGTGATGGAAAGCGAGTCGCCCATCGCCGGATCGATGGCCGCGCCGAAGAGTATGTGGGCGTTTTCCGGGACGAATTTCTGCAAGCGCTGCATCAGGAGCTCGATCTCGAACAGCGTGAGATCCTCGCCGCCGGAAAGGTGGACGAGCACGGTATGGGCGTCCTTGAGGAGCGCGCCCTGGTCTAGCAGCGGGCTGTTGAGCGCGTTCTTCAAGGCCTTGGCGGCGCGGTCCTTGCCATCGCCAAGGCCGGAGCCGAAAAGGCAGCGGGAACGGTTCGTGCGCAGCGCGCTCATGAGTTCGTCCAGCCCGACATTGATCAGGCCGGGGCGGACGACGAGGCGGATGACCGCTTTGATCGACTCGCAAATGATGTGGTCCGCAGCGGAGAAGGCCTCATGGATGCCTTGCTTGGCAAGGACGAGCTCGCCCATGCGGTTGTTGTCGAAGGTGACCAACGCGTTGGATAGAACGGCAAGCTCGTTGAGCGCGGTCTCCGCCTGGTCGTGCCGGCGCTTACCCTCGAAGGCGAACGGCATGGTGGCGAAAACCACGACAAAGGCTCCTTCCTCGCGGGCGATGCGGGTGACGATGGGTGCCGCGCCAGAGCCGGTGCCGCCGCCCAGACCGGTGCAGAGGAAGACAATCCGGCAGTCCTTGATCGAGGCACGGATCTGGCCTTCCGCCTCCAGCACCGCTTGGTGGCCGAGTGCGGGATCGCCCCCGGAGCCAAGGCCTCGTGTCAGGCTAACACCAAGCTGTATTTTTTCCATGGCAAGGCAGGCGGAGAGCGTCCTGAGATCGGTGTTGAGCGCCAGCAACTCGGAGCCGTCCATGCCGTCGAGCGCGACGCGCTCCAGCATGTTAACACCGGCACCGCCGAGGCCGATGATTTTCACGGAGGTAGCGGGGATCGTTTGCCGTGGATCGCGGGTGTAGGAAATCATGATGACTGTGAGAGTTTAGATTGTCATTTTCCAAACGGCCAGAACATGCGGCCGACTCTTCCAACGAGACCGGGCGGTCTCGCCCGCTCGGTTTCGAGTATCTGCGCGTAGCGGATCAAGCCGATCGCCGTGGCGTAATGGGGGTCCTTGAAATTCGCCTGAATTCCGCTGGCTTCCGGCGGATCGGGGCGGTAGATGTCGCGGCCGAAGACCTCGAAGGCGAGCTCGCTGAAGCCCCGCATCAGGCTGGTGCCGCCGGTGAGGAAGACGCCGGCTCCAATAAATTGGACCGATCCGGGTGGCAGCCGGTCGCGCACAAGCTTGAGGGTTTCTTCGAGCCGCTGGCGGATGATTTCATTCAGAATGCCACGACCAACCTCAACTTCGGCGAAGCCGCGATCGTCCGTTAGTTTGGCGGTGCCGACCGAGCGGACGGGGTCGGCGGAGGCGTCGCCTTCCATGATTTTCAGCCGGTCCGCCTTGGAAAACGGCAGGCCCGTGACGAGGTGGATGTCGTTGGTGACGTGGTCGCCGCCGACGGGAATGCAGCCGGAAGCGGCGATGGCTCCGTTCAGATAGAGCGCGTAGTCGGTGGTGCCGCCGCCGATGTCGATGACCAGCGCGCCGCGCTCACGCTGCTCGCGGTCGAGCGCCATCTGGGCGGTGGCGATGGGCGAGAAAACGATGTCATCGACCTCCAGCGGCATTTCCCGGACGAGCTTGATGCTGTTCTGGATGCGGTTGCCGATGCCATGGACGATGTGGAAATCTGCCTCGACCGTCTTGCCGAAGAGACCGACCGGAGTGGTGGAGTGTTCGAGGCCGTCGAGCCAATAGTTCCGGATGATCGGGTGCAGATAGACGTGGTCCTGCGGGATGTGGACCTCGCGGGCGATGGTGCGCGCCTCCTCGATGTGTTCGGGTGCCACGGTCGGCTCGCCGTCGGGTAAACGGAAGGTGCCGCGGTTGTTGACACCTTGGATGTGGGAGCCCGTAACGGCTAAATACACGCTGCCGATTTCCACGTCGCTGGCGTCCTCCGCCCTGGCGATTGCGTCCTTGAGACAAGCACGGGCCTGGGCGAAATCATAAATTTCACCCTTGCGGACACCGGCGGTCTTGGTGACGCCGATGCCCAGAATCTTGACGGCGCTGTCCGCCTTCACCTCGCCGACGACGATGCAGGTCTTGCTGGTGCCGATTTCGAGTCCAACGTGAATTTTGGTGCGACGTGCCATGGGGTTGGAAAACTATCAGTTGCGATTGAGAAGGGTGCTGAGATCGCGGGCGCGGCGGTCTTCGCGAAATTCCGTGGGGCCCGTCTCAGGGACGGGGATCGCGCGCGGAGCGGCCGCTTCGTCGCGCAGGGTAATTGGAATATTGCGTTTGGGAATGAGATTGATCGTGCTGATCGAGTAGCCCTTTTGACTCGAGTGATCCATCGCCGCGCGGAGGCTGCGGATCTGCCGCTCGTGATCCCCGAGTCCGAAGGTCGCCGCCGTGCCTTGGCGGGTGACGAGCTGCAAGGACCACTCGTTGACTTGCGTCACGGATTCGATCCAATGAACGGCCTCCGGATCGGCCTCGCGGGCGGAGTCTAGCAAGCGGAAGCAATGGGCCAACTCCGGGTAAGTCAGATGCTGACCGGCTACGACGGGACTCTTTTCAGACACGGGAAGCTGAATGGTCGGGAGCTTCATCGCGGACTCCAATTGGCGTTCGGGGCAGGGGTAGGCGACGCCGTCCCGGCCCACCAGCATCGCTCCCGCGCGGCGCACTTCGGATAGGCCTGCCTGCGGGCAGGAGATCCATGCCCGCGGAGTCCGGGGAACCACGCGCACCATCAGCGTGCCGGGTAAATGGCGTTCCGCCCGGACATCGGCGATGGCGGGCATGGCTTTCAATTTGGCAGTCACTTTTTCCACATCGATGTCGAAGAGGCTGGCGGTCAGGTCGATTCCAGCGGCTTCCGCAAGGCCGGCTTCGTCGATGACCGGATTGGAGTTCAGGTCGATGACTTGCAGGCGGAAATCGGGGTTTTGGTAGAACGCGCGCTGAATTCCCTGCCAGACGCCCCAGCCGATGCCGGTGAGCACGGCGAGGATGCAGGCAAGCATGGCGAGCTTGGCGGCGAAGCTCAGGAAACCTAGCCAGGCGATGCGCGGAGACATGACGCGGACTTCGAGCACTTGCGAGCGCGAGCGGCGGTTAGGCTTAGTGATGCGGCGTCTGATCATATCAGGAGCGGAGTTTGAGTGACAGCTCGGCGATGGTTTTACACAACTCGGGAAAGGAGATGCCGGTGGCGGCAGCGGCCTTGGGCAGCAGGCTGGTTTCCGTCATGCCGGGAATCGTGTTAGCTTCGAGCACGTAGGGACGGTTTTGCGAATCTAGCAGGACATCGACGCGCGAATAGATTTCCACGCCGAGCGAGCGGTGCGCGGCGACTGCGGCGGCTTGCACGGCCATGGTGGTTTCCAAATCCAGGTCCGCCGGACAGAAATACTCGCTGCCCTGCGAACCGCTGAGCCACGGGTATTTGCTGGCCATGTCATAAACGCCGCCGGGCGGGGCGATGTGAACGATCGGCAATGCGGCTCCGTCCAGGATGCCGACGGTGAGTTCCATCCCTTCAATAAAGCTTTCAACGAGGACTTCGTCGTAAGAAGCTGCGGCCTTTTGCATCGCGGCATCCAATTGTTCTGATGATCGGACAATCTGAATTCCGACGCTAGAACCTTCACGAGGCGGTTTGATGACTAAGGGAGGTTCAACATAGGTGGAAATCATCGAGCCGGCCGAAAGATCTACAATTTCCGAGAGCGGGGTCGGCACGCCTGCCGCGATAAATCTTTCTTTTGCCAAATTCTTGTCGAACGCGATGCGGCTGCTTTTCGAACCGGCGCCGGTGTAGGGGACGCCGAGCGCTTCGAGCGCATCCTGAAGCTGTCCGTCCTCGCCGAAGGTGCCGTGAATGACGTTGAAGGCCAGGTCCGTGCCTTCGGGCAAATCGACGTGGGTGGTGGTGACATCCACGGCCACGGCATCAAGTCCGAGGCCTAGCAGCGCTTTGAGCACGGCTTTTCCCGAGGCGAGCGAGACCTCGCGCTCCGATCCCGGACCGCCCATCAGAACTGCGATTTTTTTCCCGTTCAGCATTTTCGTTGTGGAGTTAGAATGAAGGTTCGTCGTCGCCGAGGATTTTGATTTCGGTCTCCAGCTCGATGCAACGCTCGGTGCGGGCTTTTTCCTGGATGAACTCGATGAGTGTCAGAATTTCCAGGGCGGTTGCGCCGCCTTGGTTGATGACGAAATTTCCATGCACTTCCGAAACTGCGGCGTGACCGCAGGTGGTGCCTTTAAGACCCATCGAGTCGATGACGCGGCCGGCCGGAACCTCCTCGGGATTTCGAAATGTGCAACCGGCGGAGGCGGCGATGGGTTGCGAGATCTTACGTTTTTCACGCGACGCATCCCAGCGCTCCTTGATGTTAGCGGCGCTGTCGTTCTTGCCCTTGAAGACGGCTTGCAGGGCGAAATTCCGCCGGAGTTCGGCGACGTTGCGGTAGCTGGCGACGATTTCATCGCGCTCGCGGGTGCGGATGACGCCATCCTCGTCGAGGAAAGTGACGCGCACGACTTGGTCGAAGGTCTCGATACCCATTGCGCCGGCGTTCATGCGCAGCGCGCCGCCGACGTTGCCGGGGATGCCTTCCATCCACTCGAAGCCGCCGATGCCGCTGCCGCCGGCGACGCTCGCGAGTTTTTTCAAGCGCACGCCTGCTCCGGCGGTGACGTGGCCGCGGCCATCGACGGTGACTTCGGAAAACACGCCGCCGGTCGGATGGATGACCGCGCCGCGGATGCCGCCATCGCGGACTAGCAGATTCGAACCGCGGCCGACGACGCGCACCGGGATGCCGCGCTCGCGGCAGTAATCGACGAGGAAGGCGAACCCGTAGAAGCTGTGAGGCTCGATCCAGTATTGCGCGGGACCGCCGACTAACAAAGTCGTGTGGCGGTTCATCGGCTCGTAGAGTTTTCCGTCGATCTCACCGGGCGGCATGAGCGCGCGCATTTCCTCGAGGATCTTGAGGTCCGCGGCGATGCGGGTGCCGGCTTCGTGGACGTTTCCTGCGCCGAGCGTGATGAGCAAATCGCCGGGCTGGAGCGCGTGGCCGATTTGGTGATGGGCGGTGGCGAGGTCCGGCAGATGGGTGGCTGGGATGTCGCCATGGATTTTCATCGCATCGACCAGCGTCTGGCCGGAGATGCCCTTGATCGGCTTTTCCGAGGCGGCGTAAATGTCGGTGATGAAAACAAGGTCGGCTTCTTGCAGGACTTTCCCGAAATCATCGGCGAGTGCCTGGGTGCGGGTGTAGCGGTGTGGTTGAAAGAGGACGACGAGCCGCTTCGACTTGAGCGAGCGGGCGGTCTGGAGCGTGGCGGCGAGCTCGGACGGATGGTGGCCGTAGTCGTCGACGATCCGATAATTCGCGGAGAGATATTTGGTTTCGAAACGGCGCTTGGCGCCGGCGAAGGTGGCGAGCGCGCGGGCGACGAGCGCGAATTCCGCGCCGCAACTATCCGCCAGCGCGATGGCGGCGAGGGCGTTGAGCACGTTGTGGTTTCCGGGAATGCCGAGCTCGACGTGGCCAAGGACTTTGCCGCTTTTCTTCACGGTAAACGCGGAGGAACCCTTGAGATCGCGCAGATCGGTGGCGGTGTAGTCGGCGTTTTCCCAGCCGTAGGAAATGCCATTTTCGCGGCTGGAGCAGACTTCGAGCGCTACGGGATCTTCCGCACAGTAAACGAGTTTTCCGGTCGTCTGGTCGGCGAGCTTGGTGAAGATTTCCTTGATGTGGTCGATGTCTCGATAGAAATCGAGGTGCTCGGCCTCGATGTTGAGGATCACGGCGTGTTCGGGGCGATAGAGGGCGAGCGTGCCGTCGCTTTCATCGCCTTCCGCCACCATGTGGTCGCCGTCTTCCGACCATTTCGCGTTTGCGCCGAGGATGGGGATTTCCGCGCCGACGTAGTGGCTCGGTTTTTGGCCGGCCTCGCGCAGGACGTGGGCGGTCATCGAGGAAGTGGTCGTTTTCCCGTGGGTGCCAGAAATGATGATGCCCTTTTTCGTGTGGAGAATGGCGGCGAGGCACTCGGCGCGGAGGTAGAGCGGGGTCTTTGCTTTCTTTGCGGCAGCGAAGGCGGGATTCGCCGGTTTGATGGCGGAGGAATAGACGACGATGTCCACCTTCTTCACGGCGGCTGCGCTGGGCGGCGACGAGAAAAGCAGGCCGACGCCTTGCATCCGCTCGGTTTCCGCGGTGGTGACCTTGTCGGAGCCGCTGACCTTGTGGCCCATGCCTAGCAGCAGCAACGCAAGCCCGCTCATGCCGGATCCGGCCACGCCGATGAGGTGGATGTGGAGGGGATTACTCCGATCGGTGAGGCGCTGGCTGAGTTCGATCATGGTGGCGTGAGAGTGGCTTCGATGGCGGCGCAAACCCGGTCCGCGGCGTCCGGGACGGCGAGTGTGCGGGCCGCTTTTGCCATGCGCTTGTAAGTTGGCAAGTCTTGCAGGATGGAAGTGGCCAGAGAAGCGAGTTTTTCCGCGTCGAGGTCGCGCTCCTGGACAAGGATGGCGGCTCCAGCCTCGGCGAAGACTTCGGCGTTCCGCGTCTGGTGGTCGTCGGCGGCGTAAGGATAGGGGACTAAAATGGACGGGTGACCGGCGATAGCGATTTCTGTCAGACTCGACGCGCCGGACCGCGCGATGACGAGATCTGCGATGGCATACGCGGACGGCATCTGGTCGCAGAAACCGAGCACTTCGTAGCCGGCCCGGCCGGTGGTGATTTCGCAAACCCGCTGGAAATCCAGTGCGCCGGCGATGTGCAGCACCTGCGTGTCCGCCGGCAAACTCGCCGCGGCCTGCGCGCTTAATTCGTTCAAGCGCCGCGCGCCTTGGCTGCCGCCGGTCACCACGATGGTCGGCCGCGCGGGATCCAGCCCGAAGAGTGCAGCCGCGTCTTCGCGGGTCGGCAAATTCGTGATTTCCGGGCGCACCGGAGTGCCCGTGGTGACGGTTTCGCGGTTGGGGAAAAATTTCTTCGCCGCATCCAGCCCGAGGAAAACGCGGGTGCAGAAGCGGCTGGTCATCACGTTCGCGCGGCCGGGGCGGGCGTTGGAATCGTGGATGAACGTCTTGAGCCCGAGCTTATGGCCGGCGTACACCGGCGGCAAAGAGGTGAAGCCGCCCATGCCGAGCACGGCGTCCGCCTGAAACCCGCGGATGATCGCCTTGCACTGGCGGATCGAGCCCCAGAGTTTCCACAAAAACGGCAGCATCCGCAACGAGAGCGTCGGCGGCTTGGCCACGGCGGGCACGGTTTTGAAACAAAGGTGCGTGTATTTCGCAGAGGCCTCGGAATCCACCTTCTTCTCCGAAATCAGTAGCATCACCTCGTGGCCGCGGGCGCGCAGGGCCTCTCCCACGGCGATTCCGGGAAACAAGTGTCCGCCGGTGCCACCACAGGCGATGAGGATTTTCAGGGATTTGGACACGGGTGAGAGGGTGAAAAAGGCTGCTGGAAACTCATTTCCCGCACGCTTTCGGGAAAGCTAAGCAAATCCTAATTATCCGGCAATCCTCAAAACTCCCGAAATTCGGGAAAAACCCAACAAGCCCGGCCGCTGAGTCGTCTGTCACGATGAAGGCCCCGCGACCTTGACAGCGCGCTCCCGCAGAATGCAGACTGGACTGTCATGCGCGCGGATGAAGCGCGCACGGGTTTCCGATTCATCTCTACCACCATTTCATGAAAATCCTGATCACCGGCGGCGCTGGCTTCATTGGTTCCAACCTTGTGAGGCAAATCCTTGATGAAACCACTCACGAGGTGGTCAACCTCGACAAACTCACCTACGCGGGAAACCTCTCGTCGCTCGACGGCTATCTGGAAAATCCGCACCACACGTTTATCCAGGACGACCTCTGCGATGCCGCCGCGCTCGCCGGACTCTTTGCCAAGCACCTCCCGGATGCCGTGGTGCACCTCGCCGCGGAAAGCCATGTGGATCGCTCCATCGATGGCCCCGGCGACTTCATCCACACCAACATCCTCGGCACCTATCACCTGCTGCAGGCCGCCCTCGCCCACTATCGCGGACTCCCGCCCGCCCAACAGCAAAGCTTCCGTTTCCTCCACGTCTCCACCGATGAGGTTTACGGCTCGCTCGGTGCGAACGATCCCGGATTTTCGGAAACCACGCCCTATTCGCCGCATTCCCCCTACTCCGCCAGCAAGGCCTCCTCGGACCACCTCGCCCGCGCCTGGTGCGACACCTATGGTCTCCCCGTGCTCGTCACGAACTGCTCGAACAACTACGGCCCCTATCAATTTCCCGAGAAACTCATCCCCGTCGTCATCCTCAAGTGCCTCCGCGGCGAGCCGATCCCCGTTTACGGAAAAGGCGAAAACATCCGGGACTGGCTCTATGTCGGCGACCACTGCACCGCGCTCCGGACCGTCCTCGAAAAGGGCGCACCCGGAGAAACCTACAACATCGGCGGCAACAACGAGCAAACCAACCTCGAGCTGGTCCGCCACATCTGCGCCCTGCTCGACGAACTCCGGCCCGGCCCGCAGCCCTATGCCTCGCTCATCACCTTTGTCACGGACCGCCCCGGCCACGACCTCCGCTACGCAATCGATCCCACCAAGATTCGAACCGAACTCGGCTGGGAACCCCGCGAAACCTTACAAACCGGTTTTCGCAAAACCATCCAGTGGTACCTCGAAAACCAAGACTGGTGGCAGCACATCCTCGACGGCTCATACCAACTTCAACGCATCGGCTTGGACTCATAATCCCATGAAAGGCATCATTCTCGCAGGCGGCGCCGGCTCCCGGCTCTATCCGCTCACCCTCGTGGCGAGCAAGCAGCTACAGCCGGTCTATGACAAGCCGATGATCTATCACCCGCTGACCACCTTGATCGAAGGCGGCATCCGGGAAATCTGCCTCGTCTCCACGCCCATCGACCTGCCGCGCTTCCGGCAACTTCTCGGCGACGGCTCGCGCATGGGAATTTCCATCGAATACCGCGAGCAGGCCAGACCCGAGGGCATCGCGCAGGCGTTTCTCATCGCAGAATCCTTCATCGGAAATGACGCCGTGGCCCTGATCCTCGGAGACAACATCTTCCACGGCGCAGACTTTGCCTCCGCCTTCGGCCACTTCGAGCGCGGAGCGACCATCTTCGGTTACCAAGTGCTCGATCCGGAGCGCTACGGAGTGGTCGAGTTCGACGGCTCCGGCAAAGCCGCCTCCATCGAGGAAAAACCCGCAACCCCCAAAAGCAACTACGCAGTTCCCGGTCTCTACATCTACGACAACGACGTGGTCGCCATCGTCAAGAACCTCAAGCCCTCCGCCCGCGGCGAGTTGGAAATCACCGCCGTCAACATGGAGTATCTCACCCGCGGCACCCTCCGCGTCGAAAAACTCCACCGCGGCATGGCATGGCTGGACGCCGGGACCAGCACTTCGCTCCATGACGCCAGCGCCTACGTCCAGACCATCGAAAAGCGCACCGGAATCAAGGTCGGCTGCCCGGAGGAAGCCGCCTATCACCGCGGCTTTTTGAGCATTTCCCAATTCGAGGAAATCGCTAACGCCATGCCCTGTTGCGAATACCGGTCCTACCTCCAAAGCGTCGTCAAGCAAGTCGGCCGCACCAACTAACTCATTCCCCCCACTCACCATGATCCTACTTCTCGGAGCCAGCGGCTACATCGGCCAAGCCTTTGAACGCGAATTGCAACGGCGCGGCGAACCCTTCCGCTCCCTTTCCCGCACCCAAGTGGATTACACCCGCTTCGAGCCTCTCTATCAATTTCTCAGGGAAACCAAGCCCTGCTTCGTCATCAACGCTGCCGGCTACACCGGCAAGCCCAACGTGGACGCCTGCGAGACCGCGAAGGCCGACACCTTGCAAGGCAACACGCTCTTCCCCCAGACCCTCGCCCACGCCTGCGCCGCCCTCGACATCCCATGGGGCCACGTTTCCTCCGGCTGTGTTTTTGTCGGTTGCCAGGTGGATTACGGCGACGGCTGGGTGGTCGAGAAGGACATGACCCGGCCCGAGTTCCGCGCCATCGCCGCAAGCGCGCCGGAAAAAATCCGCGGCTTCGACGAGACGATGACGCCCAATTTCACCTTCAGGGATCTCCCGTGCAGCTTCTACAGCGGCACCAAGGCGCTCGGCGAGGAAGCCATCCATAACGTCGGCCAGAACTATATCTGGCGCCTTCGCATTCCCTTCGACGGCATCGACAACCCGCGCAACTATCTCTCCAAAATCCTGCACTATGCCAGGGTCTATAACAATTTCAACTCCCTCTCCCACCGCGCCGACTATGTAAACGCCTGCCTCGACAGCTGGCTGCACCAGATCCCCTTCGGCACTTACAACATCACCAATCCGGGTTATATCTCCACCCCCAGGGTTCTTGAGATGATCCAATCCATCCTCAAGCCCGACCGCGAATTTATTTTCTGGAGGAGCGACGCGGAATTCTACGCCACCGGCGCCCTCACCCCGCGCTCCAACTGCATCATGGATGTCAGTAAACTCATCGCAGCCGGCATCCGAATCCGCACCGTGGACGAGGCGCTCAGAAGCTCATTGGAAAACTGGACGC
>CAMCUY010000043.1 GCA_945879075.1 Akkermansia muciniphila | reverse complement strand
GCGCCGCCGTCGATCACGGTCCGGATGCCTTCCTTGATCTGGGTGATGGTGGAGGACTTCAGCAAGTAGCCCGCCGCACCGAGTGCGATGGCACGCAGGACGTCGGCCTCACAGTCGGACTGGGTCAGCACGATCACCTTTGCCTGAGGGGCGGTGCTGGTGAAGTGCAGTAAGGCATCCAGGCCTCCCATGCCGGGCAGGCGGAGGTCCAAAAGAATGACGTCCGGGCTGCCCGGCAGCGAGCCATCGCGCAGGCTGCGCAACGCGATTTCCGCAGTGCCGAACTCTCTGCTCAGTTCGATGGCGGCATCGCGCGAAAGGGCGAGGCGAAGCACCTTGCGGAATTCCGGATTGTCTTCGACGATCATGACTTTGACTGGGTTGTTCATTTGAGGATGCCGAATTTGCGGGATTTGAGTTTGAGGACGATGCGGGTGCCGCCGGCTTCGGGTGGTTCCACCGAGAGGTCTGCGCCGAGCAAGCGGGCGCGGCGTTTAAGCGACGATGGAGGTCCGTCCGCGATCCCGCAACCGTTGTCAGAGATCGTTAGAACGATTTCACCGGGGCTCGCGACCAGTCGCGTGGTCGCTTCCGTGGCATCGGAGTGGCGGATGATGTTGATGATGGCTTCCTTGTGAAACAGGTAGAGATCGATGCGTTTGCGGCGGGGCAAGCGGCCCAGGATTTCCTCGCCTTCGAACGTGATCGAGTGCTCCAGATCGGCCAGCAGGCGGCGCGAGTCGCGGCGCATTTCCGCGACCAGATCCTCGCAAACACCCTTGGCGACGATCATGTGGGCGCAGTTCCGTGCGGCGGACCCGGTGCGTTCGGTCAGGCTGCGGATGCGATCGAGGGTATCCACCAGATCCTCGCGCGAATCCACGGCATCCTTGGCAAGATCTCCGAGCAGGCCGATGGCGTGGAGATTGGCGCCGAGCTCGTCATGCAAATTCGCGGCGATTCTCTCACGGATGTTCGTCTCCTGGCGACGGGCGCGAAAGTGATAGTAAAACAGGATGAAGGCAATCGCCCCGGCGAGCAACGCGGCGAGCCGGAACATCCAGGTCAGCACGGTCCGTTGGCGCGCGTGTTTTCCGGACAGCTCCGCGACCACGAGCGGGCGGGCGCTTTCCAGATCATGGCGACGGGCGAGCTCGCCCAGCCATTGACGGACCGGCAGGATGCGTCCGTAAAGGTTTTGGCCGTCGGTCAATGCCTCGAAGCGGCGCCCGGCACTGGCCGGACCGAAGGCGGCGCTTGCCGGTTGTCCGACAGCGACATTCCGGCCACCGGCAAGCACCTCGATCTCGGCATAGCCGATCCGGGTGCCATGCCGCCCGGATTCATGGGAAAAATAGGGTTCGAGTGCTGTCAGTCGCAGGTAGCGGCAGCCGTGTTCCCTGAAGTTCCATTCCATGATCGGCCCCATTTCGTAGATCGAGGTCGGGCTTGACTCCATCAGAAGCTGCGCAGCGGTGAACCCGGCATCGTTCGCCCCCTCGATGCGGAAACGGCGGGGCAGGGCGTAATCGCCGGGGTAGACTTGGGGCACCGTGTCGCTCTGGTCCGCCGCATGAAGCCGGATCCCTGAAATGGGTTGTTCCCGCTGGAGGTCGATTTCGATAGCCGGGCGGTCGCCGATGCCGATCTCACTGATGAAGGCCAGGCTCAGCTTTCCACGCCCCGAGTTCATGACGTAGGGCAGGATGCCATCGACCAGAAACACCGGGTTCCAAGCCGGCGAGTCTCCGTCATTCTGTAAAATGCTGACCGGCCGCTGAAGCGCCAGATTTTCCTGGTCGGCGAAGACCAACATCTCGGCGAGTTGGAAGATAAATCTCCCATCGAAGGCCCGGCGGGAGAGGCGGTCCGTCTCGATTCTCACCCAGGACGCCCTAATTCCGCCTGTCGGCACCACCAGCGGCGCAATGCGCGGCAACAGGTGGGCGGTGTCGCGAAACTCCGCCACCACCGAGCCCGCCGGATCTCCGGCGGTCCCGGCGAGAATCCTCAGGCTGGCGGGAAAGGCGTCCGAGACAAAGCCCGAATTCAAGTCCCGCCACAGAGCCGGGACCAGGACGATCTGGTCAATCACGGCCTCCCGACTCAGGTCCACCCGCGCCCATTCCAAGTGTTCCGCCTCCAAGTGGCTCCGTGAGCGGAATCCGATCGGGCCAACCCCACTGTTGAGACTCATATGTGCCAGACCGGCAAGTTCGGAGTCGATTTCCGTCAGCCGCCGCTGCAGATCTGTAATCGAAAGTCGATCGAAGTCCCCGCCCCATGCGCCCGTCAAGCCACTCAAGCCGATGACGGCTGCGGCGAGGCGCGCTGACAGAATGAACGATTGGAGTGACATGGGAAGCGGATTGATCGGCCACAGGCTAGTCAACGTATCGGCTTTGCCAATCCGGTTTTAATCGGCGTGAAAGACGTTTCACGACGCGCATGCTATCGGTGGGTAGTTTGGTTTTATTCGTTCATGGCCGGGGCGCTTTGGGTTTGAGCACCTTCAGTCCGGGTATGGACGAACACCTGCAAACCCAGAGAGCTGAGAGGAGGTCGGCGGGCCTCTGCTGCGGGCGGGCTTTTACAGACAAATCTTCAAACTACCCCCACCCCGACCATCGCCACCTTCGTCGGCAATGTCCTCAGCTACACCAAAAGTGCCGGCACCAACGGACTGACCTATGCCATCGTGGAACCGGCCGGACTGGTTGGCTGGGCGGAGGTCTCTGGCGGCTTCTGCGTCAACAGCCCAACCACCATCTCCTACACCCTCACCCCGGGCAGCCCGCCGAAAAACTTGATCGCCTCCGGGTCACCTCGAACGGACCGGGCCCACCTACCCTTCACGGCCACCGCACGAACATCCAAGGTGCAGACCGGAGAAATACAGCTGCCATGGCATCAAAGGCGCTGGACAAATATGTGTTAGACCTCTCAAGGATTCGATCCGCGAAAGCAGGCCCTCGCTGAGTTCCTGTGGAAAAGGACGACAGTCTCGCAGGAATGAAAGCGGGGGGATCGACGCCGTCGCCGTTTCAAAAAAGACCCGGAGCGGGATGCTCCGGAGACGGTCTGCGGCGAGACGCCGCAACCGCGCGGCGCGGACCTTCCTGGACCACGCGCTCACCCCGGATAGTCGCCGGAAATGTAGCATTGTAACTGCTGGATGGTGTGCCGCTGCGACAGCATCACCCATCTGACGAGATCGCCCATGGATATGAGGCCGACCAGGTGCCCGTCATCGACGACGGGAAGGTGGCGGATACGATTGCGGGTCATGAGCTCCATGCACGTTTCGATACCATCCTTGCTGCACACCGTGATCGCCGGACGGCTGATGATTTCGCCGACGCGGGTGTCCCGCGAGGTGCGCCCTTGCAGGACGACCTTGCGGCTGTAGTCGCGCTCCGAGAGCACGCCGATGACATCGCCGTTTTCAAGCGCGACGAGCGCGCCGATGTTTTTCTCGCCCATCAGGCGGATGGCGTCGTAAACCGAATCCTCCGGCTTGGTGGTCCAGATCTCACCGCCCTTGTTGTGTAAAATGTCGTAAACAGTGCCGTTGATTTCCATAAATTTTCCTCTTTTGAAGTTCAAATAACCTGAGTCCCAGAAATCACGGCGTCAAGAACGCAGGAGGATTAAATTCCAGCCCCGGCAATTTCACCAACCCGCTTGCGAAGAGCTTGGGGGGCGCGCAAGGGCTTTGCACGTTCGGTGCAGCGATACGGAGGAGAGTCCCGGGACTACTTCAGAAACACTTCCCGCGCCTTGGCTCCCTCGCCGGGGCCGACGATGCCGCGTTGCTCGAGGATGTCCACCATCCGCGCCGCGCGGGTGTAGCCGAGGCGGAGGCGGCGCTGCAGCAACGAGGTGCTGGCCTTCTGCTCCTGGCGCACCACTTCGATGCATTTCATGATGAGTTCCTCGTCGGCTTGCGAGACATCGTCGTCGTCATCATCGCCGCCTTCGCCATTGATAGATGCTTGGATTTCTTTTTCAAACTGCGGCTTTGCCTGGGCGGCACAGTGGTCGATGAGGCGCTCGATCTCGGCATCGGTGACGAAGGCGCCCTGGGCGCGCTCGAGTTTGGCCGAGCCGGGTGGCAGGTAGAGCATGTCGCCCTTGCCGACGAGTTTGTCCGCGCCCTTGGTGTCGAGGATGACGCGGGAGTCGAGGGCGGAGGAAACTTGGAACGCGATGCGTGACGGGATGTTCGCCTTGATGATGCCGGTGACCACGTCCGCCCGCGGCGTCTGGGTGGCGATGATGAGGTGGATGCCGGCGGCACGGGCTTTTTGCGCGATCCGGGCGATGCACATCTCCACATCGGCCGGGGCGGTCTGCATGAGATCGGCGAGCTCGTCGATGAGGACAACGATGTAGGGAAACTTGCTGGGAATCTGCTCTTCGTAAACTTCCTCGTCCTCGTCATCCGCTTCGGGGCCGAGGTCGCCATCGCTGAGAGCCGAAGCCAGCGAGTTCATCTCCTCATCCGGCTCGTCTTCCATTATCGACCACGGTGGTGCTTGGTGGCTGCGAGGGACTGCGGGGTCGAGCAATTCACTTGGATCGAATGGAACCTCAGGCTCCGAGCCACCATCCATCAGCTCTCCGTCGGCCACTTCCGGCTCCGGCATGGGAGCGGGCTCTTCCTTCTCCTTGACGGGACGGGAATTGAAGCTGTCGAAATTCCGCACGCCGACCTTGGCGAAAATCTTGTAGCGTTTTTCCATCTCGTTGACCACCCACTTGAGGGCGGCCACGGTCTTTTTCGGATCGGTGACGACCGGCACCACAAGGTGCGGCAGTCGGTTATACATCTGCATTTCGACCACTTTGGGGTCAACCATGATGAAGCGCAGCTCGTCAGGACTGAACTTGAAGAGCATGGAGGCGATGATCGAGTTGATGCAGACGGATTTCCCCGAACCCGTCGCTCCGGCCACCAGGCAGTGCGGCATGGCCGCTAGATCAGCGATGACCGTGTTCCCATAGACGTCCTTGCCCAAGGCAAGCGGGATCTTCTTCTTGGAGGAGTTGAAATCCGCGGAGTAGAGCAGCTCGTGGAGCGGCACGGCGACTTTCTTGCTGTTGGCGATTTCGATGCCGACTGTGTCCTTGCCGGGAATCGGCGCGAGGATGTTGATGCGCTCAGCGCAGGTGGCACGGGCGATGTCAGCTTCCAGCTGCGAGATGCGGGAGACACGCAGGCCGGTTGACGGATAGATTTCGTAGCGGGTGATGGTGGGACCGCGGGTGATGGGACCGGCCGTCACGTCGATTCCAAAGGCCTTGAGAGTATCGATGATGATCTGGCGGGTCTCTTCCTTGTGATCATCATCCGAATCGGAGTCCTCCACCTCGGGCAGCGGGTCGAGCAGGTCGAACTCCGGGATCCGGTAATTAGGAAAGCGCCCCTCTTGGAGCCCTTGGTGCTCGGGGGAAGGCTTGCGGCTGAAAGGGTTTTTTCCGATGAGTTCGGGGTCGATGGCCCGGCGCTGGGAAGCATCGATGATTTCAGGAGTGGGGATTTCGCGCAGCGGCAGCATGGCCTGCGGGTCTTCAGCAGCGGCTTTGGCCGAGCTTGCGGACTTGGTGGACTCGCGGTCTTTGCGGCGTTGCTCGCGCTGGCGTTCGCGCTCGGCGAGCATTTCCGCCTCGCGGGCGGCGACTTTTCCGGATTCGCTGCGGCTTTCCTGCCATTCATGAAATTTCAGGCGGCCGAGGCGGTAGCAGGCCTTGACGAAACGAACCGGTTGCTGGCCGGTCAGCATGATCAGCGCTACCAGATAGGCCCCGCTGGTGAGGATGAGCGTGCCCGTCCTACCGATCACGTTGGTGAGGACGAAGCCGCCAAGGCCTCCACCGATGACGCCGCCGGGACCGCTGAGGTTGCAGGTTTGCGCCCATTCCTTGAAAAAGAAATCCGCGGCATCCAGCCAGGCGGCCCCCGCTAGCAGGAGGATGCCGAATCCCAGTACAGCCCGCGGCCAGATGCGGGCGTCGAAAGCCAGCTTGATGATCCCGAACCAGATGAATCCCACGGACAACAAATAACCGGCCGCGCCGAATAACAGGATTTGCACAAAACCCAGAATACCTCCGACCGGGCCGATCAGGTTTTCCCCCGAGGCGCCGGACTTTCCGGCCATCGCCTCCAACGGGCCCCATTTCGGCAGGTCCGCCGGGCTGTATTTCACCAGCGAAAGCAACAGCAGCAAACCCGTCGTGATCCAGATGATCCCGGTGATCTCGTTCGACCATCGTGTCGGCTCAGGGACTTCGCCCCGCTTCTTGTTGTCCTTGGCTGCCATGAGGTTCGCTGCGGCGACAGCATTCCCCGACTCGCGGCCGGGGGCAAGATTGTTTTCATATCCGGAAAATAAGGATTTACGAATCAATCCGGGCTTGGACCGCGCGCCGGGCCGGGCGAATCTGCCGCGGTGCGCCTGCTCACGTTGAAAATCCAAGAACCCCTGCCCGGCCTCGTCCTGCCGGAAATGGCGGCCGCACACGGTCCGGAAGAAGCCGCCCGCCGTTATCGCGCCATTGTCGTGACCACCCTGCGGCAGCTGCGCGGGCTTTCCGACGCGCGGCTGCGGCTGGCCGTCGAGCCGGTTGACGCCGATGAGGCCGTGCGATTCTGGCTGCTTCCACGGCTGGCCGACCGCTGGCAGGCGGAGGGTGCGGTTTTCCGCAGCGAGGGCTGGGAAATCGATTTTGGCGGAAAATCCGAAGAATTTCCGATCCGGGCGACGGGCGAAATCCTCTGCCCCCGGCTCGGCGCCCGCTGGGTTCACGCCGCGCTGCTCGGCCTGGGCCGCACGACTCACCGAGTGATCGGACCAGCGGCGGGTGGCGGCGAATATTTCACGGCCCACGCCCCTGAAAGCTCCACGGAACTTCCACCGCGGATTCTACCGGAACTCCCGGTCATTCAAACCCACGACCATTGGCACGAGGCGCTTAACAGCGCGCTCGGTCCGGCGCTGAAACGCGCTTGGGAAGAAGAAGCATAGAGAACGGACGATTCCGCCCGCTCCCTACGGGTCCCTCTTCTCACAATCCGGCCGGATAGGTTTCGGGAGCCTCGTCCCTCGCCCATTCCGCGCTCCGCTCCAGCGGCTCGACCGCCCGTGTCATGTCGAAGTGCAACACGGCGTCGAACTGACCGGCCAGATCGGCCTTGAAATAGTGGCTCTGCCGCTCGGTTTCCGGCAGATAGACCACCCCGATCGCCCGCTCCAGGCGGGGTTCCTTCAAGGCCGCGACCGCCGGATTGTCCTGGGTGAGGTCGAGCCAGAAATTCGGAATGCCGACCTGATGGAAGAGCTGCTCGTAGCTGCCGTCCATTCCCGGGCGCACCTGCTTCCGCTCGGCCGGCAGGTGCCAGCCGGAGGCCGCGGTCACCGTGCCGGTGTAGGTCGTGAATCCGATCAGCTTGCTCTGATAGGGAAACGCCTGGCGCACCAGTTGGCCGATGTTCAATTCCCCGCGCCGGGCCATGTCGGTGGCGCGGGCGTCGCCCAGATGCGAGTTGTGCGCCCATACGACCACCTTCGAGTTTCCGTGGTGGGACTGGAGATGGGCGACGAGCTCCACCAGTGTCTCCATCATGTGCTCGTCGCGCTGATTCCATGACGAGGCGTTCGAGCGGAACATTTTTCGATAGTATTGCTCGGCGTTTTTCACCAACCGGGCGTTCTGCTCGGCATAGAAGAACTCGTCCGCCGCGGCCTGGCCGTTGAGCGACATGTATTCAACCTCCTTGGCGCGCAGGTCGGTGAGCTGCTGGATCACCTCGGCGCGGCAACTGTCGCCCACGCCTGAGCCGACCATCAAACCGTAGTTCTGCGGATCCTTGCCGTAACGGTCGATGCAGCTGTAGAGAGCCCGCGCCTTGGCCGCCTCCTCCGGGTCCCTGCGTTCCAGATAGGCAATGACCTCGTTCATCGACTTGTGGAGGCTATACAAATCCAATCCGTAGAACCCGACCTGATGGTCGAGCGAATAAACGTGCTCGTTGTGGTCGCGCAGCCAGCCGATGAAATCGAGCACGTCGGCATTGCGCCACATCCACGCCGGAAAACGCTCGAAGCCGCCGAGGGCGTCCACGCTGTCCACATCCCCGGTCTCGCCGCGCACATAGCGGTTAATCCGGTAGGCGTCGGGCCAGTCAGCCTCCACGGCCACCGCGTTGAACCCCTTTTCAACGATCAGCCGCTTGGTGATTTCCGCGCGCTCGCGGTAAAACTCATGGGTCCCGTGGGACGCCTCGCCTAGCAGGACCACGCTCGCCCCGCCGATCATTTCGAGAAGCCCGTCGTAATCCTCGGACTCCCCGGTCAAGGGCTTGGCATGCTCGCGGATGTGGTGGAGCACGCTCTTGCCGGTGAGAACCTCCGCGACCTTCGCCATGGGAACGCCGGGCGGCGGGGCTGTTTCCGCTAGCAGGAAACGGACCTCCTCGTCGGAGGTCTGGGAGAAATCATCATACCACTGGCCGACGGCGACGAACGGCTCGGGCTCGATCAAAGCCACCACCTCGTCGGCCTCCTCGCCCAGTCGTTCGACCGTGGAGGGCGGAGCGACGGGGACCGCGACGATGATACGCCCCGCCTTCTGATAGCGCAGCAGTTCCACCGCCGCCGACATGGTCGAGCCGGTGGCAATGCCGTCATCCACGACGATCACCGTGCACCCGGCGACGGCGGGAGCCGGCCGGGAGTCGCGGTAAAGCTTCTCCCTGCGGGCGAGCTCCCCGGTTTCCCGTTTGACCACCGCGTCCACTTGCTTCGGGGTGAGTTGCAGCATCTCGATCAAATCATCGCTCAGCACCTGCACGCCGCCGCTGGCAATGGCACCCATCGCCACTTCCTCGTGGCCCGGAACCCCGAGTTTCCTGACGATGAGAACGTCCATCGGCTTGCCAAGCGCCTTGGCAACCTCGGCGGCGACGGGCACGCCGCCACGAGGCAAGGCGAGGATGAACAGGTTCCGCTCGCCGGCGAATTTCGAAAGCGAATCCGCCAACTGGCGACCGGCATCCGCGCGGTCGGTGAATGTATGTAATGGGGTAGCATTCATGATGTTCGGTTTTCTATCAGTTAATGGGGGTCAAATGATTCTCGAACCATGCGGCGGCGAGCTCGGCCACCCTTTCCAAAGCGTCCGGCTCCGCGAAAAGATGGGTGGCGCCGCTGACCAGGATGATTTCCTTCTCGCCCTTCAAGCGCTCCAGCGACTCTTGGTTCCACTCGCCGACCGGGTGGTCCAGCTCGCCGACGATCAACAAGGTGGGCGCCTTCACCCGGTCCAGAGCGTCTCCCGCCAAATCGGCGCGTCCGCCGCGGGAAACCACCGCCTGCACCTCCGGAATCTTCGAGGCCGCGACCATAGCCGCCGCCGCGCCCGTACTCGCGCCGAAGTAGCCGATACCGAGATTCTGGACGCTTTCCTCCTTCTGCGCCCAGCGGGTGGCGGCGATCAGCCTCTCCGTCAGAAACGGAATGTTGAACCGCAGCTCGCCCGTCCGGGCCTCCGCCACGGCTTCTTCCGGCGTCAGCAGGTTGAACAACAAAGTCGCGAGCCGCCTGCGGTGCATTTCCCCGGCGACCAGCCGGTTGCGCGGGCTCAAGCGACTGCTGCCGCTGCCGTGCGCGAAGACGACCAAGCCCGTGGCGCCGGCCGGAATTGAAACATCACCCTGAAGCACCGCGCCGGGACAAGGGATGCAGACTTCGTGTTCACTGAGAGTTGATAGGTAGGCATTCATGGTAATCGGTAGTTAATGAAACTGGTCTTCCCGGAACGGATAATCCAGGAAGCGAGCCGTAGAACTTACCATGACTCCGTAGTTCGATCAACATCTCAAAAACCCGTTTTCAAAAACCATCCATCGCCGCGACCAATGACCCATTCTTGCGAATGATCCACATTTTCACCGCTTGGGTGAAGGAGCGTATTGCGCCCTGTCTCCATCAGCTACCATTGCGATTTGACGAACCGCTCCGCGCCGCTCAAAGTCCGCCGCGATGTCTGACCCGAAGCACGTGCTCTTTGTTTGCACCGGAAATACCTGCCGCAGCCCGATGGCGGAGGGCCTTTTCCGCAAGGCCGTCGCGGGGCGAAATGATTATGAAGTGAGTTCCGCCGGAGTCGCCGCGTCGAGGGGCGCGCCATGCAGCATGGAAACCGCCAGCTTGCTCAGAAAGCGCGGCGCGGAGTTGGACCAATTCGGCAGCCGCCCGGTCTCGGACGCCATCCTTGCCGCCGCGACCCATGTTTTCGCGATGACCCGCAGCCACTTGCACACGCTGGAGGCCCGTTTCCCCAAACATGCCGACAAATTCTATCTCGTCTGCGAATTCGCCGACGCCCCCGACGCCGGAATCGGCAGCGATGTGCCCGATCCGATCGGTATGGGACGCCGCGCTTACGAGGAAGTCGCCGGCGTGCTTGACCTGGCGATCCCCTCGATCATCGCCTATATCGAGCAAACGTGGAAACCGGCCGCGGACTGATCAGATCATCCCGAGCTTCATTTTCCCCTCTTCGGAAATCATCTCCTGATTCCAAGCCGGGTCCCAAACGAGTTCGACTCGCGCGTCGTCGATGCCGTCGATAGTCATGATTTTCGCCTGTGCGTCGGCGGCGATCACCGGCCCCATGCCACAGCCCGGAGCGGTGAGCGTCATCTTCACGGCGACGGTTTTCTTGCCGTCAGACTCCTCGATGCAGCAGTCGTAAACCAAACCGAGATTCACGATATCCACCGGGATTTCCGGATCGTAAACGCCCTTGAGCTGGCTCCAAACCTGTTCTTCCAGTGGCGCATCCTTGAGCCGCACGACCTCGGCCTGCTTCTTGAGTTCTTCCTCGGGATTGACGCCGAGAGCATCCGCATCCTGCGAGGAAATCCGCGCGAGTCCCTGGGAAGTGGCCACCGTGTAGGTTCCGCCGAGGCGCTGGGTGATGAAGACTGCGGTTCCGGCGGGAAGCGAAAGCGCGTCGCCGCTGGGGATTTGAATGGCGGCGACTTCGCGGGTGAGCTTGATTTCCTCGTGCATGCGCGGAGTTAAATCCAGCGAACCGCCGACGGCAAGGGATGAGTTCTCCGACGTGAACTCCCCCATTGGGACACCGGCATTCTTGCCTGTTCTTCTCCGGCTTGCCGGGGCGATTTCTAAGATTGCCAGATCCGACCGCCGGGATGTAGCTTTCCCAACGACTTACTTCCCATGTGGAAATTCATCCAAGATCACTGGCGGGACGGCATCGAGATCCTGCTTCTCGCCACCTGCATCTACCAAATCTACCGGGCTTTCCGGGCGACTCGCGGCGCTCAAATCCTCGTCGGCCTGGGGACCATTCTCATTGTCCTGACGCTGGTCTCGACGGTTTTCAGATTCGAGGTCATCCAGTGGATCATCACCCGCGCGGCGGCCATCCTCGCCTTCGCGCTGATCGTCATTTTCCAGCCCGAGCTGCGCAACGGACTGGCCCGGCTCGGCAGCAACCGCTTGTTTTCCTTCTCCAACATGCGCCGCCTCGCCTTCCTTGAACGCTTCGCCGACGCCGTGATCGCGCTCTCGAAAAAGCGCATCGGCGCGCTCTTCGCCATTCAGCGCGGCATCAGCCTCAAGGAGCACCTCGACAGCGGGGTCGTCCTCGACGCGCAGTTTTCTCCTGAACTCGCGATGACCGTCTTCCATCCGAAAGCCCCGCTGCACGACGGCGGCATGATCATCGCCGACGACCGCGTGGCCGGCGCCGCCTGCGTTTTCCCCGTCACCGAAAGGCAGATGCAGGACCGCTCGACCGGCCTCCGCCACCGCGCCGCGATCGGCCTGACCGAGCGCACCGACGCCATCGCCGTGGTCGTCAGCGAGGAAACCGGCGGCATTTCCATCTGCGAAAACGGCGTGCTTCAGCGGAACCTCTCCGAAAAGCAGTTCCGGGAAAAAATCGCCGAGATTTTCTTCGCCGCCAAACCATCACATGAAACTGACCCTGCCCAACAACTGGATCGCAAAGGCCCTCTCCCTCCTTCTGGCGACCGCGATTTGGTTTCTGATTAAGGAGCACCTCGCCACCTTCGAGGGCCAGTCCGGCAAGCCTCTGCGTGCCCGCATCGTCGAGGAACCCCTGACCCCGGCTAACAAAAAGCGCTGAAACGAATCGTTCCAGCGCTTTTCGTCCTGTCTCATAGGAAGTTCAAAGCAAGCCGAGAGCCGCGAAGAGCAGCAGGTCGTCGTCAATCAGCCACTTGGCGGGTGACGTGGATTCCGTGACATCGAGAGCCAGCCCCTCGCCACGAACGCGGCGATCGCCTCGGCGGCGCGCTCGCACTTGAGACCCGCGCAAAGCGGAGCCAGCACGAATGCTGCCAGGCAAGTGGACAGCAGGACGTTGCCCATGGCCTGCATTTTCGCTCCTAGCAGAGCATCCCGCTCGCGCTTCACCGTGAAGAATTCCATGGCGCGGCGCAGCGTCACTTCCAGCTGCGGAATATCCCACGGCTTGGTCATGTAGCGGAAAATCCCGCCCTCGTTGGCCGAACCGATGGCCGCGTCGATGTCGGAATATGCGGTGGATAGAATCTTGATGATGTCCGGATAGTCACCGGCGATTTTCGAGAGAAAGCCCACCCCCGTCTCGTTGGGCATCCGCTGGTCGGTCACGATGATACAAATCTCCGCGGAGTGCTGGAGGAACACCTTGAGCGCCTCGACGCCGTCCTCCGCCTCGAGGATTCTGAATTTCTGCCCGAACAAACGGCGGAAGTATTTTCGGGTGTTTGCCTCGTCATCCACGAAAAGGATGGCGTAGGATTGGTAGTCATAGGCGCCGATCTCGGTGCTGATGGTGGCTGGCGTAAACTCTAACATCACAAAGTGGTGAGATCAAGCCGGTTCGTTGAGAACGGACTCCGGCACCGGAGAAAACCGGGGCACGCGAAAGGCGTGCAGCTTGGAAACTCAGGCCTCGCATCCATCCGGAGATTCGGCGATGATGCAAGGTCGACGATGAACTCCCCCACCCTGGCTTGGCATCAAATGCCCGCTGCGGACGCCTGTCGCGAAATCGGCGGCGATCCGGCTTTTGGCCTGACTTCCGAGGAGGCCGCGCTGCGCCTCGCGCGGCATGGTGCGAATTCCCTGCCCGAAGTGGAGCGGGAATCTTGGTGGCGCGTGTTTCTGCGCCAGTTCACCAGCCCGCTGATTTACGTGCTCTTCGCCGCCGCCGTGCTGGCCTTCGCGCTGGGCAAACACGAGGACGCAGGCGTCATCCTCGTGGTCGTCACCGTCAATTCGCTGATCGGCGCGTTTCAGGAAGGGCGGGCCGAACGCTCGATGGCCTCGCTGCGGCGGCTTTCCTCACTCCATGTGCGCGTCCTGCGGGACGGCGAGGCGCAGCTGATCGAGGCGCGCGAGTTGGTGCCGGGCGATGTGATGGTATTAGCCGCCGGAGACGCCGTGGGGGCGGACGCGCGCCTGCTGGAAACCGCCGCGCTCGAAGCTTCCGAGGCGGCGCTTACCGGTGAGTCGATGCCGGTGCTGAAACACGCCGCCCCCTTGCCGGAAGACACGCTGCTAGCGGATCGCCGCAATATGGTTTTCTCCGAAACCCACATCACCGCCGGACGCGGCAAGGCGCTGGTGGTGGCGACCGGACCCGCCACCGAAGTGGGGAAAATCGCCACCATCACCACCGCCGCCGTGGAGCCGAAAACCCCGCTGGAAATCCGCATGAACCAGTTCGGCCGCCAGCTGGTGCTGGCAGCTGTTGGCTTGTTCGCGGTGGTCATCGTCGCCGGCGTGCTGCGGGGGATGCCGTTGCCGGAAATTCTCATGGTCGCGATGAGCCAGACCGTCTCGCTGGTGCCGGAAGGCCTGCCGGTGGCGCTCACCATCGCATTGGCCGTGGGCATGCAGCGCATCGCCGCGAAAGGTGCCATCGTGCGCAGGCTGGCGGCCGTCGAGACGCTCGGCGCGACGAGCATCATCTGCACCGACAAGACCGGCACCCTGACCAAGAACGAAATGACCGTCACCGCGCTGTGGCTGCCGGACGGCCGCAAGATCGAGGTTTCCGGCTCCGGCTACTCGCCTGCGGGCGGTTTGGTTTCCGATGGAAAGGAGCTCTCGTCCGCAGGAGATTCCGCGCTGCGGCTCATTCTGGAAGCGGGCGTGCTGTGCAACGATTCCCAACTCGTGCCGCCGACCTCCGAGCAATCCCGCTGGCGGGCGTTAGGCGATCCCACGGAAGCGGCGCTGCTTACCGTGGCGCTCAAGGGCTGCGTCGAGCCCGCGCGGCTCCATCACGAATGGCCGCGCCGCGCGGAGATCCCGTTTGATCCCGACGCCAAGCTGATGGCCACCCAACATGGTCACAAGCACGGGTCTAACCGGGTTTTCATCAAAGGCGCGCCCGAGATGCTGCTTCCGCTCTGCGGTCACGCCCGGCATGGCGACGAGGTGCGACCGCTCAATGAAAACAAGCGGCGGAAGTTTCTGTCAGTCGCCGAGCAGATGGCGGATCAATCGTTGCGCTTGCTGGCCGTCGCGATGGTCGAATCCGCCGCGATTGATGAGGACGCGGGCTTTGACCAGTTCGGCGGGCGAGCCGTTTTTCTCGGCTTCATCGGAGAAATGGACCCGCCGCGCGAGGAGGTGAAAGCGGCGGTCGCCGAATGCCGTGCCGCTGGCATTCGACCGGTGATGGTCACGGGCGACCACAAGTCCACCGGCCTCGCCATCGCCCGCATGCTCGGCATGGCGGAGGCTAACGACCGCGCGGTGGACGGGCGCGAGCTGCAGGAAATGTCGGAGCGGACCCTCGCGGCGAACCTCGACCACATCGCGGTTTTCGCACGAGTGCATCCCGCGCAGAAGCTCCGCATCGTCGAGGCGTTCCAGTCGCGAAACCAAGTCGTGGCGATGACCGGGGACGGAGTGAACGACGCGCCCGCGCTCGCCCGCGCGGATGTGGGCGTGGCCATGGGGATCACCGGCACCGAGGTGGCGAAAGAGGCGGCCAAAATCGTGATCACGGATGATAATTTCGCCACCATCGTGAGCTCCGTCGAGCAAGGGCGGCTCGTGTACGGCAACATCCAGAAACTGTTACTCTTCCTTTTCGCGACCTCGCTCGACGAGGTCATCGTCCTGCTCGGCGCCCTATTATTCGGCTATCCGCTGCCGCTGGCCGCGGTGCAGATCTTGTGGATCAACCTCATCACCGAAGGCACGCTCACGGTCAACCTCGTGATGGAGGGACCCGAAGGGGATGAAATGACGCGCAAGCCCATCCGCACCGGCGAGCCGCTCATCACCCGCGCCATCTTGCTCCGCATGGCCGTGATGGTGCCGACCTCCGCCGCTGCCACGTTGGGATATTTCATCTGGCGGCTCTCGACCGGCGCGCCCTTCGCCGTGGTCCAAACCGAGACCTTCACCCTGCTCGCCGTCTGCCAGTGGTTCAACGCGCTGAACTGCGAGAGCGCCACCCGCTCGGCACTGCGACTCGGACTGCTGCGGAACCGCTGGCTGCTAGGCGGCCTGGTGCTCGCAAACCTGCTCCAGCTCGCCGTGGTTTACACCGCGCCGATGAACCGACTCTTCCACACCGTGCCGATCCTGCTGCCCGACTTCTTCATCATCGGCGCGGTGGCCAGCAGCGTGCTGTGGATCGAGGAAATCCGCAAATGGTTCGCACGGCGGAAAATGAAAAACGCGCCGCAGGTCGGCTGACCCGTGGCGCGCTGGATGAGATCCGGTCCGGGGATCAGGCCACCTGGGTTTCGCCGTTAGGACCCTGCGAGACCTGGACGATGCGGAGCGGCAGGCGGACGAGAATCTCGCCGTCGCAACCGATGTCGATCGAGTAGATGCCGGCTTCCTCGAAGCGGAGGCCTTGGAGATTCATCACGATGTTGCGGGTCAGGAAAGGAACGTTCTTTGGAAGCGCGACTTCGAACTCAGGCTCGATCGGCATGTTGTTCGGGTCGAGCGACTCGCCGTCCTCGTTGATGATGTTGATCGAGAGCTTGTGGCGGCCCGCGTCTTCCGGTGTGAAGCAGAAACGCATGGCCAGGGCGCACGACGGATGCACGACCGGCACGGCTCGCGCGGCGAGGGTGTCGAAGGTTCCGGAAATGACGAGCTTGCCGTTGTAGTCGGCGGCGAAGTCACAAAGGGTGGCGATTTGGATGTCCATGATGGATGATTTGAATGATTTGAAAGATCCGCCTCCTGATTTTCATGCGGCGGAGCTCCTTGTCTGAAGGGATCGCGCACAAGCGTAAAGCGTAAAGAATCCGCCGCCCCCGGGATGCGCCCGGTCATTGAGGCACCGCCCTGCGATCGCGAGCCGCCCTTCGCCGGATTGTTCCACAAAGCGCGATGCGGATGGCTCGATTCCTTGGTTTTCAGCGCGACGCGCGGCGTGGAACAGGGAGCTTTCCCCAAGTTATTCACACCGGATCGCTTAAAAATTTTTTGAAGTTCGCTCACCACTGCGGATCTTCTGCCCTTCTCGTTCAAAGCCTACAAAACCTCTTGTGAATAACTAGGCAACAATCGCGAGCAAGTGATTCAAAGCTCCATATCCCTCTCATTTCCAGCAGTCAACGAATCCATCAGTCGTTTAAAGCCCACGGATCAGTGGTGACAACTCCGTTCGGGTCGCTTGCTCGGCACTCGTCAGGAAATCAAGGAAGCCCCACGCAGGCCGACCCTGAAATCCGCTGGATCCGTCGGATTCCGCAACTTTGCACAAGTTATTCACAAGCCCCAGCACACAAGGAATCCCGCCCTTGGGATTTCTGCCGCGAATTGGCGAAGCAATTGCTTTTGACCGCGGCTAGCGTCTGCGCTTAGCGTCCGCCCGTAATTTTATCCCGCCAAATCATGCCCCAGGCTCCCACCATCATTTACACCAAGACCGACGAAGCGCCGGCTCTCGCGACTTATTCCTTTTTGCCGATCGTCCAAGCGTTCACCAAACCATCCGGCATCGCGGTGGAAACCCGGGACATCTCGCTGGCCGGCCGCATTCTGGCCAAGTTTCCGGAGAATCTCACCGCGGATCAAAAAGTCCCCGACGCCCTGGCGGAACTCGGCGCGCTCGCCACCCAACCGGACGCGAACATCATCAAACTGCCCAACATCAGCGCCTCCGTGCCCCAGCTCAAGGATGCCATCGCCGAGCTTCAGGCCAAGGGCTACCCCATCCCCGACTTTCCCGCCGACCCGAAGAGCGACGCCGAGAAGAAAGTCCGCGCCCGCTACGACAAGATCAAGGGCAGCGCCGTGAATCCCGTCCTGCGCGAAGGCAACTCCGACCGCCGCGCGCCCAATGCTGTCAAGGAATACGCCCGCAAAAACCCGCACTCCATGGGTGCTTGGTCCGCCGATTCCAAGACCCGGGTCGGCACGATGGGTGGCAAGGATTTCTACTCGAACGAGAAATCCGTCACCGTGGCCGAGGCGACCACCGTGAAAATCGAATTCGTCGCCGCGGACGGCACGACCACCGTGCTCAAGGAAAAAACCTCGCTGCTTCCCGGTGAAATCATCGACGCCACCGTCCTCAACAAGGCCGCCCTCGTAGCCTTCCTCGCGCAGCAAATCGCCAAGGCGAAACAAGACGACCTCTTGTTTTCAATCCATCTGAAAGCCACCATGATGAAGGTCTCCGACCCGGTCATTTTCGGCCACGCCGTCGAGGTCTTCTTCAAGGACCTCCTCACCAAACACGCCGCCACCTTCTCCGCGCTCGGCGTGGATCTCAGGAACGGCTTCGGCGATCTGGTTAGTAAAATCCAAACCCTCCCCGCCGGCGAAAAGGCGGAAATCGAAGCCGACATCCAAGCCGCCTACGCCAGCGGCCCGGCCATCGCCATGGTGAACTCCGACAAAGGCATCACCAACCTCCACGTGCCGAGCGATGTCATCGTGGACGCCTCGATGCCCGCCATGATCCGCTCCTCGGGCAAGATGTGGAACGCCCAGGGCAAGCTCCAGGACACCCTCGCCGTCATTCCGGACAGCAGCTACGCCGGCGTCTATCAAACAACCCTCGATTTCTGTAAAAAACACGGCGCCTTCGACCCGAAAACCATGGGCACCGTGCCCAACGTCGGGCTCATGGCGCAGGCCGCCGAGGAATACGGCTCGCACGACAAGACCTTTGAAATCGCCGGCACCGGCACCGTCCGCGTGGTGGATGCCGCGGGCAATGTCCTGCTGGAACACGCCGTCGAAGCCGGCGACATCTGGCGCGCCTGCCAGGCCAAGGACGCGCCGATCCGCGACTGGGTGAAACTCGCCGTCACCCGCGCCCGCGCCTCGCAGACTCCCGCCGTTTTCTGGCTGGATGAAAACCGCGCTCACGACTCGCAGATCATCGGCAAGGTGAATACCTATCTGGCCGACCACGACACCAGCGGCCTCGACATCCGGATTCTCGCCCCCGCGGCCGCCACCCAGTTCACGCTCGAACGGCTCAAGGACGGCAAGGACACCATCTCCGTCACCGGCAACGTGCTGCGCGACTACCTCACCGACCTGTTCCCTATCCTCGAACTCGGCACCAGCGCGAAGATGCTTTCCATCGTCCCGCTCATGAACGGCGGCGGACTTTTCGAGACCGGTGCCGGCGGTTCCGCGCCGAAGCACGTCGAGCAGTTCAGCCAGGAAAACTACCTCCGCTGGGACTCCCTCGGCGAGTTCCTGGCCCTCGCGGTTTCCCTTGAGCATCTCAGCGAAACCTTCCACATCGCCCGCGCCAAGATCCTCGCCGACACCCTCGACGAGGCGACCGGAAAATTCCTCATCGAGGACAAATCCCCCGCGCGCAAAGTCCCAGGCATCGACAACCGCGGCAGCCATTTCTATCTGACGCTTTACTGGGCGCAGGCTTTGGCAGCACAAGACAAGGACGTTGAGCTCGCCGCCGTGTTCGCGCCGATCGCCGCGGAACTCGCCGCTAACGAATCCAAAATCGTGGAGGAACTTCTCGCCGTGCAAGGCAAGCCCGTGGACATCGGCGGCTACTACATGCCATCCGATGCGCTGGCATTCGCCGCACTGCGCCCGAGCCCGACCTTCAACACGATCCTGGCGAAGCTCAGCTAACAAAGCTCGCGGAAATGCAAGCTTCGCAAACGATTTCGCTGATCCAGAACCGGCCCGGCGGAGCCGTCGTCATCGACGACCAGGTGGCGGTGGAAGAGCCGCTGGAAATCCGTCTCGACGGCCACCCGGTGGCGGTCGTGATGCGGACTCCCGGCCACGACGACGAGCTGGCGGCGGGCTTTTTGGTGACGGAAGGCATCGTTTCCTCGGTGGATCAGTTGCGGAAAATCGAGCCCCGGCCCGAGGAAAACCGGGTGCTGGTGTTCCTCGCCGACGGAGTGGCGGTGGACCTCGGACGGCTGACGCGGCATCTTTTCACCGGCTCGTCCTGCGGGCTTTGCGGCAAGGCGACGCTGGAGGCGATCTTCACCGACTTCCCGCCGATCGAGCGTGGGACCGAGATTTCCGACGCCGTTCTGCTCGCCGCTCCGGCGAAACTCCGCGCGGCGCAGACGACCTTCGAAACGACCGGCGGACTGCACGCGGCGGGGATTTTTTCGGCTGATGGCGAGCTGCTCGTTCTCCGCGAGGACATCGGCCGCCACAACGCGGTGGACAAGGTGATCGGCCACGCCTTGCTCAACGGCATCGACCTGAAATCCACGCTTCTGCTAGTTTCCGGCAGACTTTCATTCGAGATCATGCAAAAGGCGCTGGCCGCGCGGATTCCGGCGGTGGCGGCCATTTCCGCGCCGAGTTCGCTGGCGGTTGAGTTCGCTAGAAAATCAGGGCAGACGCTGATCGGCTTCCTGCGCCCGCCGGTTTTCAACCGTTACTCACCCACCGCGTGAAGCGCGTCCTGTGCGTCGTCCTGGATTCCGTGGGCTGTGGCAACGCACCGGACGCGGCGGAATACGGCGACGCGGGCGCCAACACGCTCGGGCATTTGTTCGCGAGGATTCCGGGATTCTCGCTGCCGAATCTAGCCCGACTCGGGCTTTACGAAATTCTAAATCTACCCGATGACGTAGAAATCCATCCCGATGCATCCTGGGCGCGGCTCACCGAAAAATCGGCGGGCAAGGACACGACGACCGGTCACTGGGAGCTGATGGGCAGCGGGCCGGACGAGGCCTTCGCGACTTTCGAGGCGTTTCCATCCGAACTGGTCGCGGAACTGGAAGAGCGCGGCGGGGTGGAATTCATCGGCAACATCGCCGCCTCCGGCACCGAAATCCTGACGCGACTGGGTGAGCAACACCTGCAGACCGGCAAGCCGATCCTCTACACCAGCGCGGACAGCGTGCTGCAGATCGCAGCCCACGAGGCCGCCTTCGGACTGGAGCGCTTGTGGGCGCTTTGCAAAACGGCGCGGGCACTGCTAGACGAGCGCGGCATCCGGATCGGCCGGGTGATCGCGCGGCCGTTTCTGGGAAACTCGGCGGCGGATTTCAAGCGTACGG
>CAMCUY010000042.1 GCA_945879075.1 Akkermansia muciniphila | reverse complement strand
TTCAGCATCGAGCGCGTCAACGAGCCCGAGGCCGGCATTCCGCCGGCGAAGGCGGTCGCGAGATTGGCCATGCCCACCGCCAGCATGTCCTGGTTCACGTCCGCCCGGTCGCCGGTCTTCGACGCCAGCGTTTTCGCCATCAAGGTGTTTTCTAACGAAGCGAGGAACGCCGTGGCGAAGGCGATGCTCAAGAGCGCCGAAATGTCGGCGAAAAATTCCGCCCGCCAGAGATGGGGCGCCCGCGGCAGTAGGTCTTGAAAACTGAAGGTCACGAAGGTCTGGGCGCCCTTGAAGGGTGCCACCCCCACCCGGATCAAGGTGCCGAAAATGGCGGAGGAAATCAGCAGCGCCACCCCGAAGGCCGGCCACGACGGACGCCACCGCCGCAGCGCCGCGTAGATCAGCAAGGTCGCCGCGCCGATCAGCACCGACACCCACTGCGCGTGCGGCAGCGCCTTTGCCAGCCCCCACAACAGGCCCGCAAACGTCGAGGACGCCGCGTCGCTCACATGGCCTGACAGCCCGAGGAACGGCTTCAATTGATTCGCCACGATCAACACCGCCGCGCCGGAAATATAACCAACCAACACGCTGCGCGAGACGTATTGCAAAAGATCCGCCACCCGGAAAACCGCTCCCACCGTCGCCATCAGGCCGACCATCAGGACCAGCAGCGGGATCAACTCGCCCCAGCGCCCGACCAGCGCCGGGTTCACCGAGAAAAAGCTGAACAGCATGAACGCCGTCGCATTCGTCGGACCGAGCACCGTGTGCCGCGAGCCCGCGAACAAGGGCGCGACGAAAGAGGCCACCGCCGCGCAGGTGATTCCATAAACCACCGGCAGCCCCGCGATGGCCGCAAACGCGATGCCCTGCGCCAGCGCCAGCACCGTCACGTTTCCCGCCGCCCACGCGTCCTGCCGGAATTTAGGCACCGTGTAGTTCCTCAGATCCTTGGCGAAGGGGGCCAGCGCCACCCGTTCCGCCGCGAAGAAATCCCGGACATTCCTGGAGGTCTTGGTGAGCGCGCGGAGAATTTTCATCGGAGCTTACTTGAAGCGCGCCCTGCGGAACAGGAACAACCCTAACACCACACAGAGGACGTTCGGCGCCCACAGCGTCATCGCCATTCCCGCATTCGTCTTGAACTGGTCCGCCAGCATCGTGACCAGAAAATAACCCGAGCCGATGAGCAGGCTGATGATCAGCCCGCGGGAAGTGTCGCGGCGGCGCGTCTGCAAGCCCAGCGGCACCGCCACGAACGCAAACGCGAGACAGGCCATTGAGAACGAATAGCGGGTCATGATTTCCCGTTGCATCTTGCGCTTCTTTTCAGGGGGCAATGTCGGGTCGGTCGCGATCTCGCGGCGGAGCTGCTCGTTTGACATCGAGCTGGCGCTGGGTTTGCGGTCCCGCGGGTTTTTCAAATCGATCAGCAGCGGTTCCGCCTCCCCGGCGAAGCCCATCTCCACCTTGCCCTCGCGGTTTCTGGATTCGAAATACGCGTCCTCCAGCTTCACCCGCAGCTGGCTTTTCACCGGGTCGATCGTCAGCGCCGCCCGTGTCGCATGGACGTAGGTCATTTCCCCCGCCCCCTCCTCGGTCCGCGGCAACACGTAGAAATGAAACCCCTCCACCCACCCGCCGCTTTTCCCCTCGACCAACAGTTTCTGAATACCGGTCGCATCGCCTTTGAGATCCCCCTGCACCACCCCCGGCTTGAGCAGCGAATCCGGATCGCGGGCCGCCTGTTCGTAGATCAGTTGCTTCGAGGACGCCTTCGAAAACGGCACCACATTGATGTTCAGCCACAAGCTCAGCAAGGACAGCAAAGCCCCGATCACGAACACCGGCGCCGAGAGCCGCACCAGACTCAAGCCCGCCACCCGGAAACTCGTGATTTCCTGGTCCGACGACAGCCGCCCGAAAACCAGCAGCACCGCCGAGAGAAAACCCCACGGGATCGTGTACATCAACGAGAGCGGCAGCACGCTGATCACGAACCGGATCACCAGCGACAGCGGCGCCTTTTGGTCCACCAACAAGGGCTGGATCTGCTTGAAAAGATTTCCCAGCAGCAACACCACCCCCAGTACCATCACCGCATACAAGGTGCCCGAAAGCACCTGCCTGCCGATGTAGCGGTCCGAAATACGCATAAAGTGGACGCACTCTGGAGACCGCCCTCCGCCCTGTCCAGACAAGAGACGAATCGGGAAAATCCGTTGCCGTAAAAAGACCGGCCCCTTCTGCCAGCGCGTGAATTCTTGACCTCGTAGGGCGATTGCGCCACGGCTTGCGGCGTGTTCACCCCCAAGATCGACCGCCCCTATTTCGACGCTTGGTTACGCCGGACCGGTCGCCAGTTCGCGGTGAGCGGCCGCCTGACGGAAACCGCGATGGCACTCGCCGCCGCGGAAGACGGCTCGGTGGACGAATGGAGGACCCGCCTGCGAGTCATCCTCGAAGGCCATGAAGTGCCGTCGCTCGATTTGCTCACGCGGATCGACGCCTTGCTAACAACCAAGTCGAAGATGCCGCCCGCCAAAAACTCCCAGGAATTTTTGTTTTAACCTCCGGCAGTGCCGATTTGGTCGGAACCGGGGGGATGACGGAGGGAACCGCGCTCTAGCAAAAATTCCAGTTAAATGGTCTTGTGGTGGCACGGGACCTGCGGCACGATTCCTGCCTGATTCACCATCAGATGTTCCGCCGCCTGACCCCGAGATGCATCAATTCCGATCCAGGTCCACGGTCCTGCGCTTCAAGGCGGCCTCGCTCTTGCTGTGTTCGCAGTGCCTGCTCGCTCCGCTTGCCAGCCTGACACTCATTTACGCCCTCCTCCAGAACGACCGCAAACTGACCCATGTCGCCATCGGCATGGGAATCGCCGCGGTTGTGTTGACGGCTTTGCAATGGATCCTCGCCGCGCGGACGCGCTGTCCCTTGTGCCTGGCTCCGGTTCTGGCTTCCAGGGACTGCGCGAAACACCGGCGCGCCTTCCCCCTCCTCGGCAGCCACCGCCTGAGAGTGGCTCTCTCCATCTTGTTCAAAAACACCTTCCGCTGCCCCTACTGCTGGGAAAAATCCGCCATGACGGTCCGCAGCCGCCGCCGCTGAAAATTTCCCGCCATTCGCGGGATTGACAGCCTTGCTCGATCCGTCGAACCTCCGTGCATGAATTTCATCACGAAATCCTTGCGTGCCTTGATCCCGACCGCGGCCGGGTTGGCACTTGCAATCTCAGCCACCGCCCGCGCCGAAACTGTCATGCCTGAAACACCATCCGACGTAGCCGCTCCTCCCGCCGATGCCTCCAAAACCGCATCCGGCCTCGCCTCCAAAGTCCTCCAAGCCGGCAAAGGCGACCAAAAACCCGCCGCCGCCGACACCGTCACCGTGCATTACTCCGGTTGGACCACCGACGGCAAACTCTTTGACAGCTCCGTCAAACGCGGCCAGCCCACCAGCTTCCCGCTCAACGGCGTGATCAAAGGCTGGACCGAAGGCCTCCAACTCATGGTCGAAGGCGAAAAGCGCCGCTTCTGGATTCCCGCCGCACTCGCCTACGGTGAAAACCCCGGCGGCGGCCGCCCCGGCGGACTGCTCGTGTTCGACGTCGAACTACTCGCCATCAAGGCCGCGCCGAAACCACCCGCCACTCCTGAAGATGTGGCCGCCGCTCCCGACAGCGCCGAAAAAACCGCCTCCGGCATCGCCTCGCGCGTCCTCGCCAAGGGCACCGGCACCGTCCACCCGAAAGCCACCGACCAAGTGAAAGTCCACTACTCCGGCTGGACCACCGACGGCAAAATCTTCGACAGCTCGATCATGCGCAACGAGCCCATCGTTTTCCCGCTCAACCAAGTCATCCCCGGCTGGACAGAGGGCGTGCAACTCATGGTCGAGGGCGAAAAACGCCGGCTCTGGATTCCCGCCAAGCTCGCCTACGGCGAAAGCCCGCCGCCAGGCGCTCCCGCCGGCACGCTGGTGTTCGACGTCGAGCTGATTCAGATCGTCAAATGACCTTTCACCGGTCGCCATTCCTCACCGCGACCATCGCGCTCGGCCTCGCCTCCTGTGCCCAGCCGGTGCCGCAGGCGGCCGCGCCGGCACCACCGGTGGCGGCCGACAAAAAGCCGGTGAGAATGAACGGCCGCGGCGAGATCACCTCCATCTCGCTCACCGAGCTCTTCGCCTTGCAGCAAGCCGAGCAAGCGCTGCTTTACGACGCCCGGCCCGGATTTTTCTACAATCTCGGCCACCTCCCCGGCGCCATCAGCCTTCCCAAGTCGGCAGATTGCGACGAGCAAATCACCGAACGGAAGGCGGAAATCAAAGCCGCCCTCGCCGCGAAAAAAACCATCGTCATCTATTGCACCAACCTCACCTGCCCGGACGCCCGCACCGTCGCGATCCATCTGGCAGGCTTCGGCTACTCCTCCTCCACCCTCACCGGCGGCTGGGAAGCCTGGAAGGAAAGCGGCCTACCGACCGAATGATTCTCAAACCACCAACCTACTCACACCTGATCATGTCATCTTTCTCCAACGTCACCGTCGATGCCAAAGCCAACGTCTATTTCGACGGCAGGGTCGTTTCCCACACCGTCCATTTCGCCGACGGCACCAAGAAAACCCTGGGCCTCATCTACCCCGGCAACTTCCACTTCGGCACCGCCGCCCCCGAGCGCATGGAAATCATCGCCGGCGCTTGCGAGGTCACCCTGGACGGAACATCCGACGCCCTCGTCATCGAAGCCGGCTCCGCCTTTGACGTCGCCGGCAACAGCGGCTTCACCATTAAGGTGAGCGAAGGCATTTGCGAATACATCTGCTCGTTTCTCCCAGCCTGATGCCAAGCCCGGGATCCATCCGAAATCGATACGGACTGATCCTCGCGGCGCTGGCGTTGAGCTCTTGCGGAATCCGCCTGCCGGACACGCCCGCGCCAGTCTATCGGGCGGAGGTCGCCAAGACCGCCTTGCCTCCCGCCAAAGATCCGCATGTCCTCGTCTGGTTGATCTCCGACGAGCTGCACACCGGCCTGGTTTTCCCCTACGACTGGCTCATCGAGTCCGGATTCATCCCGCCTGCCGGCTTCGGCACGCCCAAGTACGTCACCCTCAGCTGGGGCGACCGGACCGCCTACGTCGAGAAGGGCCTGCACTCGCCGTGGAAATTTTTCCGCGCGCTCTTCACCCCCACGCCCTCCGTGATGGAACTCATCCCGGCCAACTGGAACATCCCCGAAGTCTGCCCACACCAGCGGATCTGGAGAAAACTCACCGCCCGCGAAAAAGGCCGCGACCTCGCCGCCTTCCTCAACGATTGCAGCGCCCGCGGCGCGGACGGCAGGCCGGTCGTCTGCGGCACCTCAAGCTGGGGCGGCGGCGTCTTGCTGGAGTCGCGGCATGTTTATTTCCTGCCCCGTGTTTGCAATGTCTGGACCGTGCAAGCCATCGAGTCCCTCGGCGGCGAGATCCATCCCTGGCTCGCCGTCACCGCCGACGGCCTCATCCGCCAAGCCGAAAAACCGCCCAACGATTTCGAAAAAATCTGGCCCGGCGGGAAACCCTAACGCTCGATCGACAGACGACCCTCGCGGCGCCGCAGCTTGCCGCCGCCCGGCAGATTGACCACCGCCGGATTTTTCACCTCCAACAGGCCCAGCCCCCGCTCGATCAAATCCCGCTCCGGCGAGGCGATCCCGCCGGCCTGGAGAAACTTCCGCAGCGCGATCCGCTGCAAGGCGACCGGCAAGGCCCTTAGCACCGGCAGATGCAGCCGCCCTTGGGGATCGAGCACCTTCGCCCGCTCCAACGCCCACGCCTCCAACGCTTCCAGATCCTCCCTGTCCGCCGCTCCCCGGACCAAGGCCAGCGTCGCGTCGCGTCCGGAAATTTCCGCCAGCAATGGCAGCGCCTCGTTCCGCAAACGGTTGCGCACCGCGATCGGCTCCGCGTTGCTCGCATCCTCCCGCCAGCGGTAGCCGTGCGATTCCAACCACGCCACCAACTCCGCCCGGCGGACCCCCAGCAACGGACGGACCAACTCCAGCACCACGCCGGATTCCGTCACCAACCGCTGCTCCTCGCGCATGCCCTTGAGCCCGTGCGAGCCGCGCAACAAATTCCACAAAACCGTCTCCGCCTGATCGTCCGCGTGATGCGCCAGTAGGATGCGGCGGCAGCGATGTTTTCGCGCGCATTCGCCGAAAAACGCATGCCGCGCGTTTCTAGCCGCCGTCTCCAGCGACTCGCCGCACGCCGCCATCCGCGCCCGCACATCCGCCTGCCCGAGCTCGCATTCCAGCCCGAGCTTCCCGGCCACCCGCCTGACAAACCTCGCGTCCGCCGCCGCCGCCCGCCCGCGCAAGCCATGGTCCAGATGACACACCACCAGCTTTCGCAACCCCGCCGCCACCAACAAATGCAGCAGCGCTATCGAATCCGCCCCGCCCGAAACGCCCACCAACCAGCGCCTCCTGCGGGATGCGCCGGCCAACCACGGAATTTTCCCAGCAAACGTCACGCCGTTCATCCTGCCCCTCCCCACGCACTCCGGCAATCCTGATCGCAAAAACGCCCCATGACCTCGCGGTCTCGGGGCGTTCGGGGAAACGACGGAATGCCGGTGCGGCTCAGACAGCCGCGGTGGTGCTGCGCAACTCGCGCATCAGGCTGCGAGTCTCGTTCTGCCAGCCCTTCATAACTTCGCGGGAAAGCTGGACGCGGTCGGCCACGGCCTTTTCAAGCTCGTGATAGTTGGCGGAAAGTTTCTCGACGATTTCATGCAGCGACTCGGCGGCGGAGCGGGCGGCAGCGGCGGGATGCGCGCGCATTTCCGCGAGATGCTTCTGCGCCTTGCGGCGGGCCTCGCCCATCTCGGCGAGGAGGATGCGGCCGTCCGGCACGCGGCGGAGGCCATCGACAAGGCCGAGCTTGGAGAGCGTCCAAATGGTCCACTTGCTGGGGTCCCACTGCCATGGCTTCACTCCATTGCGGTAGTCGTGCTGGAACTCGTGGTGATAGTTGTGATAACCCTCGCCGAAGGTGAGAAAGGCCATGATCGCGCTGTCGCGGGCGGTGTGGCTGGTGGAATAAGGCTGGCGGCCGAGCATGTGGCAGAACGAGTTGATGAAAAACGTGCAGTGCTGGGCGACGACGATGCGGGCGATGCCGGGGATGAGGAAGCCGCCGAGCGCGCCGAGCCAGGGGTCCAAGCCCATCTTGAGGTTCCAAACATAGCCGAGCGCGGTCGGGATGACGAGACCGACGAAGAGGCCGATCCAGTGGACATACTTGTGCTGCCACATGACGAGCTTGTCTTTCCGCAGGTCGGCGACGTTGTCCATCGGCTGCTCGGGGTTGAGTTTGAAAATGAGCCAGCCGATGTGCGCCCAGAAGAAGCCCTTGGAGATGTCATAAGGGTCTTCGTCGTGATCGACGTGCTTGTGGTGGAGGCGATGGTCGGACGCCCAGTTGAGGCAGGAATTCTCGAACGCGCAGGCGCCGAAAACGAGGGTGAAAAACTTGACGGGCTTCTTCGCCTTGAAGGACAAGTGCGAGAACAAGCGGTGGTAACCGACGGTGATGCTCATCATCGTGGCGGTTACGAAAAAGAAGAACATCGCGAACTGGAACCAGTCGAGGCCGACTTTAACCAGGTAGATGGGAACCCCGATGAGGGCGGTGAGGGCGGTGCCGATGAGGAAGGAACTGGTAATCCAGTCCACCCGGTTGAACGGAATGCGGTACATGATTTGTGCTTTTAAAACCCTCGGACAGCCGGATATTTAACCGGACGGTCGACGCAACTGCGCGACGATAGCCAGAGGACAAGGCTCTGTAGCCGACATCCTCTGCGCATGCAAGCCCCCCTTTTTTCAGATTTCCGGCGGGTTGTGTCTTGACAAGGCCGGGCCGATCCCGCATCAAGCGCGCCCCGAAGATACCGCGGAACCAACCAAACCAACCAACAATCATCGCATGCGTGGAGTGACTATGAAGAAAGGCGAGCCCGTTGACCGGGCTCTCAAGCGCCTCAAGACAAAACTGGATTCCGAGGGCATCCTCGAGGAAATGCGCCGCCGCCGCGCGTTTGAGACGCCTACCGAGCGCAAGCAACGCAAGCTGCGTTCCGCCTCCAAGCGCAACAAGATCCGCTGGCGCTTTTCGAACGCTCCTGCGGCCGCTCCTGCCGAGTCCGCCGAGTAATTTCCCCAGGTTCCGCAAACCAGGGTCAAAAACGGGTGCCAAACGGCACCCGTTTTTTTGTGCCCGAATTTCATGGGGCGCAGGACAAGAAAGTCACGAGCAGCGAAGCGCTTTCGCCGTGTGGATAAAAAACAGCCGTGAAAAGCCATTCCTGGCCGCGACTCTCCATCCGCAAGGGCGGACGCATTCCACCCCTTGTGCACCCAGAGGCGATCCGACTCCCACGTCGGCGCGGCCGCTTCGTCCCATGCCCAAACTCCCTCGCTTCTTGATTCTTCCTAATCTCCCCGCCACTCTCCGCCCATGTCCGAGCCCGCGCTGACCCCCATGATGGCCCAATATCAAGCCATGCGCCGGTCCTTGCCCGCCGACATCATCCTGTTTTACCGCCTCGGCGACTTCTACGAAATGTTCTTCGACGACGCGAAAGCCGCCTCGCCGATCATGAACGTGGCCCTCACCAAGCGCGGCGGAACTCCGATGTGCGGGGTCCCCTTTCACGCGGCGCAGGGTTACATCGCCAGGCTGCTCAAGGCCGGAAAGCGCGTAGCCATCGCCGAACAAACGTCCGAACCCGTCGCCGGAAAACTCGTTTCCCGGGAGATCGCCCGCATCCTCACCCCCGGCTCCATCGACGACGAGGCGCTGCTCGACAACCAGCGCCCAAACTACCTCGCCGCCGTCTGCCGCCACGGGAAATCCGCCGGTCTCGCCTGCATCGACCACACCACCGGCGAGTTCACCATCGCCGAGTTCGCCGACCTCGGGTTACTCGAAGACGAACTCGCCCGCATCTCCCCCTCCGAGCTGCTCATCCCGGATCACCAGACCGCGGAATTCGGAAAACTCACCAACTGCCTGGTTTACGAAGGCTACACCTTCCTCCCCGAGCACGCGAACCAGCTCCTCAAGGACCACTTCAACGTCCACTCGCTCGACGGCTTCGGCTGCGCCAACCTCCACGCCGCCAGCGGTGCCGGCGGCGCGATCCTCCACTACCTCATCCACCAGCTGCGGAGAAACTGCACCCACCTCCACCCGCCGCACGTTAGGGAAAGCGCCGACCACGTCCTCATCGACGCCGCCTCCCAGCGCAACCTCGACCTCGTTGATTCCCGCTCCGGCAAGGCCCACACCCTGCTAGGCGTGCTCGACCGCACCGCCACCCCCATGGGCGCACGCCTCCTGCGCGACTGGATTCTCCACCCGCTCCGCGATCTCACCGCGCTCAACGCCCGCCAGGATCTCATCGCCTCATTCCTAGCAGAGCCCTTCCTTCTCTCGAAATGCCGCGACGTGCTCAAAGGCATCCGCGACATCGAGCGCACCACCTCCCGCCTCTCGCAGAACTCCGGCAACGCCCGCGACCTCCAATCACTCTCCATCTCCCTCTCCCACATCCCCGCGCTCAAGCAGGATCTTTCTTCCCTCTCCCAATCTTCAATCAACAATCTTCAATCCTCAATTCTACCCCGCCTCCACGAGTTCCACGAACTCACCGAAATGCTCTCCCTGGCCCTAACCGACGAGCCGCCCGCCCACCTCCGCGACGGCGGCGTCATCCGCGACGGCTGGTCGCCCGCGCTCGACGAGCTCCGCGATGCCTCCCGCGGCGGCAAGGACTGGATCGCCCGCCTCCAGGAAGACGAACGCAAACGCACCGGCATCGACTCGCTGAAAATCAAATTCAACAACGTCTTCGGCTACTTCATCGAAATCACCACCAGCCATCTCGCCAAAGTCCCCGACGACTACACGCGCAAGCAAACCATGTCCAACGCCGAGCGCTACATCACCCCCGCGCTCAAGGAGATGGAAAACAAAGTCCTCGGTGCCGAAGAACGCTCCAAACAACTCGAAAACGAACTCTTCCTCGAGCTCCGCGCCCGCGTCATCACCCATCTGCCCGCGCTCCAGGAAACCGCCGCCGCCGTCGCGGAAATCGACGTGCTCTGCGCACTATCCGAAGTCGCCCAATACCACCGCCACTGCCGCCCGGTCCTCAACGCCGGCAACGGCTTCTTCGTCACCAACGGCCGCCACCCCGTGCTCGAGCAAACCCTCACCGACGTCAAATTCGTCCCCAACGACACCGAGCTCGATCCCGACACCGCCCGCCTCCAAATCCTCACCGGCCCTAACATGGCCGGCAAGTCCACCTACATCCGGCAGATCGCGCTCATCGCCGTGATGGCCCAGATCGGCGCCTACGTCCCCGCCGAGTCGGCCACGCTCGGCCTCGTCGACCGCATCTTCTGCCGCGTCGGCGCGTCAGACGATCTATCACGCGGCCAGTCCACCTTCATGGTCGAGATGAGCGAGACCGCCCTCATCCTCAACCACGCCACCGACCGCTCGCTCGTCATCCTCGACGAGATCGGCCGTGGCACCGCCACCTTCGACGGCCTCTCCATCGCCTGGGCGGTCGCCGAGCATTTGCACGACACCATCGGCTGCCGCACCCTCTTCGCCACCCACTACCACGAGCTCACCGACCTCGCCAACACCAAGAGCGCCGTCGCCAACTACAACGTCGCCGTTAGGGAGTGGAACGAGGAAATCATCTTCCTCCACAAGATCCTCCCCGGCGCCGCCGACAAGAGTTATGGCATCCAGGTCGCCCGCCTCGCAGGTTTGCCAAAAGTCGTCGTCGAGCGCGCCAAATCCATCCTGAGCCACCTCGAACTCCACTCCGTGAAACCCGAGGCCAAGACCCAGGGCCCCAAAGCCAAAAACACCGACCAACCCTCTCTCCCACAACCCAACGCCCCTCAAATGGACCTCTTCGCGGACTTCTAACCGTGGCGGCGGTTGCCAACCGCCATGCCCCCGCCGGGAGCGCGGAATTCATTCCGCGCGACCGCTCCGAGTTGTCACGCGCAATTCCCGATTGACCCCGAACGCGAACTCGATAGCGTTCTCATGAACACTTTAAAACGTTGCAACCGGCCCCAACCTCTCCACTTCATGAACAAAGACCTCGCCGTTTTCGAAGGCCACGAAATCCGCCGCGTCTACGACGAAAGAACCGAAACCTGGTGGTTTTCGGTCGTGGACATCGTTCAGGTGCTCACCCAACAGCCGGATTTTCAAACTGCTCGGAAATACTGGAACAAGCTCAAGGAGCGACTGGCCAAGGAGGGAAGTCAACTGGTGACAAATTGTCACCAGTTGAAAATGACAGCCACAGATGGCAAGCAACGACCCACCGACGTCGCCAACGCCGAAACCCTCCTCCGCCTCGTCCAGAGCGTCCCCAGCCCCAAAGCGGAACCGATCAAACTCTGGCTCGCCAAGGTCGGCTACGAGCGCATGCAGGAACTCTCAGATCCCTCCCGCTCCCTCGACCGCGCCCGCGAAACCTGGCAGAAGCAGGGCCGCAACGAGAAATGGATCGAGCAGCGCATGACCGGCCAGGAAACCCGGAACAAACTCACCGACTACTGGGCCGACCACGATATCAAGAAGGGCGATGAATACGCCATCCTCACCAACATCATCCATCAGGAATGGGCGGAGGTGAGTGTCAAGGATCACAAGAAGCTCAAAGCCCTCAAGACCCAGAACCTCCGCGACCACATGAGCGAGGCGGAGTTGATCTTCACCGCTCTCGCCGAACTCTCCACCCGCCAAATCGCCGAGAGCGTGGAAGCCACCGGCATGCAGGAAAACAAAGCCGCCGCAAAGACCGGCGGAAGCATCGCCAAGAAAGCCCGCGTGGAACTGGAAGAAAAAACCGGCAGGAAGATTGTCACTCGGGAAAACTATCTGCCTCCCCCGGCAGCTGCCAAAAAGCTCAAGTGAAAGTTCCCGCCAAATCCATCCTCTCCCACAACCAACCGCCATGCCTTTCAATCACCTGATTTCCTGAATGTCTCCATTCTTCAAACGCTACTTCCCGCTGCTGATCCTGCTCGGTCTGGCATGGATCATCTGTGTGCCCGTGCTTTTCCGCCCCGGAAAGCCATCCCGTTGGGAACTTCGAAAGAACATTCACCCACCGACAAAGCCAGCACCACGCGCCCTCTCGATGCTCGCCGCGCCGCCGGACTGGAACGCCCTGGAAATCTACCAGAACACCATCACCCGCGAGAATTTCGAGCGGCTGCTCACCACCGTTTTCACCACCGGCGACGCTTGGCAAACGTGCATCGAGATCGATGAGACCGAGGCCCGCATCCAAACCGGCAACTCCCCCGCAGAGGAAATTTTCCACCTCCGCTTCGCCCCGGCGGAATCCGCCGCCCCCCGCCATTGGCGGACCGCCAAAGAGCTCCCGCCGACCTCTCCGGAAATGCCACTCGCCGGCCTGAAAATCGCCATCGACCCCGGCCACATCGGCGGCGAATGGGCGAAACTCGAGGAGCGCTGGTTTGTCGTCGGCAGCGGCACCCCCGTGCAGGAAGGCGACATGACCCTGCAAGTCGCGAAGCTCCTCAAACCGCGCCTCGAAGCACTCGGCGCGACCATTTCCCTCGTCCGCGAAAAAACCCAACCCGTCACCTCCATCCGCCCGGACGCCCTGCTCTCCCTCACCCAGGAGTCGGCGGCCGGCTCCCCTCAAAAACTCGCCGAGCGCCTCTTCTATCGAACCGCCGAAATCCGCGCCCGTGCCGACCTCGTCAACCAGTCGCTCAAGCCCGACCTCGTCCTCTGCCTCCACTTCAACGCCGAAGCCTGGGGCGATCCTAACCAACCCATTCTCATCGACCGCTCTCACCTCCATCTTCTGCTGAACGGTGCTTACACCGACGAGGAAGTCCTGCTCACCGACCAACGTTTCGCCCTGCTCCAAAAACTCCTCCAACGCACCCACCAGGAAGAAGCCCTCGTCGGAGCCACCGTCGCCGAGACCTTCGCCGAAATCAGCGGCCTGCCAGCCTACGCCTACCCGCCCGAATCCAAAAACGTCCGCCCCGTCGCCGGCCAACCCTATCTCTGGGTTCGCAACCTGCTCGCCAACCGCCTCTACGACTGCCCCGTTATTTTCATGGAGCCCTACGTCATGAATTCGACCACCGACCACGCCCGCATCCAAGCCGGCGACTACGACGGACTCCGCGAAATTTCCGGGAAACTCCAGCCCTCGATCTTCCGCGAATACGCCGATGCGCTCGTCGAAGGCTTGACAAGACACTACCGCCGCTAACGCCCGGCAGGACCTTAGAAACCCGTCTTCACGGAAATTTCGCGCGGGCTTCATCAACCAAGGGGCATGACGTCTCGTCCATGCGAAGGAACGAGACGTCCCCTCCCCTTAAAACTCCGTAAACCACCTTTGACGTCCGCCGCCGGAGGAAGCACATTCCGCCCGCCATGGCTTTCGCCGATGTATTTCCCGATCTCTTAAAACGCCCGACGCCGTTGATGCGGCGGTTTCTCCAGCTGGTTTCCGAGGAAACCGGCGGCCCGCTCGAGGCGCTGGCCCGGCAGAGCCAGCAGGTGACGCGCCGCCATTTCGGCAAGACGATGCGGTTGTTCGCGCCGCTTTACGTCTCCAATGAGTGCGTCAACAACTGCAGCTACTGCGGCTTCTCGCGCGACGCCGGGATTTTCCGGACGACCCTAACGGTGGACCAGGTGGTGACCGAGGCGCGGCATCTCCACGGGCTTGGATTCCGCAACGTTTTGCTCGTCGCCGGAGAGCACCCGAAGTTTGTTTCCGACGGCTACCTCCAAGACTGCCTCGACGCGCTCAAGCCGTTCATCCCCACGCTGGCGCTCGAAGTCGGGCCGATGGAGGACGACCAATACGCGGAAATCGTCGGCCACGGCGCGGAGGGACTCGTCGTTTATCAGGAAACCTATCAGCGAGAGACCTACACGCAGCTCCACACCGCCGGACCGAAGAAGAACTTCGACTGGCGGCTCGACTGCCCGGAGCGCGCGTATGCTGGCGGCTTCCGGCGCATCGGGATCGGCGCGTTGTTCGGGCTGGCGAACTGGAAATCCGAGGCGCTCGCGCTGTGCGCCCATCTTGAGTATCTCTATCGGAATTGCTGGAAGGCGCAGTTCACCGTCGCCTTCCCGCGGATGCGTCCGTATGCGGGGAATTACGAATACCAGCCGGACCCGGATCTCTATCTGCCGGACAGGGAGTTCGTGCGCCTGATCGCGGTTTTCAGGCTGTTATTCCCGCAAGTCGGCATCGTCGTTTCCACCCGCGAGCCCGCGCCGTTGCGGGACGCGATCACCACGCTCGGCGTCACCCACATGTCCGCCGGGGCCAAGACCGAGCCTGGCGGCTACACCGGCGCGGGCGGCGACGACCTCCATCTCACGGTCAAAGGCCGCCGCGTGGAGCTCACGGAGAAATCCGGCTGCGAGAAAGCGACCGAGCAATTCCAAATCCACGACACCCGCAGCCCGGCCGAAGTTGCCGCGATGCTGCGCGGACAGAACCTGGACCCGGTGTGGAAAGACTGGGACGAGTCGCTGCTGGCGCTCGCGTGATCCAAGAACGTGTTCCGGCTGTCCCAGCCGGATGCACATTCCCAAAACCATCTTTGACGGAACGACGATCTATCGGCACCCTGTGATCCCATGACCGCACTGGAAGCCATCGTCGCCCTCAACATGCTGCCGAAAATCGGGCCCGTTCGGGTGCGGCGGCTGCTCGAAAATTTCGGCGATCCGGCATCCATCCTCGGCGCGGCCAAGGACCGGCTGATGCGGGTGGACGGCATCGGCGAGGAAACCGCGAAAATCCTCCACGCCTGGCAGGACCATGCTGACCCCGCCACCGAGCTGCGCGAAGCCGCCGAGCGCGGCATTTCCATCGTGATGCAGGATGACGAGGATTACCCTGCCCCGCTGCGCGAAGCCTACGATCCGCCGCTGCTGCTCTATGTCTGGGGGAAACTGGAGCCGCGGGACAAGCACGCCATCAGCGTCGTCGGCTCGCGGCGGGCGACGCATTACGGCACGCAGGCGACCAAGAAGCTTTCCTATCAGATCGCGCAGGCCGGCTTCACCATCATTTCCGGCCTCGCCCGCGGCATCGACACCGCCGCGCACGAGGCCGCCGTCGCCGCCAACGGCCGCACCATCGCGGTGCTCGGCTCCGGCCTGGCAAAACTCTTCCCGCCGGAAAACCTCGCGCTCGCGGAAAAGATCGCCAGCGGCTTCGGCGCGGTGGTTTCCGAGTTCCCGCTCCACACCTCGCCGGACAAACAGACATTTCCCATGCGCAACCGCATCGTCGCGGCGTGGGCGCGGGCGGTGCTCGTCGTCGAGTGCCCCGCGTGGTCCGGCTCCCTCATCACCGCCAACCTCGCCTCCGAATACGGCAAGCCGGTCTTCGCCGTCCCCGGCCCGATCGACAAACCAACCTCCGCCGGCTGCAACCAACTCATCCGCGACGGCGCCACCCTCGTCGCCGACGCCAGCCATTTGCTCGACGATCTGGGAGAACTCCCCTTCGCCCGCAAAGCAAGTTTCACCGAACCCGCCTCGGAAATCCCCGAGCTACCCGAGGAGGAAGCCGCCGTCTTCGCCGCCGTGACCGCGGATGAGTCGCCGGTGGATCTCATCATCGAGCGCAGCGGCCTGCCCGCCCACGTGGTGACCGCGAATTTGATGAAGCTGGAAATGCGGAGGCTGGTCCGCGCGTTTCCAGGATTCAGGTACGCGCGCCGATGATTGGGCGTAGTCTCCTCGCAAGGCGGGTTCCTCATCACCGCCACAAAAACCCAAGAACTTGGAACTGGTAAGACGGCCCATCGCCACTAGCATTCCGAGGTGTTTCAAATCGTCTTCAACGAAATCAGCGCCGCCGAGCTTTCCGCCCTCGGCACTCTCGAGCAGCTCGAACTGCTGGAGGAATTCAAGGTCGGCAAGGAGGATCTGACGAACCTGAATGGCGAGCGTTTCGGCAAGATCGACCGCGACGGGGTGGTCCTGTATCGCTTCCGGGCCAAGGATTACCGCTTCTATTTCGAGGTGAAGGAGGGCGCGGTGATCGTCCACCGGGTGCTGCACAAGGGGACTTTTTCGGATTTCATGTTCCGCTCGAAGCTGCCTCTGGCCGAGGACGAGGCGCTGGCGAACTCGAAGCATTTCTGGAAATTGATCGACGAGGGCCGCAACGCGCGGCGGCTGTAAGATTCACTAGAATTTGCTTCCAGTGCCCGGCCGCGCTGGGGCACTCTCCGGAATGACGAAATGGATTATCTACGGAGTGCTCGCGGTCCTCGTGGCCGGAAGTTGGATGATGTATTCCGAGACCGGGAAGGAAATGTCCAAGGTGGAGGCGCAGATTTCCCAGTTGGAGGAGACTGGCACCGACGAAGAGCAAATCGCGAAATTGAAATCCGACCTCCAGTCGATGGAGGGTGAAAAAACCTTTAACGGCATCCTGCTCACGTTTTTGAGCGCCGGTCCGATCGGGATTTTTATGGCGGTCCATCTGCTGCCGTTTTTCGCCCAGCGGGTCACCCATGCGGTTTACGACAGCGGCGAGAAAGTCGAGAAGGACGTCACGCACGACGCCCGCTCACTGATGGCGCAGGGCGAATACGAAGGCGCGATCGCGGCCTTCAAGCTGGCGGCCGCGGCGGATCCGCTCAACCGTCTGCCATGGCTGGAAATCGCCAAGATCCAGAAGAACAACCTCTGCGACGCTGCGGCCGCGATTCTAACCATCCGCCACGCTCTAGAGAGCCAGGAGTGGGAGCTCAACGACGCGGCCTATTTCCTTTTCCGCCTGGCGGAACTTTACGACGAGGTTGATGGCGACCGCGCGACCGCCGTGTCGATCTTGAACCAAGTGGTCGAGCAGTTTCCCGGCACTCGTCACTCGGCAAACGCCAGCCACAAGCTGCGCGAATGGGCGGCGGCGGGCGAGGCGGCGGCCGCGGGTGGAGATGCCGGATCGTCCGCTCGGTTGGCGCAAACCACAGCCGATGAGGAGGCCGAGTATTTTGCGAGAATCCAGCGGGGTTCCGACGAGCGGAATTCCTAGCTGCCGGCCGAGTTGTATTAGATGTCGCGCGCCTGCATGAAGCGGACTTGAGGCCGCATCGGCATTCCACCGAACCGCCACCATGCGAAATCCCCAATGCGGCAGAGGCGGATGGGCGGCGGCGTTTTGCGGCCGTCATCCTCTGTTCATGGCGGCGCTCGTCGCTGCCGGCTGTGTCCTGCTGGCGGACCGGAATGTTCCCGCGAGCCTGGTTGCGGGTGCCGCGCTGGGTCTGGCGGGCGCGGGTTTGAAGAACTGGCGGACGGGCTTGGCCTGGGTGTGTTGCGGCTGGCTGGCGGTCGGGGTTTTCACCTGGCGGACGGCGGCGAGGAAATCCGCCGAGCGCGTTCTGTTGGAATCCGGCGGCGGGCGAATGGAAGGCCGCTTGTTGAGGGATGGCAGGGGTCGCGAGAATTTTTGGTCGGCCCCGGCGGTCTTGCTAACGGGGCCGCAAGCAGGAACCAAGGTCTGGTGGGAGGGCCGCGGGGAGCTGCCGGTCGCCGGCTCGCGGGTGAGGGCGCGCGGGAATTTCGGCCCGCTGCCGGAGCGGCGGAATCCGGGCGAGTTCGACCAGGCGGCCTGGCTGCGGGGTCAGGGTGTGGCGGCGGTTTTTCAGGCCGGCTGGGTGCGGGGCGAGGTGGTGACCCCCGAGTGGGCGGCGCGCGGAACCGCGCTGCGGCGGGGGTTCCGCGCGGCGGTGACGGACGGCCTGGCGGATGACTCGGAGGAAGCGGTGGTGATCCGCGCGGTGGTCATCGGCGAGCAACCGCCGGACGCGGACGAGCTGGTGGCGGCGTTTCGCAACAGCGGCACGTTGCACGCGTTCTCGGTAAGCGGGCTGCACGTGGCGATGGTCGGCAGCATCGGCTGGCTGCTGCTGCGGCTGGCGGGAGTGCCCCGGCGCTGGGCGGTGCTGGTCTTGCTGCCGCTGATTTTCGGTTACTCGTGGCTCACCGGCAACAGCCCGCCGGCGATGCGCTCGGCGTGGATGGCGGCGGTGTTTCTGGGGGCCTTCGTTTCCCGCAGGCGGCCGGATTTGTTGAACGCGCTGGGCGCGGTTTTGTTAGTAGCGATGCTGTGGGACGGGCGTCTGTTGTTCCAGCCGGGCGTGCAGCTTTCCTACGGCGTGGTGGCGGTGATCGCGGTCGGCGCGGGGTGGGGAACGCGGTTGTTTTCATGGATCGCGAAACCGGAGCTCTATCTGCCGCTGGCGATGATGACGCGGCGGCAAAAGGCGTGGCTCGGGTTCCGCAGAAACGTCGCGCAGTCGCTCGGTGTCTCGCTGGTGGCGGGGATCGGCTCCACGCCGCTCACCGCGTTTCACTTCGGGCTGGTGACTCCGGTTTCGGTTTTCGCCGGGGTGATTCTGGTGCCGCTGGTTTTCGTCTTGCTCAGCGCCGCGCTGCTCGCGGCGGCGCTCTATCCGGTGGTCCCGCCGGTCGCCAGATGGGTGAACCGGGCGAACGGCCAGGTGGCAAAAGCCTGCATCCTGACGGCGGAGGGGTTTTCATCGATCCCGGGCGGGCACTTCCAGTTGGCGCAGGAAAGCCGGCCGTTCCTGCTCGTTTACGATCTGGAGCACGGGGCGGGCGCGGCGTGTTTTTCCGGCGGCAAGAGCGGCGCGGTGCTGATGGATTGTGCGGATCGCTACAGTTTCAAGCGTCGGGTCGCGCCTTCGTTGCGGCGGCTCGGCGTGATGCCGGACGCGGTGGTTTTGAGCCACCCGGATGGCGGTCACCTCGGCGGCGACGCGGAAGTTTGGGGGACTTTGCCGATCCGGCAGGTGCTCTTGCCAGTGGCGCAATCGCGCAGCCCGGCGTTCCGCGCGTGGTCCACGGACGCGCCGCTCGCGGGAATCCGGGCGATCCACGCCGCGGATCTCCGGGATCTGGCCATGCCAGACGGTGCGCGGTTGGAAGTCCTCCACGCTCCCGATCCATTCTCACAGAACTCCCCCGCCGACGACCGGGTCGCGGTTTTCCGCCTCCACTGGCGCGGCTGGAAACTGCTCTTCACCAGCGATGCTGGAGCGCTAACCGAGTCGGACTTGCTCGACGCCCGCAAGGACGTCTCGGCCGATGTCATCATCGCGGGCCGCCACCGCGGCGTCGTTTCCCTCGGCGACGCGTTCCTCGACGCGGTGAACCCGCAGGCCATCGTCGCCTCGCATTCGGCCTTCCCCGTCGCCGAGCAGCTGAATCCGCAAACCTTGAAATACTGGCGTTCCCGCGGCATCCAAGTCATCCACCAAGGCGAAGCCGGAGGCGTCACCGTGCGGGTGGACGAGTCGGGAAACCTCCGGCTGGAGGGCTTCGCAGATCAATCCGTGATGATCCTCAAACCTCGTTGACGAGCCGCCGCCTCAACGCTGGAGCCTGTCATTTCCTCAACGGAACCAAAAATCCCATCACCCGAGCCCTTAATTTTCTTCAACGGCTCCCCGATTACTGCGACGGATGGCCGAATCCGCCAAATATCAATGACGCCTGATCACGGGCCTCGGGTGCCAAATCACAGGCATTCACCACTGGATGACAGCGAGGCCATCGATGCGGTCGAAGTGGGCATCGCGAGTGGCGAGTGGCATGTCCAGTTCGAGGGCGACTGCGGCGATCCACAGGTCATTCTCCGGGACGGGTTGTCCTTTGGCTTCCAATGCCACGGAGACCGCGGCGTAGTGTCCGGCGGTCGCGCTGTCCGGGTTGAGAACGGCGACTACTTTCAGAAGAGCGGTGATCTTGGCTTGATGTTTCGCGGGATCAGCCGATTTCAAGGCTCCTTTCAAAAGCTCACCCAGGGCGACCAGCGGCATGAAGAGCGGTTCGTCCGGGGAGATGAGTTGGAAGAGGTCCAACTTGCCCCGAAAATGGGCGATGATGACGCTGGAGTCGAGCAGGATGCCTTGGGAACGATCAGCCACGGGCTTCGCTGCGGCGGGAGTTTTCCAAGGCTTGTTCGAAGATGCGGGCATCTTCATCGGACAGGTAGCCGTGGGTTTCCCGGAGGACATCGGCGCGCTCGCGTTCCACGGTTTCGCTCAAGCGGTGGACGTAGCGGGCCACTTCCACCAGCTTGCGCATCGGCATGCCGCTGAGATCGCGGACGATGGATTCGATGACCGTCATGGGAGGAATGTGGGGGGGATTTCGTAAAAAGGCGAGCAGCGTTTTCGAACCCCGCGCGGGATTCTACCCGCCCTTTTTCGCAGCGAGGGCCACAAACCGCCATCACTGCGGCTTGCGGCAGCGCAGGCGGAACATCGATTTCCCCTGGCTCTCCCATTGCTGTTGGAAATCCGTCTTCGGATAGAAAAACGATTCCTCCGTCCATTCCTCGATTTCAAATTTCCCGAACTCCGCCACCATCTCCACCGCCCACTGGAAATATTCCTCGTGGTCGGTCATGAAAAGAAACTCCCCGCCCGGCACCAGCGCGCGCCGCACGGCTTCGAGAAATTCCAGCTGCACCAGCCGCCGCCGGTGGTGGCGCAGCTTCGGCCAGGGATCGGGGCACAGCAGGTGCAGCCGTGAAACCTGCGCCTCGGGCAGCAGCCACTCGACCACGTAGCGGCTGTCCAGCCGCAGCACCCGCGTGTTTTCCAAGCCCCGCCGCGTGAGCTTTTTGCAAACCTTCCGCACCCGCCCCAACAGGCGCTCGACCCCCAGGAAATCCCGCTCCGGGAACTCGCGGGCCATCTCCATCAGAAACGAGCCGTCGCCGCAGCCCAGATCGATTTCCAGCGGCCGGTCGCCCCGGCA